>NZ_JBFTOQ010000066.1:0-24439 GCF_056398045.1 Cupriavidus sp. 05L411 | reverse complement strand
CAGTTGCCGATGGGATATGGCGTGTGCACTTCGGCCCCATTGCCATAGGATTGATTGATGAACGCCAGGCGAAGCAGCACTACCTGACAATCAAAGTGTTACCCATGTGAGTGAACTCGTTTGTTACCCATGTGGTTGATTCGTACACCCATACGGCCTCTGAACACCTCCACGGCTCGCTTCGCATCGCCGTGGGTGATTCCCGCCCGAAGGGGCGGGAATCACGGCTACCACAGTGGTTGATCTTGCTGCTGGTTGGCGCCCCTCTCCCACTTGTGGGAGAGGGGCCGGGGGAGAGGGCGGGCGCTTGCAAGGGCGCGAGCTCTTCCTGCTTCCGTACCGGCTGCCAGTATCACGCCACTCAGGGTGCGCCCTGATACACCCATTGCAACAGGGCGTCGTGGGCTTCGCGGGCTTGTGCTGCGTTGGCGTGGTTGATGTAGCTGACCACCACATAGCGGTCGCCGTTCAGCGCATCGACATAGCCGGCCAGCGCCCGGACGTCATTCAACGTTCCCGTTTTCATGTAGGCATTGCCGGCCGCGCCGGCGCGCGTCAGGCGGTTGCGCAGCGTGCCGTCCACGCCGAGGATCGGCAGCGAATCGATCAGCACCGGGCCGACTTCACTGGCCAGCGCTTGCTGCAGCAGCCGCGACATATCGTAGGCACTGATGCGTTCTTCACGCGATAGTCCGGAGCCGTTGTCCAGTACCAGGCCGGGCATGTCCAGCCCCTGGCGCGCCAGCCAGCGCTGCACCACCTTGGCCGAGCGGGTGGTGCTGGCCGGGCCGCTGCGATCCATCTCCGCGCCGATGGTCAGGTAAAGCTGGCGGGCCATCACATTGTTCGAGAACTTGTTGATGTCGCGCACGATTTCCGACAGGGGCTGGCCGTAGTGGCGTGCCAGCAGGAAGGCGTTGCGCGGGGCGCGGCCCATGCGCAGGGCTGGCTGGTGGGTGAAGCGGCCGCCGGCCAGTTGCCATTCGGCGACAAAGCCGCCCCAGGTGAATTCGTTGTGCGAGAGCGTGGCGATGTTGACCACGTGTTCGCCGCAGTCGGCGGCGTAGCTGCCGTCGAAGGAGGCCAGCACGGTGCCGTCGGGCTGTGGCGTGACGGCGGGGCGCGCGCGTGCCGACCAGTCGCCGCACTTGCCGTGGGACAGCGCCAGGCGGTTGTCGAGCTTGAGCTGCGCCAGCGCGGGCGTGACCGATACCGCGACCGACTGGTTGGCCGGGTCGGGCGTGATGGTAAACGACAGCGTCTTGAAGGCGTAGAGCAGCGCGTCGGGGCTGACGTTGTAGGCGCGCTGGGTTTCGCCATCGATGGTGGCGCCCTTGTCGATGGCGGAATCGAAGTAGCTGCGGTCCAGCACCAGGTCGCCGTTGATGGTGGTGGCGCCCGCGGTGCGGGCGCTGTTGACCAGCTTGGCCATTTCTTCCGGCACCAGCTTGGGGTCTCCATAGCCGCGCAGGTAGACGTTGCCGTTGACGGTGCCGTCGGCGCCTGGCTGGTTGTCGGCGTACAGCGCGGTCTGCCAGCGGTAGCCGGGGCCAAGCAGCTGGAGCCCGGCGAAGGTGGTGACCAGCTTCATGGTGGAAGCCGGGTTCATCGGCGTTTGCGCGTTCCAGCTTGCGCGGGGTGCCTGCGCGCCGACCTTGATCACGTAGAAGCTGGTGGCCGAGGCGGGCACATGCGCGCGCTTGAGCGCGGCCGTTACGCTGCCTGGCAGGCCTGAGCGCGGTTCGGCGGACTCGGCCGCGGCGTGGGTGGCCTTGGTCTTGTGAACGGGGGTCTTGGCGGCGGCGGTGCTCACGCCGCTGATGCACAGCAGCCCGGCGGCGCAAAGCGGCAGCAGGCTGTGAAGAATGGGGGAAGGGCGATTCGGCATGGTGCCCATGTTAACGCACGGGCCTGGGCGCGGATGACGCCGCCATTCGATTTCCGCAGGTTTTTCCGCAGAAAACCTGTCTAGTCTTCTGCGGCGTTTATGGGATCTGCCGAATGAGCCGAATGAGCCGAATGGGCCAAGTGGCCCGCGCCGATCGGCTGCGGCGGCGCGAGCTTTCCGAGCAGCGTGCGCAGCGTGTCTTGTTCCTGCGCCGACAATGCCCCCGCGACGCGCGCATCGTGCGCGCACACCGCGGCGGTGGCCGCTTCCAGCGTGCGCCGTCCCGCCGGGGTCAGCACCAGGCTGTAGGCGCGGCGATCGTGCGGCGCCGGGCGGCGCGCCACCAGCTTCATGTCTTCCAGCGCGTCGACCAGCAGCACCGCGCCCGAGCGCGCGATGCCCAGGATGCTGGCCAGCTCGGTCAGCTTGAGCAGCGGATTGCGCGAGACGATCACGAGCGCGGAGAAGCGCGGCGGCGTGATGTTCCACTGCGCCAGCGATTGCACGAAGTCTTCGTAGATACGGATCTGCGCGCGGCGGATGGCGTAGCCGACCAGGCCGTCCAGCACGCCGTAGTCGACGTTGGCGATATGCGGGTCGAATCCGCCGGGCGCATCGGCTGCCTGGCTGGCGCCGGCGGGATCGGGGGCGAGGGCGTCGCGGCTGCGCCGCGCTCGCGCCTTTGCTGTGGTCATGAGGCCTTGGCGTCGGTCGATGGATGTGGGGGGCGATGGCGGCCTGAAAAACCGGGCCGCCTATACGACGCGAAAATACCGCATTTCCACCCGGTCCGGATAGCGGGCGCCGGTGGCGACAAACAGGTGCTGCATGAGCCAGTCGTAGCCGGGCGCCGCCGTCTCGAAGCGGGGCGCGGTGCGGAAATAGATCAGGCGCGGGTCGACGATCTCGCCGCCGGCCAAGCGCGTAATCAGCTCGGCGGGGCCGCTGCGCACGCCGGCGTTGACGATGTAGATGCGCGCGCCGTCGTCGGTCTCCAGCACATAGCGGGCCTCGATGTCGGCCACGACGATGCCGTTGCCGGCGTCGTGGCGCACCAGCTGGAAGTCCGCGCCGCCGGGCAGGATGCGCCCTTGCAGGCGCGGCCCGGAAACGACGCCGTCGAGAATGGGGATGACCCGCCGGTTGCCCAGCGCGCTCGCACCCACCTCGGTGACCGGCGCCAGCCGGAAGCTGAAGTCCGCCACGTGCTCCAGCGTGGGTGTGGGCAGGGCGGCGATGGCAAAGGGCGCGGCGGGCGCGGTCATTTCAGCAGCTTCCAGTTGCCATTGTCGATGGTCAGCATCACGCGGCCGCGGGTGTCAAAGCCGAAATGATCCTGCGCGGTGTAGTTCAGCACGCCGTGCGACACCACGATATTGCGCTCGCTCTCCAGCGCGGTCTTGAGCGCGCGGCGGAATGCCGGTGTGCCCGGCTTGGCCTGCTTGAGCGCCACCGGCACGATGCGTTGCAGCACCAGGCCCGCATCGTAGGGGTGGGCGCCGAACTGGGTGCGGGTGTCGGGGCCGTACTGCTTCTCGTAGCGGCCCACGTAGTCCAGCCCCGGCTTCTTGGTGGCGGCGCTGTCCGGCAGCTGCTCGGCCACGATCACCGGCCCCGCGGGCAGGATGGAGCCGTTGACGGCTTTGCCGCCGATGCGGATCAGGTCCTTGGTGGCCGCGCCATGCGTGTGGTAGACCGGGCCCGCGTACCCGCGCTCGCGCAGCGTGGTGTGCGGCAGGGCCGCGCCGGTGCCGGCACCGGCGATCAGCACCGCGTCGGGGTGGGCGGCGATCAGCTTGAGCGTCTGCGCGGTCACGCTGGTGTCCGAGCGCGCATAGCGTTCGGTGGCCACCAGGCGCATGCCGCGCGCGGTGGCGGCGGTGGTGAACTCCTTGAGCCAGGTCTCGCCGTAGGCGTCGGCAAAGCCGATGAAGGCGATGGTCTTGATGCCTCTGGCGTGCGCCGCATCCGCCACGGCCTCGGCCATCAGCTTGACCGGCTGGGCCAGGCGATACGTCCATTCGCCGCGGCCGGGCTTGAGCTCGATCGGCGAGAAGGCCAGCTGCACGGTCTGGCTCTCGTCGGCGACTTCGGCAATCGCGATCGACGGCGCCACCGCCGACGAGCCGAGGATGATGTCGACCTTGTCCTCGCTGACGAAGCGGCGCGCCACCTTGGTGGCCTGGGTGGGATCGGAGCCGTCGTCCAGCACGATGTAGCGGATTTTCTCGCCGGCGATGGTCTCCGGCAGCAAGGGCATGCTGTTCTTCTGCGGGATGCCGAGCGAGGCCGAGGGGCCGGTCGACGCGATGCTGACGCCGACCGTCACGTCGGCAAGCGCGGGCGCGGCGCCAAGCGCGGCGGCTAGGCTGGCGGTGACGGCGAGCGCAAGGCGGCTGGCGGGCGTGGCAAGGCGGGTAAGGCGGGTAAGGCGTGTAGGGCGTGTAGGGCTGGGGCGCGGCACGATGTCTCCTTTTCTTCGAATAGCGCCGGCTTCTCAGGGCCGGTCGGGGGGCATGATACGACGGACTGGCGCAAGCACAGAGGCGCGCGGCCCGCTTAGCGCGGCGGCGCCTGCAGCGATTGCCGGTCGAAGCCGGCGAGCTGCTTGTAGCGCAGCGCGATCGCTTCGAGCTCGGTGCGCGGGATCACGGTTTCGATATCGCTGAAACCCTGCGGCGCGCGCTGCTCGGCCAGTTGCATGACCTGCTCGGGCCCGTTCATGCGGTTGCGCAGCACGATGGCCGCGGTGCGCGGAAGCCGTTCCGCTTCGTACTCGCGCAGCGCATGGCCGGTGCCGGAGGCGTCGCGCGGCGCGCCGTTGGCCAGGAGGCTGTCCATCAGGTAGCGCGCATCGAGGATGGCCTGCGCGCTGCCGTTGGAGCCGATCGGGTACATCGGGTGGGCGGCGTCGCCCAGCAGCGTCACGCGGTCGAAAGTCCAGCGCGGCAGCGTGTCCTTGTCGACCATGGGGAATTCGTAGATGGCCTGCGCGCCGTCGATCAGCGCGGGGATGTCGATCCAGTCCCAGCGCCAGTTCGCAAAGGCTTCGCGGAACACGGACTTGTCGACCTGCTTGTTCCAGTCGCTGCGCGGCGGGGTATCCGGCGCGCTGTCGGGCACGCGCAGCTCGGCAATCCAGTTGACCAGCGAGCGCCCCTGGCGGCGCAGCGGCTCGGAGATCGGGTAGGCCACGAACTTCTGGTCCTGGTGGCCCGCCATGAACATCGAGCTGCCATCCAGGTACGGCGGCGCCTCGGTGACGGCGCGCCACAGCGTGCGGCGCGAGAAGCGCGGCGCGTCGCCCTGCGGATAGAAGTGGCGGCGCACGGCGGAGTGAATGCCATCGGCACCCACCAGCACATCGGCCCGCGCCGTGACTTGCGCGTCGTCGCTGCGCCGGCGCAGCGTGAACTCCACGGGATCGCCCGCGCGCGCGCCAGTGCTCGCGACCGCTTCAAACGTATGGCCGGCATGCACGCGCTCGGCGCCCAGGCGCTCCACCACGGTGCGGTAGAGCAGCATCTGGAATTCGCCGCGATGGATGGAGAACTGCGGCTGGCCGTAGCCCGCCGCGCGCCCGCGCGGCTCGTGCCAGATGCGCTGGCCAAGCTTGTTGTAGTAGGACAGGGACGAGGTCTGCACCGCCAGCTCGGCCAGTGCATCGTGCAACCCCAGCTCGGACAGCTCGCGCACCGCGTGCGGCAGCAGGTTGATGCCCACGCCGAGCGGGCGCAGCGTCTCGCTGGCTTCCCAGACCTCGGCCTCGATGCCGTGCCGGTGGCAAAGCAGTGCCAGCGTCAGGCCGCCGATGCCGCCACCGGCGATCGCGATCTTCATGGTGTTGTCTCCACGGCTTGTTATGGAATTCCCGGGCCGCGCGGGTGCTCCATGCGGAGCCGGCGGCCACTGGCAATATTGTTATAGAGTATAACTAAATGCGTGAGGGCTTCAAGATCGGCGGCGTGCGGGGAAACCCGCAAGCAAGCGCCGCATGCACGTCCTGAGCACGGGATTTGTGGGAATCCGCTGACACGATGTTCGGCCAAGCCCCCGTTCCGCGGAGCGTCCGCGGGCCCCATAGTGAAAGTACCTGCCGCAAAGCATGGACCTTGCGGTAAACGCGACAACGATGCCTGGGTGCATTGCCAGGCGCAAAACAAATCCCAAAAGGAGCCTCATCATGCGTACCGTAACCCTGTCTATCCTGCTTGCCACCCTGCTGAGCGTGGCGGGCTGCGCCGACATGACGCCCAAGCAGCGCAATACCGCCATCGGCGCGGGTGTTGGCGGCGTGGCCGGCGCGGCACTGATCGGCGGCCCGGCGGCCACCATCGGTGGCGCGGCGCTGGGCGGTGTGGTTGGCAACGTGGCGACGCCCGAACGCCGGTAAGCAAACAGCAGCGGGGCGCAGCGCCAAGCGGCCCGCCACAAAACAAAAAGCGGATGCCATCGGCATCCGCTTTTGCTTTTTTACGCTAAGGGTCAGCAGGCAGACTTTACGACGGCCTTTCCGGCCTTCCCAGTCTTTCCGCCTTGCCCGGCGTTGGCCACCGGGAACACCGTGTCGTAGGCCCAGTTGTAGACGAACGCATAGACCACGTAGAAGGCTGCCAGGGCGATGTCCATGATGAAGGCATCGAAGAGACTCATGTCGAGATACCACGCCACCATCGGCAGGAACACCACCAGCAGGCCCAGTTCGAACAGGATGGCGTGGAGCACCCGCACGGCCACCGGCTTGCGCAGCTGCCCGGTGAACCGCAGCATGGCCTTGTCGAACAGCACGTTGTAGAGGTAGTTCCAGCCGGCGGCGATCAACGATGCCACCACGGCGAGGATGCCGATCTGGTGCAGGGCAAAGCCAAAGACCCAGCTGCCCACGGGCGCGACAATCAGCAAGCCGATCACTTCAAAGCCGATGGTGTGACGAATCCTGTCCTTGGTGCTGCGCATGATACTTCCTGTCTGGCGTGTGAATAGAGGGCATTCTATCGAGTATTCTGGGATGGTAAAGTTAGGTTCTATCGCTAAAAACGATGGATGGGCAACGGCCCGTCCCAAGGAATCGACATGAGCCTCTCGCTCGAACAACTACAGGCCTTTGCCGCGGCCGCCGAATGTGGCTCTTTCTCCGCAGCCGCGCGCCGGCTGGGCAAAGCCCAGTCGGTTGTCAGCGCTGCCGTGTCCAATCTCGAGATCGACCTGGGCAACCAGCTGTTCGACCGCGGCGGGCGCTATCCCACCCTGACCGCCGCGGGCGAACGCTTGCTGGCCGAGGCGCGCGTGATCCTGGAGCGTTGCGAGCATTTCCGTGGCGTGGCCAAGAGCTTGGGCGAGGGCGTGGAGAGCCGCCTGGTGCTGGYGGTGGACGAACTCTATCCGGAGGAAACCCTCGGCGTGATGCTGGAGGAGTTTTCCGCGCGCTTCCCGGCGGTGGAGCTGGAGTTGCTGTTTCCCTTGATGGAAGACGTCAGCCGGCTGGTGCTGGAGCGCTGCGCCGACCTGGGAATCATGTGGCGCCAGGAGGTGCTTCCGCCGGAGCTGGGTTTCCGCCGGAGCTGGGTTTCCGCGCGCTGGGCTGGGTGCCGATGCGGATCATCTGTGCCCCCGACCATCCGCTTGCGGACCAGCGCGTGGGCTGGGAGGAACTGAAGCGCTACCGGCAGCTGATGGTGGCCACCCGCACCGATAGCGAGGAAAAAATGCGGCTGCGCGTGGCCGCCGAAGTCTGGTGGGTGGAGAGCCAGTGGGTCATCGTTGAGCTGGTCAAGCGCCGGCTGGGCTGGGCCTTCGTGCCCTGGCACGTGGCGGCCAACTCGCCGGCGGGCACGCAACTGGTGTCGCCCGCGCTGGAGTTCGACGACCAGGACTGGCCGGTGGCGATGGAGCTGGTGTGGCACAAGCAGCGGCCACTCGGCAAGGCCGCCACCTGGCTCAAGGAGCGGGTGAGCAAGCAGACGCTGCCGCGTCCGGAGGTGCCCGCCCGGCCGTAGCCGATGTTGGCAAGCATCGGATCTATCGGATCTATCGGGTCAGCCCGAATTCCTTGGCCAGCGTGCTATAGCGCTGCACCGTTCGCTGCACATAGGTATCCAGGTCAGCGCCGCCCAGGTCGGCCGGGAACAGGCCCTGCTCCGCGCGCAGCCGGGCGAATGCCGGGCTGGCCTGCAGGCGTTCGAAGCGGCTGGCCCAGCGCTGGTAGTCGGCCTGCGCAACCTTGGGGCCCATGTAGAAGCCGCGCAGGATGGGCCAGACGATGTCGAAGCCCTGCTCGCGCGCGGTGGGCACGCTGGCCAGCCTGCCGGGCAGGCGCTGCGCCGCCAGCACGGCCAGGATGCGGATGCCGCCCGCGCCGAGCTGCATGGCGGCCTCCGATGCGTCGCCGGACACCGCCTGGACGTGCCCGCCCTGCAGTGCCGTGAAGGCCTCGCCGCCACCCTCGAAACCCACGAAGCGCATGCGCTTGTAGCCCACGCCGGCCTGCCGCGCCACCAGCGCGGCCTTCATCCAGTCCTGGTTGCCGATGGTGCCGCCGGCCCCGAACAGTACCTGGTCCGGATCCGACCTGAGCGCGGCCACCAGGTCCTTCAGGGTCTTGAAGGGCGAATCGGCGCGTACCGCTATCACGCCATAATCGGTGCCGAGCGCACCCACCCAGCGCACGTCCGCCGCGCCGTACTTGCCGAACTTGCCTTGGGCCAGCGCCAGGAGGGAGCCGTCTGAAAAGGCGACGATGGTGTCGGGCTCGGCGGGGCGTTGCGCCACGATGCTGTTGTAGGCCACCGCGCCGATGCCGCCCGGCACGTAGGCCAGCCGCATCGGCTGCTCGGTGAACCCGGCTTCGAGCAGCGCGCGCTGCGCCAGCTTGCAGGTCAGGTCGAAGCCGCCGCCGGGCTTGGCGGGCACGATGCATTCCGGCGCTGCGGCCGCCGGCCGCACGCAGGCGGCGGCGAGGGCAAGCGCCGCGCAGGCAAAGCGCAGGGCGGCCAGGACGTGGCGCATCGATTCTCCTCGGGGGGTGAGTGGACGGCAGACAGCTTACCGGGAAATCCCAAACAAATCCGCTGGCCGCCAATGCGAAAATCAGGCATAACAAAACGCCGCCAAGAAGCAGGAGAACACCCTTCCATGAGAGTACTGCTGGTCGAGGACCACGATGAACTGGCCACCTGGGTGATGCAAGCGCTGCGCGCGCTGCATTTCACCGTGGAGCGCGCGGCCGACGCGGCCAGTGCGGAATCCTTGCTGTTCAGCACGCACGCCGGCAGCGCGGGCGGGGCCGGCAGTGACTACGCGCTGGTGCTGCTGGACCTGACCCTGCCCGACCGCGACGGCCTGGACCTGCTCGCGCGCCTGCGCGCTCGCGGCTGCCGCGTGCCGGTGATGATCCTGACCGCGCGCGGCGAAGTAGGCGACCGGGTCAAGGGCCTGGACCTGGGTGCCGACGACTATATGGCCAAGCCCTTCGACCTGGCCGAGTTCGAGGCGCGCGTGAAGGCGCTGCTGCGCCGCGCGCGCCAGACCGAGGCGCCGCTGGTGGTGTGCGGCGGCCTGGGGTTCGATACGGTGTCGCGCCATTTCCAGGTGGGCGGCGTGCCGCTGGCGCTGACGCCGCGCGAGCATGCGGTGCTGGAGATCCTGATGACGCCGCCCGGCAAGACCGTCAGCAAGGACCGCATCTACGCCAGCATCTTCACCCTGGCCGACGACACCCAGCCGGATGTGATCGAGGTCTACGTGCATCGCCTGCGCCGCAAGCTCGAAGGCTCCGGCGCCGCCATCGTGACCTTGCGCGGGCTGGGCTACGTGCTGGAGCCCAGCGTTGGCTGAGCCGCGCAAGCGCGCCGCCAGCCTGCGCGCACGCCTGCTGTGGTGGCTGATCCCGCCCATGCTGGCGCTGCAGGCCGCGTACGGCGTGGTGGCTTACTCCAATGCGCTGGAATCCGCCGACCAGGCCTATGACCGTACCTTGCTGGCATCGGCGCGCAATATCTCCGAGCGCATCACGCTGACCCCCGAAGGCGTGCGCGTGGACGTGCCGTATATCTCGCTCGATACCTTCGAGGTGGGCATGAACGCCACCATGTTCTACCGCGTCAGCGGCGTGCATGGCGAGTTCGTCTCGGGCTACGACGACCTGCCGCCATTCGACGCCAGCCAGCCGCGCACCAAGCTGTATCCCGCACTGGTGAGCTTCTACGATCGCACCTATCGCGGCCAGCCGATCCGCATCGCCGCGCTGCGCCAGCCGGTGATGGACGCCAGCGGCACGCGCGGCGGCATGGCCTTGATCGAGGTGGGCGAGACGCTGGACTCACGCCAGGCGTTGACGCGCAACATCCTGTTCGATGTGCTGTGGGGCCAGCTGATGCTGGTGCTGGCCGCGGTGCTGGTGATCTGGCTGTTCACGCGGCGCGCGCTGGCGCCGCTCGATGCGCTACGCGAAGCCGTGGCGCAACGCCAGCCCGGCGCCACCACGCCGCTGCCGCTCGACAGCGCCCCGCGCGAGACCGCGCCGCTGGTGGAGGCCATGAACGGCTACATGGCGCGGCTGGAACAGGTGCTCGCCGCACAGCGCCGCTTTATCGCCGACGCGGCGCACCAGCTGCGCACGCCGCTAGCCGTGCTGCACACGCAGGCCCAGCTGGCCGCGCGCGAGCGCGATCCCGACGAGCAGCGGCGCATCGCGCAGGGCCTGGCCGACAGCACCGCGCGCATGGCCGCGCTGGCCGAGCGCCTGCTGTCGATGGCGCGCGCCGCGCACGGCGGGGCCGAGGCGCCGCGCGCGCTGGACCTCGCGGCGTTGGTGAGGGAGGTCTGCCTTGAGCTCACGCCCGCCGCGCGTGCGCGCCGCATCGACCTGGGCTTCGAAGGCGAGGGCGCGCAGCCAGTGCGCGGCACCGATCTGCTGCACGAACTGGTGACCAACCTGGTCGACAACGCGCTGCGCTATACGCCATCGGGCGGCATGGTCACGGCGCGTGTCTTGCGCGCGGGCGAGGCGGTGGTACTGGAAGTGGAGGACGACGGCCCCGGCATTCCCGCCGCGGAACGCGCGGCGGTGCTGGAGCCGTTTTACCGCGGCAAGGCGGCGGGTTTGAAGGCGCCCGGTGAGGCGGCTCCCACTGGCTCGGGGCTTGGCCTGACCATCGTGCGCGACATTGCAGTGGCGCATGGCGCGTCGCTGGCGCTGCTGGATGGTGCGCAGGGCAGGGGCCTGCTGGTGCGGGTGCGCTTCGCGCCGGCATAGGGCGGCGCGAAGGCTCCCGCCACTCTCTGCTATTTGCTATTTGCGATCTGCTATTGCGTTGCCGAGCCGCCGGGCGCTGTGCCAGCCGGCGCGGTATTCGACGCGCTATCCGTCTCGATATGCCAACCGCCGCCCAGCGCCTTGATCAACACCGCGCTGGTCGTGTACTGGCGGCCTACGATGGTCAAGTAGGTGCGCTCCGCCGTGTAGGCGGTGGTCTGCGCGGTCAGTACGTCCAGCAGGCTGGCGGTGCCAGCGCGGTAACGGTTGTTGACCAGGGCCAGCGCATCGCGCGCCGAACGCAGCGCGTCGTTCTGCACCATGCCTTCCTGCTCCAGCAGTCGCGCGCCGGCCAGGTTGTCCTCGACCTCCTGGAACGCGGCGAGCACCGTCTGGCGGTAGTTGGCCACGGTCTGGTCGTAGGCCGCCACCGCCTGCGCCTTGGCCGCGCTGCGCAGGCCACCGTCAAACAGCGTGCCGGCCAGCGCCGGGCCGATCGACCACACGCGGTCCGGCAGCGACAGCCAGCGCGCCAGCGTGGCGGCGGAAAGCCCGCCGGTGGCCGACAGCGACAGCGTCGGGTAATAAGCCGCCTGGGCTACGCCAATCTGTGCGTTGGCCGCGGCCATGCGGCGCTCGGCCGCGCCGATATCGGGCCGGCGTTCCAGCAGCGCCGACGGCACCGCGATAGGCACGCGCGGCACGGCGGCGGCATAGTCCTGCGGCGCGATGGAGAGGTCGGCCGGTGGCTTGCCAGTCAGGATGGCGATGGCGTGCTCGAGCTGCGCGCGCGTGATCTGGATATCGATCTGCTGCGCCTGCGCGGATTTGAGCTGGGTCTCGGATTGCAGCACGTCGGAGCGCTGGGCGGTGCCGGCTGCGTACTGGTTGCGTACCAGTTGCAGTGACTTCTCGTAGTCGACTACGGTGCGGTCAAGCAAGGCCTTCTGCTGGTCGGCGATGCGCAGCAGGAAATAGCTCTGCGCCAGCGTGGACTGGGTCGACAGCAAGGTCGAAGCCAGGTCGGACTGGCTGGCCTGCGCGTTGGCTTCGCTGCTCTCCACCTGCCTGCGCACGCGGCCCCACACATCGATTTCCCAGCTGGCCGACAGCGTGGCGTTCTGGCTGTTGCCGATCAGGCCGCTGCTGCCGCTCGCGCGGCTCAGCCCGGCCGATGCGCCCACCGTGGGGAAGTAGCCGGCGCGCGCCGATTGCAGCGCGGCCAGCGCTTGCCGGTACTGCGCCTCGGCCGCCTTGATGTTCTGGTTGGATACCTGCACCTGCGACATCAGCGTGTCGAGTGCCGGATCGCTGAACACCGCCCACCAGTTGCTGCGCGCGCTGGCATCCTGCGGCTCGGCCGGTTTCCACGTGCCCCACTGCGAGGTGTCGGCGGGTGCTTCCTTGAAGGCCGGGGTGGTGGGCGCGTCCGGCCGCTTGTAGTCGGGACCCACGGCGCAGCCGCCCAACAGCAGGGCGCAGGCTACCGTCAGCACGGTCGCGGGGACGGAGAGGGCAGGGGGGCGAAGAAAAGCGTTCATGGATCGCATTCAGGGTTCGAGGCTGACCGTGGCTGGAGGCACGGCGGAGCGGCGCTGGCGCCAGGCTTTCACCTTCAGGCGCCAGCGGTCCAGCGTCAGGTACACCACGGGCGTCGTGTACAGCGTCAGCAACTGGCTGACCACCAGCCCGCCGACGATGGAGATGCCCAGCGGCGCGCGCAGCTCGGCGCCATCGCCGTGGCCGATCGCCAGGGGTATCGCGCCCAGCAGGGCGGCCATGGTGGTCATCAGGATCGGGCGGAAACGCAGCAGGCAGGCGCGGTAGATGGCGTCATGCGGCGACAGGCCCTCGCGCCGCTCGGCGTCGATGGCGAAGTCGATCATCATGATGGCGTTCTTCTTGACGATGCCGATCAACAGGATCACGCCAATCAGCGCGATGATGCTGAAGTCCGTGCCCGAGGCCAGCAGCGCCAGCAGCGCGCCCACGCCGGCCGACGGCAGCGTGGACAGGATGGTGAGCGGATGCACATAGCTCTCGTACAGCATGCCGAGCACGATATAGATGGTGATCAGCGCGGCCAGGATCAGCAGCGGCTGGCTCTTGAGCGAATCCTGGAAGGCCTTGGCGCTGCCCTGGAAGTTGGCCTGCAGCGTTTCTGGCACGCCAATGCGCGCCATCGCATCCTTGACCATGTTGGTCGCCTGCGATAGCGAGACGCCCTCGGCCAGGTTGAAGGAGATGGTGGAGGCCGCGAACTGGCCCTGGTGATTGACGCCCAGCGGCGTGCTGGTGGGCGCGAAGTGCGCGAAGGCCGACAGCGGCACCCGCTTGCCGCCGCCAGTGACCACATAGATATCCTGGAGCGCATGCGGGCCTTCCAGGTACTCGGGGCTGAGCTCCATCACCACCCGGTACTGGTTGAGCGGATTGTAGATGGTGGACACCAGGCGCTGGCCGAAGGCATCGTTGAGCACCGCATCGATCTGCTGCGCGGAGACGCCGAGCTTGGACGCGGTGTCGCGGTCGATGATCACCGAGGTCTGCAAGCCCTTGTCGTTGGTGTCGGTGTCGACGTCTTCCAGCCCCTTGAGGTTGGAGATGGCCGCGCGCACCTTGGGCTCCCACTCGCGCAATACGTCGAGATCGTCCGACTGCAGCGTGAACTGGTAGGCCGAGCTGCTCTGGCGCCCGCCAATGCGGATGTCCTGCACCGAGGTCAGGAACAGGCTCGCGCCGGGTTCCTTGGCGAGCTTGACGCGCAGGCGCGCCACGATGGCATCGGCGGATTCGCGCTCGGCAATCGGCTTGAGCGTGACGAACATCTGGCCGGTATTGCGTTGCGAGCCGCCGGTGAAGCCGGTGACATTGACCACCGCCGGGTCGGACTGCACGATCTTGATGAAGTTATCCAGCTTGGGGCGCATGGCCTGGAACGAGGTGGCCTGGTCGGCGCGGATAAAGCCGATCAGGCGCCCGGTATCCTGCTGCGGGAAGAAACCCTTGGGCACGATCGTGTAGAGCCAGACATTGAGACCGATGGTGGCCAGCAGCACCAGCCACACCAGCCTGCTATGGCGTAGCGCTACCGCCAGCGTGCGTGAGTACCCGTCGTGCATCCAGGTGAACACGCGTTCGCTGGCGCGGTAGAGGCGGCCCTGGCGCTCGGGGCGCACCGGCTTGAGCAGGCGCGCGCACATCATCGGCGTGGCCGTGAGCGAGACCACCAGCGACACCAGGATCGACACCGACAAGGTGATGGCGAACTCCTGGAACAGCCGCCCGACGATGCCGCCCATCATCAGCAGCGGGATAAACACCGCGATCAGCGACAAGCTCATCGACAGCACCGTGAAGCCAACTTCGCGCGAGCCCTTGAGCGCGGCTTCGAGCGGCTTCATGCCTTCCTCGATGTGTCGCGAGATGTTCTCCAGCACCACGATGGCGTCATCCACCACGAAGCCGGTGGCGACCGTGAGCGCCATCAGCGACAGGTTGTTGAGCGAGAAGCCGGCCAGGTACATCACCGAGAAGGTACCGATCAGCGACACCGGCACCGCCACACTAGGGATCAGCGTGGCGCGCACATTGCGCAGGAACAGGAACACCACCATGATCACCAGCGCCACCGAGATCATCAGGGTGTGCTCCACCTCGCGCAGCGAGCCGCGGATGGTGGGGGTACGGTCCATCATCACTTCCATCTTGATGGCGGACGGGATCATCTGCTGCAGCGACGGCAGCATCTCGGTGACGCGGTCCACCGTCTCGATGATGTTGGCGCCGGGCGAGCGGTTGAGCACCAGCAGCACCGAGGGCTGGCCGTTGGCGGAGCCGGCGTTGCGGATGTCCTGCACCGAGTCGGTTACCCGCGCCACGTCCGACAGCCGGATCGGCACCGCGAAGGAGTTCGGGCCGCCGCTGTTGCTGTTGCCGCCGGTGGCGCCCGTGGTAATGGTGGTGGTGCCGCTGCTGGTGGTCAGCGTGGTGGTGGTGACGCCGTTGACGGTCTTGGTGCTCACGCCGCCGCCCGCGGTGGCGTTGGCCGTGCTGGCGATCAGCGCACCGGCCGAGGCCGACGAGTAGGTGCCCGGCGTGGCGTAGCGGATGATCAGCGGCATGTAGTCCACCGCCTTCATGGCCTGGTCGTTGGCGTAGACCTGCCAGTTGGTGGTGGTGTTTTCGAGCGAACCGAGCGGACGGTTGGCGTTGGTGGCGCTGATGGTGTTGCGCACATCCTCCAGCGAGACACCATACTTGTTGAGCGCCGTGGGGTTGAGCTCCACCCGCACCGCCGGCAGCGACGAGCCGCCGATGGTGACCTGGCCCACGCCCTCGATCTGCGACATCTTCTGCGCCAGGATGGTCGAGGCCGCATCGTAGAGCTGGCCGCGCGTCATGGTGGGCGAAGTCAGCGCGATGATCATGATCGGCGCATCGGCCGGGTTGACCTTGCGGTACGTCGGGTTGCTCGGCAGGCTGGTGGGCAGCGTGGCGCGCGAGGCATTGATGGCAGCCTGCACGTCGCGCGCGGCGCCGTCGATGTCGCGCGAGAGCTCGAACTGCATCGTGATGCGGGTCGAGCCCAGCGAACTGCTGGAGGTGATCTCGGTGACGCCGGCAATGGCGCCCAGGGCGCGCTCCAGCGGCGTGGCCACGGTAGCGGCCATGGTCTCGGGGCTGGCGCCGGGCAGCGAGGCGGACACCGAGATGGTGGGGAAATCCACCTGCGGCAGCGGCGACACCGGCAGCAGCCGCAGCGCCGCCAGCCCCGCCAGCAGGATGCCGATGGTCAGCAGCGCGGTGGCAACCGGGCGATGGATGAAAGTGGCCGACAGGTTCATTACGGCCTCGGCTCCGGAGCGTGCCCGGCTTCATTGCCACCTGCGCTGCCACCTGCGCCGCCACCCGTGTCGTCGCCAAACCGGCGCTGGCGCCAGGCTTTCAGGCGCGTCGCCACGCTGTCGAACGCCAGGTAGATCACCGGCGTGGTGAACAGCGTCAGCACCTGGCTGACCAGCAGGCCGCCCACCATGGTGATGCCCAGCGGSCGRCGCAGYTCCGAGCCGATGCCGGTGCCCAGCATCAGCGGCAGCGCCGCCAGCAGGGCCGCCATGGTGGTCATCAGGATGGGGCGCAAGCGCAGCAGGCAGGCCTGGAAGATCGCCTCGCGCGGCGCCATGCCGCCCTCGCGCTCGGCCTCGAGCGCGAAGTCGATCATCAKGATGSCGTTCTTCTTGACGATACCGATCAGCAGGATGATGCCGATGATCGCGATGATACCCAGGTCCTGGCCCGAGACCAGCAGCGCCAGCAGCGCGCCCACGCCGGCCGAGGGCAGGGTGGAGAGGATGGTCACGGGATGGATGGTGCTCTCATAGAGCACACCCAGCACGATGTACATCGTGATCACCGCGGCCAGGATCAGCCACAGCGTGTTGGACAGCGAAGCGCGGAAGGCCAGCGCGGCGCCCTGGAAGTCAGTCTGCATCGAGATTGGCAGGCCGATTTCCTGCTCCACCTTGGCGATCTTGTCGACCGCGGCGCCGAGCGATTCGCCCGGTGCCAGGTTGAACGAGATGGTGGCGGAGGGGAACTGGCCCTGGTGGTTGATCACCAGCGGCCCCGTGCGCTCGCTGATGCGCGCGAACGCGCCCAGCGGCACCTGCCCACCGGAGGAGGAGGGCAGGCGCAGCTCCGCCAGCGACTGCGGATCGGTGCGGAACTGCGGCATGGCCTCCAGTACCACCCGGTACTGGCTCGCCTGCGTGAAGATGGTCGACACCAGGCGCTGGCCGAAGGCGCTGTACAGCGCGCTGTCGATCACCGCGGTGGTGATGCCAAAGCGCGCCGCGGCGTCGCGGTCGATATCCACATAGGCGCGCAGGCCGTTGTTCTGCTGGTCGCTGGCCACGTCGCGCAGCTCCGGCTCCAGCTTCAGGCGCTCGACCAGTCTCGGCACCCACGTGCCCAGCGTGGTGGGGTCCGGGTCCTGCACGGTGAACTGGTATTGCGTGCGTGCCACGCGGTCCTCGATGGTCAGGTCCTGCACCGGCTGGGTGTAGAGCGAAACCCCGCCGAGCTTGTCGACCGCGGCCTGCAGGCGGCGCGTCACGTCCTCGATGGAGTCGCTGCGCTGATCCTTGGGCTTCAGGTTGATCAAGAGGCGCCCGGCGTTGAGCGTGGTATTGGTGCCGTCGACCCCGACGAAGGAGGACAGGCTCTCCACCGCCGGGTCTTCCAGCACCACCTTGGCCACGGCCTGCTGCTTCGCTGCCATGGCGGGGAACGAGGTGGTCTGGGAGGCTTCGGTAATGCCCTGGATCACGCCGGTGTCCTGCACCGGGAAGAAGCCCTTGGGCACCAGCATGTACAGCAGCACGGTCAGCACCATGGTGCCGACGGCGACCAGCAAGGTGAGTTTCTGGCGGTCCAGCACCCATTCCAGCGCGCGGCCGTAGCGGTCGATCACGTTGTCGAAGAAGCGGCCGGTGGCGCGGTGAAAGCGCGAGAGCTTCTCTTCGGGCACATGGTGCAGCAGGCGCGCGCACATCATCGGCGTGAGCGTCAGCGAGACCACCGCCGAGATCAGGATCGACACCGCCAGCGTGATGGCGAACTCGCGGAACAGGCGCCCGACCACATCGCCCATGAACAGCAGGGGGATCAGCACGGCCACCAGCGAGAACGTCAGCGAGATGATGGTGAAGCCGATCTGCTTGGACCCCTTGAGCGCCGCCTCCATGGGCGAATCGCCCTTCTCGATGTAGCGCATGATGTTCTCGATCATCACGATCGCATCGTCSACCACGAAGCCGGTGGCRATGGTCAGTGCCATCAGCGTSAGGTTGTTGATCGAGAAGCCCGCCAGGTACATCACGCCGAAGGTGCCCACCAGCGACAGCGGCACCGCCACGCCCGGGATGATGGTGGCCGGCACGTTGCGCAGGAAGACGAAGATCACCATCACCACCAGCGCGACCGCCAGCAGCAGCTCGAACTCCACGTCGCGCACCGAGGCGCGGATGGTGGTGGTGCGGTCGGTCAGCAACTGCACCTTGACCGAGGCCGGCAGCGCGTTCTGCAATTGCGGCAACAGGGCCTTGATGCGGTCCACCACCTCGATCACATTGGCGCCGGGCTGGCGCTGGATGCTCAGCACGATGGCCGGCTTGTCGTTGGCCCAGGCCGCCAGGCGGCTGTTCTCGGGCCCGTCGACGATGTTGGCCACGTCGGTGATGCGGATCGGCGCGCCGTTCTGGTAGCCGACGATGATCTGGCGGTACTCGTCGGCGGACTTGAGCTGGTCGTTGGCGTCGATGGTGGAGGCGCGCGCGGGGCCGTCGAAGCTGCCCTTGGCGCCGTTGACGTTGGCGCTGCCGATCGCCGTGCGCAGGTCATCGATCGACATGCCGAGCGCGGCCAGCGCGGTCGGGTTGGCCTGGACGCGCACTGCCGGGCGCTGCCCGCCGCTGATGCTCACCAGCCCCACGCCCTGCAGCTGCGAGATCTTTTGCGCCACGCGGGTGTCCACCATGTCCTGCAGCTTGGGCAGCGGCATGGTGTCGGACGTCATGGCCAGCGTCATGATCGGCGCGTCGGCCGGGTTGACCTTGCTATACACCGGCGGCATCGGCAGGTCCGCCGGCAGCAGGTTGCCGCCGGCGTTGATGGCGGCCTGTACCTCTTGCTCGGCCACGTCCAGCGACAGCGTGAGCTCGAACTGCAGCGTGATCACCGAGGCGCCGCCCGAGGACGACGACGACATCTGCTTGAGGCCCGGCATCTGGCCGAACTGGCGCTCCAGCGGTGCCGTGATGGACGAAGTCATCACATCCGGGCTGGCGCCCGGATACAGCGTGGTGACCTGGATGGTCGGGTAGTCGACCTCCGGCAGCGCCGACAGCGGCAGCAGCTTGAAGGCCACCAGGCCCGACAGCAGGATGGCGACCATCAGCAGCGCGGTGGCGACCGGCCGCTCGATGAACAGGCGTGAGGGATTCATGCTGGGTCCTTACTGCGGCCGCTGGGGCGCCGCGCCCGCCGGGGCGCCAGCGCTGCCGCCGCTATCCGTTGCCGCCGCGCTTGCGCCGTCGCGGTGACGCCGCCCTTCACCGTGCGCACCCGAGGCACCCGGCACGCCGGAGGCGCCGGCCGCGCCGCTGGCGCCACCATCGCGGCGCCGTCCGCGCCCGCGCGGCGCGCTGGCCGGTACCAGCGCGGCGGCGCGCGCCGCCGGGTCCACGGTTTCCACCGTCATGCCTTCCTTGAGCCGGTCGGCACCGTCGACCACCACGCGCTGGCCGGGCTGCAGGCCCTTGGTCACCACGGTGCGATCGCCGTCGCTCGTGCCGAGCGTGACCACCTGGACCTTGACCTTGCTGCTGTCGTCCACCACATAGACAAAGGTGCCTTGCTGGCCGCGCTGGATCGCCGCCACCGGTACCACGGTGGCGTCCTCGATCGTGTCCACCTTGGTGCGCATGTTGACGAACTGGTTCGGGAACAGCAGGCCGTCCTGGTTCTGGAAGATCGCCTTGAGCTTGACCGTGCCGGTGGTGGTGTCGATCTGGTTGTCGGTGGTCAGCAGCGTGCCATCGGCCAGGCGGTTGCGGGCCTGGCGGTCCCAGGCCTGGACGGGAATGGTCTCGCCCGCGTGCAGCCGCTTGAGCACCGACGGCAGGTTGTCTTCAGGAATGGTGTAGAGCACCGCGATCGGCTGGATCTGGGTGATCAGGGCGATGCCGTTGGTGTCGCTGGTGCTGATGATATTGCCCGGGTCGACCTGGCGCAGGCCGATGCGGCCGGAGGCCGGCGCGATGATGCGGGTGTAGCCCAGTTGCAGGCGGGCGCTGTCCACGTTGGCCTGGTCGGTCTTGACCACGCCTTCATATTGGCGCACCAGGGCGTCCTGGGTGTCTACCTGCTGGCTGGAGATGGAGTCCTGGCCGAGCAGGGTGCGGTAGCGCTTCTGGTCCAGGCGGGCGTTTTCCAGCAAGGCGCGGTCGCGCGCCAGCGTGCCCACGGCCTGGTCCAGCGTGGCCTGGAACGGGCGTGGGTCGATCTCGGCAAGCACGTCGCCGGCCTTGACCATCTGGCCCTCCTTGAACAGGACCTTGAGCAGAGGCCCCGACACCTGGGCCCGCACGGTCACATTGGCCACGGGCGTGACATTGCCCAAGCCGTTGAGGATGACGTCCATATTACGCTTGGCCACGGTGCTGACCACCACCGGCGAGCGCTGGCCGCCGGGACCCCCAGGGCCAGCGGGGCCACCGGCGCCACTGGGGCCGCCACGGCTGCCGTTAGCGCCACCGGGCGCGCCCGCGGCGCCGGCGGCGGGCGTACGATGCTTGTACCAATACCAGCCGCCGCCGGCCAGCAGCAGGATCAGCGCGGCGGCGATCAGTTTGCGGCGGCGCGAGGCAGCCTTGGGCGGCGGTGGCAGCTTAGCCGGTTGATGTTCTTCGGGGTTGGCCATGACCGGATCCTGGGAGCGACGCGTCAACAAAGAGGCGTTCGAACGATTTTCGGGGTATGAGAGGCAGAAGTATGCCGCAACGCCGTCGGCACGTGCCGCTGGCAGCACGTGGCTTCATGCGCGGCTTGATGCGCGATGACGCGCTGGCCGGGCGGCGTCGGGCGGGGCCGTCCTGACCAGCGACCGCCGGCAACGGCAACATAAGCGAAGCATAATGCGCCTTGGCGGCGCCCATGTTTCAGCGCGGGCGGCCAATCTTACAGATCATTACCAGCAGCCCGGGTGTAATGCCCTGAAACAATTCGCCCGGATTGCCGCGCCCAGCCTAGCTATCATCTGCCTATGCGAGCCAATCAGCCTACCCAGATCCTCGTCGTGGACGACGACCCCGAACTCCGCGACCTGCTGCGCGAATACCTCACCCAGCAGGGTTTTGCCGTGTCCGTGCTGCACGACGGCGAAGGCTTGCAGGCGCGCCTGGAGCGCGAGCGCCCCGCTCTGGTCGTGCTCGACCTGATGATGCCCAAGGTGGATGGGCTGACCGCATTGCGCAACCTGCGCGCCAAGAACGACGACATTCCCGTGATCCTGCTCACCGCGCGCAGCGACGAGATCGACCGCATCGTCGGGCTGGAGATCGGCGCGGACGACTATCTCGGCAAGCCATTCTCGCCGCGCGAGCTGCTGGCGCGGATCAACGCCGTGCTGCGCCGCAAGCTGGCCCGCCCCGCGGCCGCACCGGAAGACCGCGAGGGGATGGCCTTCGGGCCGTTCCGCGTCAACTTCCGCCAGCGCTCGCTGGTGCGCAGCGGCGACCCGGTGGCGATCAGCGATACCGAGTTCGCGCTGCTCAAGCTGCTGTTGATGCACCCGCTTGAAGTGCTGTCGCGAGAGCGCATCGTGGAGCTGATGTACGGCACCGCGAGCGGCATCAGCGACCGCGGCATCGACGTCCAGGTCTGGCGCCTGCGCCGCCTGCTGGACGAAGACGCCCAGCGGCCCCGCTACATCCAGACGGTACGGGGGCGCGGTTATACCTTCGTGCCCGATGAAGCTGAAGACATCCCCCAATGAAGCTGCGCATCGATACGCTGTTCGGACGCATCGCGCTGCTGATCGCAGCGGTGCTGGTGCTGAGCCATTTCTCCTGGCTCGCCATCCTGCGCATGGATCGCCGCCAGCAGCAGGTGGATTACTCCGTCGAGCAGATGATGTTCCAGTTCGAGAGCATCCAGCGCGCGCTTGCCGCTCAGCCGCCCATCAAGCTGCCAAGCCTGGTGGAGGTGGCCAGCGAGGCCAGCGCGGCCGAGCACACCGTGGCGGCCAAGGGCCGCGCGCGCCGGCTGGTCGAGCAGTTTTCTCAGCGCATGCCGCCTGGGACCCAGGTACGGCTCGAGGAGGACCAGACTACGCGCATCTGGGTCAAGCTGCCGCACCGGCAGGACTGGATCGCGATGCCGGCGCTGTGGGTGGTCAACCCACCACCCGACAACCGCCTGCTGCCTGGCGTGATCCTGGTGGTCGGCGTAGCCATGGCCGTGGCCTTGCTGATTGCCTGGCAGATCCAGCGCCCGGTGCGCGACATGGCCGCCGCGGCCGAGCAGCTGTCGCGCCAGCACACCGTCAAGCCGCTGCGTGAGCGCGGCCCGCACGAGCTGCGCCAGTTGATCGTGCGCTTCAACCGCATGATGGCTGACCTGACCCGCATCGACCAGGAGCGCAATACGATGCTTGCCGGCATCGCCCACGATCTCAAGACGCCGCTGGCGCGGTTGCGGCTGCGCGCCGAGATGCTGGCCGACCCCAAGGCCGCGGCCGGCGTCACGCGCGATGTCGAGTCCATGTCCGCCATCGTCGAGCAGTTCCTGACCTTTGCCCAGAGCGGCGAACCCGTGGCGCGGCCGGTGCCGGTCGATCGCCGCATCGGCGAGCTGGCCGCCTCGCTGGCCGAGCAGGACAAGTCAGTGGAGGTCTCGCTGATGGCAGGCGAGGGCTTCCGCATGATCGCCACCCAGCTCGACCGTATCGTCGGCAATCTGGTCGACAACGCCTATGCCTACGGGGCGGCGCCGGTGCTGCTCAGCACCTCGCGCCAGGCCGATGGCTGGCACATGGTGGTGGAGGACCACGGCGAAGGCATTCCGCCGGATGCCATGGAAAAGGTCACCCTGCCGTTCGTGCGGCTGGACCCGGCGCGCGGCGGCAATGCGCACTCGGGCCTGGGCCTGGCCATCGTCGACCGGCTGGTGCGCCAGGCGGGCGGCCGCCTGGTGCTGGCAAACCGGGACGAGGGCGGCTTGCGGGTGGAAATGGTGTTTCCGTTCGCGGCGCTGGCACAGGCGGCCTGAGCGCCGGCCGCAGGCCGCCGCACGGCGGCGTCCCGGCTCGTATCAGATCTGGAACACATTCAGGCGGTTTTCCCCTGCGCGGGGGTTGCCGGCTGACGCCATGGCCACGCGGGCCATATGCCGGCTTGCGTGGTACGCAGCTTGCTGCGAGTAGTTGCTCTGTGCGCTTTGGCAACGCGTAGCGCCAATCCAGTTGATCAGGAGACGCACCATGGCAACTTTCGTCACGCTTCTCAACTTCACCGACCAGGGAATCCGTACCGTCAAGGACACAACCAAGCGCGCCGCGTCTGTTCGCGAAATGGCGAAGGCAAGCGGCATCGAAATGAAAGATATTTTCTGGACGCTCGGGCAATATGACCTGGTAGCGACCTTTAGCGCGCCTGACGAGGCCACCATGACCGCATTCGGCCTGGCCCTGGGCATGGCGGGCAACGTCCGCAGCCAGACGCTGCGTGCCTTCTCCGCTGACGAGATGAACGGCATCCTCAGCAAGCTGCCGTAGCCACTTGCCAGCCGGCATAAAAAAGCCCGCATCATCGTGCGGGCTTTTTACTGTCTGACCCGCTCAGGCGCCGGGCGCCTTTTTCTTCTCGCCGATGCGGCTTTCCTTGCCGGCCAGCAGCTTCTCGATGTTGGCGCGGTGCCGCACCACCAGCAGCACGCTGATCGCGAATACCGCGCCGGCGATCACGTCCACACCCGACATCAGGACGTAGAAGAAAGGCGCAAAGACCGCCGACACCAGCGCCGCCAGCGACGAGTAGCGGAAGAAGAAGGCCACGATCAGCCAGGTCGCCATCGTGCCCGCGCCCAGCAACGGGTCGATGGCAAACAGGATGCCGGCCGCGGTGGCCACGCCCTTGCCGCCCGCAAAGCGGAAGAACACCGGGAACAGGTGGCCCAGGAACACCGCCACCGCCACCAGCGCGATGCCCGTGTCGTCGACGCCGTACGCCGGGCCGAAGCGCTGCGCCAGCCAGACCGCCAGCCAGCCCTTCAGGGCATCGCCGATCAGCGTCAGGATGGCGGCCTTCTTGTTGCCGCTGCGCAGCACGTTGGTGGCACCAGGGTTGCCGGAGCCATAGGTGTGCGGATCGGGCAGGCGCATGGCCTTGCTGACCACGACGGCAAAGGAAATGGAGCCGATCAGGTAGGCGGCTAGTGCGAAGATCAGATTGGCCATGTGGGAATTGGGGGTTTGAGGCTGGCGGGATTGTAGCGTGGAAGGGGGGGTGGGGGGCTTTGAGGGTGGTGGTGCTTTTGTGGGCGGTGTTGGCTTTTGGGCCCAAGGGCCATACGACATTGCCCTTTTAGTGCAGTGGTCTAATTTCCTCGGACAGGTCGATAGGGTGACAATCCATATCGACGAGGAAACAGATGACAAGACAACGCCGACAATTTGATGCCAGCTTCAAGCTGGAAGTAGTACGGATGGTGAAAGACCAGGGGCTATCGGTGGGCGA
>NZ_JBFTOQ010000065.1:0-32457 GCF_056398045.1 Cupriavidus sp. 05L411 | reverse complement strand
AGATTATGAAGCGTGATCATCGTTTCGTCAACAGGTTTTTTCCTTCAGCTCGCTGCGCCGTGCGCGCCGCCAACCACCCCTGCCAACCCCGCAACCCTTGTCCCGTCTGCTTTGCAGCGGCGTTTCGTGTTGCGAGGGGGCGAATCATATGCGCCTCCCCGGGTCTTGGCAATCGTTTTGTCACATGAGTATGCGCTGCATGCCGAAGGCGCGGGAATAACCCATTGATCTATAAAGAAAACACAGCCCGCTTAACCCGTACCGGAAGGTGAATACCCGATGAAGTTACTCGGGTATTCACCTATCAAGTTTTAGCGATGCTTGAAATCGGGCGCCCTCTTCTCCACAAAAGCGGCCATCCCTTCCTTCTGGTCTTCCGTCGCAAAGGTGGAATGGAACAAACGGCGCTCCAAGTGCACGCCCTCGGAAAGGCTGGTCTCGTAGGCCGCGTTGATCGATTCCTTGATCATCACCACCACCGGCAGCGAGAAGCCGGCAATGGTCTCGGCGGCGGCCAGCGCATCGTCGAGCAGCTTGTCGGCGGCAACCACGCGCGACACGAGGCCGGCGCGTTCGGCTTCCGCCGCGTCCATCATGCGCGAAGTCAGGCACAGGTCCATGGCTTTGGCCTTGGAGACCGCGCGCGGCAGGCGTTGGGTGCCGCCGGCGCCGGGCATCGTGCCCAGCTTGACCTCGGGCTGGCCGAAGCGGGCGGAATCGGCGGCAATGATGATGTCGCACATCATCGCCAGTTCGCAGCCGCCGCCGAGCGCGTAGCCCGCCACAGCCGCGATCACCGGCTTACGGATGCGGCGGATCGTTTCCCAGTTGCGCGTGATGTAGTCGCCTTTGTACACATCCATATAGGAGTACTTGGCCATCATGCCGATATCGGCGCCCGCGGCAAAAGCGCGTTCGCTGCCGGTGATCACGATGCTGCCGATGGCTTCATCGGCGTCGAACGCGAGCAGCGCCGCGCCCAGCTCATCCATCAGGGCGTCGTTGAGCGCGTTCAGGGCCTTGGGGCGATTCAGCGTCACCAGGCCAACGCGCCCGCGCGTTTCGACCAGAATGTTCTCGTACGGCATGTGTTCTCCTCTTGGAATGGGAAGTCGGAAAGCGGAAAGTGGATCGATTCGTTACCCTGCGAGACGATACTCGCGTGCGGAAATTAGTGCTACCATTTGCCGACCGACTGGTCGGTTAATTTAAGCGGCGATCCGGATCCTCTTATATATAGAGGAGTGACCGCGTGCCGCCGGACATAGCCTCCACTGACATGGCAGGAGACGAAAGATGCCAGATACGCCCCCACAAGCCAGCCTGACTTCCGGCCCGATACTGCTCGCCTGGCATGGCCAGGTTGCGGTCATCACGCTGAACCGCCCCGACAAGCTCAATAGCTTTACCCGCGAAATGCACGCCGTGCTGCAGCAGGCACTCGACCATGTGGAGGCCGGCGGCGCCCGCGCCCTGCTGCTGACCGGTGCCGGGCGCGGCTTCTGCGCGGGGCAGGACCTGGCCGACCTGGATTTCACGCCCGGCGCCATGACCGACCTGGGTGAGTTGATCGATGTGTGGTTCAACCGGCTGGTCCGGCGCCTGCAAAAGCTGCCGCTGCCGGTGATTGCCGCCGTCAACGGCACGGCGGCCGGCGCGGGAGCCAACCTGGCGCTGGCTTGCGACATGGTGCTGGCGGCGCGCTCGGCCAGCTTCATCCAGGCCTTCGTCAAGATCGGGCTGGTGCCGGATTCTGGCGGCACCTGGCTGCTGCCCAAGCGCATCGGCATGGCCCGCGCCATGGGCCTGGCCATGACGGGCGACAAGCTCAGCGCSGACGAGGCCGAGAAGTGGGGGCTGATCTGGGAGGCAATGGACGATCCGCTGTTGCCCGAGCAGGCGCTGGCGCTGGCCACGCACCTGGCGGCCCAGCCGACGCGCGCCCTGGCCGCCATCAAGCAAGCCATGTACGTCGGCGCGAGCCAGGGGCTCGATGCCCAGCTCGACCTGGAACGCGACCTGCAGCGTGAGCTGGGTGCGTCGCACGACTATGCCGAGGGCGTGAACGCCTTCCTGGAAAAACGCGCACCGCGCTTCACCGGGCGATAGGATCGCCAATACCGCAGCGCGGCGCAGCCAACAGCCCGAACAGGAGACCAGCTTGACCCACAATCCCCAGGCCCTCGCGGAAAGCGCCGCCGCCAGCATGTACGAAGCCGACACCTGCAGCCGCTGGCTGGGCATCATCGTCGAGGCCGTGCGGCCCGGCTACGCGCGCTTGTCCATGCCGGTGCGCCGGGAGTTCCTCAACGGCCACGGCATCTGCCACGGCGGCCTGATGTTCACGCTGGCCGACTCGGCCTTTGCCTTCGCCTGCAACAGCCACAATATCAATACGGTGGCGGCAGGCTGCAGCATCGAGTTCCTCAAACCCGTGCAAGGCGGCGACGTGCTGACGGCAGAAGCCACGGAGCAGGTCCTGTCGGGCCGGCATGGCATCTACGATATCCGGGTGACCAACCGCGCCGGCGAGCCGGTGGCGATGTTCCGCGGCAAGTCCGCGCAGATCAAGGGGCATGTGGTCACCCCGCCGGACGCGGCGCAGTGATGCCTGGCCCGGACACATACAAATACAAGCAAACATAAGCCCCGCGCAGGAGACACCATGACGCGCCTGACAGATCTGCCGCTCGAGCCGATCGAGACCGCCAGCCGAGACGCATTGCAGGCGTTGCAACTGGAACGCCTGCAATGGTCGCTCAACCACGCCTATCAGAACTCGCCGGTCTACCGCCGCAAGTTCGATGCTGCCGGCGTTCACCCGAACCAGATCCGCACGCTGGCCGACCTCGCCCACTTCCCGTTCACCACCAAGCAGGACTTGCGCGATAGCTACCCATTCGGGATGTTCGCCGTGCCGCAGGACCGCGTGGCGCGCATCCATGCCTCGTCGGGCACAACCGGCAAGCCCACGGTGGTGGGCTACACCTTGAAGGACATCGACACCTGGGCCACGGTGGTGGCGCGCTCGATCCGCGCGGCCGGCGCGCGGCGCGGCGACAAGGTGCATATCAGCTACGGCTACGGGCTCTTTACCGGCGGACTCGGCGCCCACTATGGCGTGGAAAAGGCAGGGCTCACCGCGATCCCGTTCGGTGGCGGCCAGACGGAGCGGCAAGTGCAGCTGATCCAGGACTTCAAGCCGGAAGTGATCATGGTCACGCCCAGCTACATGCTGGCCATCGCCGACGAGTTCG
Organism: Cupriavidus sp. 05L411; assembly: GCF_056398045.1. NCBI lineage: Bacteria > Pseudomonadati > Pseudomonadota > Betaproteobacteria > Burkholderiales > Burkholderiaceae > Cupriavidus > Cupriavidus sp. 05L411. Next base: position 29,200 of record NZ_JBFTOQ010000065.1, on the reverse strand, counting down.
AGCGCCAGGGCATCGACCCGACCTCCAGTTCCCTCAAGGTCGGCATCTTCGGCGCGGAACCGTGGACGCCCGAGATGCGCCTAGCCATCGAGAAGCGCATGGGCATCTCGGCGGTGGATATCTATGGGCTGTCGGAAGTCATGGGGCCGGGCGTGGCCAGCGAGTGCGCAGAGACCAAGGATGGCCCGACCATCTGGGAGGATCATTTCTACCCGGAGGTGATCGATCCCGTCACCGGCGAGGTGCTGCCCGACGGCGAATTCGGCGAGCTGGTCTTTACGTCGCTGTCCAAGGAGGCCCTGCCGATCGTCCGTTACCGGACCCGGGATCTCACGCGGCTGCTGCCCGGCAGCGCCCGCGGCGCCTTCCGCCGCATGGAGAAAGTGACTGGCCGCACCGACGACATGATGATCATCCGGGGCGTCAACGTGTTCCCCTCGCAGATCGAGGAGTTGATCCTCAAGCACGCCGAACTGGCACCGCACTACCAATGCGTGCTGACCAAGGATGCCCATCTCGATGTGCTGACCGTGCGTGTGGAATGCGCACATGGCGTAGACCCGGCGGCCACGCATCAGGCCAGTGCCCAGCTGACCTACGACATCAAGGCCTTTATCGGCGTGACCGTTGGCATCGAGATCCTGCCTAGCGGCGGTGTGGAGCGCTCGGTGGGCAAGGCGCGGCGCATCGTCGACCAGCGCCCGCGCTGAAGCGTTGAAGTAAAGAGGTAACAAGCAAGGGCCGGCCAGGAATGGCCGGCCCTTGCTTTCATGCCCTAGCTGCGCGGCATCAGCACCCACATGCGCCCGCCCTGCTTCATCCGCCCGGCGGTCTCGCCAGCTGCATCGCCAGCCCCCCAGAAGAAGTCAGCCCGCACCCCGCCCTTGATGGCGGAGCCCGTATCCTGCGCGAACATCAGGCGCTGGATCGGCTCGGACGATAGCGGCCGCGTGGTCGAGAGGAAGACCGGCACGCCGAGCGGGATGGTGGCGGGATCGACCGCGATGGAGCGCTCGGCTGTCAGCGGCACGCCCAGCGCGCCGACCGGGCCATCGTTATTAGGCGGCAGCTCGCGGAAGAACACGAAGCGCGGGTTCACGTTGAGCATTTCATCCACGCGCCCCGGGTTGGCCCGCGCCCAGGCCTTGATGCCTTGCATGGTGGCCTGCGCCGGCGTGATCTCGCCGCGGTCGAGCAGCCACTTGCCAAAGGAACGGAACGGCTGGTCGTTGGTACCGCCGAAGCCCACCCGCATGACGCTGCCGTCCTGCAGGCGGATCCGGCCGGAGCCCTGGATCTGCAGGAACGCGGCTTCCACGGGATCATCGACCCAGACCAGCTCCTGGCCGCGCAGGGCCGGGTTCTGCAGCAGTTCGCCGCGCGCCGGCAGCGCCCGGTTGCCCCATTGGGGCGGCTTGCGATACAGCGGGACCTGGTACTGTCCCTGGCGCGTGCGTGCGCCGTGCAGGATCGGCTCGTAGTAGCCGGTGATCAGCCCGCTATCGGTGCCATCGCCGTTGACCACGCGAAAGGGCTGGAAGTTGGACTCGAAGTAGGCGCGCATCGCGCCCAGGTCGCCGGCGTCGACCATCAGCCCGAGCGCACAGACACGGTTCCACTCGGCGCGCTTCTTCAGGGCCTGGCAACTGGCCTGCAGCGCCGGCCAGGCGGCGCGCATGTCGTCCTGGCTCCAGCCGCCGATCTCGCCCCAGCTGGCGGCTTGCAGCACGCCCTTCTGGGTGGAACCGGTCGGCGGCGCCACGGGCCGGGTGCCCGGGCCTTCGATGCGGGGCGGCGGGCCGCTCATGCAGCCGGCCAGCAGCGTGGCGGCGGCGGCAAGCCCGAGCCAGCCGAGCCGGCGGCCGCTGGCAGCGGGACTTGCCTGTCCCGACGAGACGCGGGAAGACGAAAAAGGAAGTCGGAAAAGGGAATGCAGGTATGCCATCTTGATTGGGTGAAAACTCAGCGTATTGCGGCCGGACGCATCTGCCGATGGCCTACAATGCCCACCGTCGCCTCCACGTAGCCCTGTCATGAGCAAGTTCTTTGAAGCCCATCCCATGCTGCTCTTCGCCCTCGAGGCCGGACTGGCGCTCTTCCTGCTGATCTTCATCGTGGTCTGGACCATGGGCACGGCCAAGAAGAACCCGCGCCCCAGCCGCGCGCCGGACGATCATCCGTCGCGCGCGGGCCATGGAGGAAATGCGGGACAAGGCACGGCGCGTACCCAACAGGATCAGGACAGCGCTTCGGGCCAATAGGTTCCGCCGCGTTCAGTACAACGTCTCAGTGCAACATGCGCGGCAGGACCAGCGCAAACTCGGGGATCGGCACCTCGAAGCGATGGCCATCCTCGGCCACGCAGAAATACTCTCCCTTCATCGAGCCCACCGGGGTCGAGATCGTGGCCCAGCTGGTGTACTCGAAATGCTCGCCCGGTTTGAGCAGGGGCTGGTGCCCGACCACGCCAAGGCCAGCCACTTCCTGGGTGCCGTTGTCGCTATCGGTGATGACCCAGTGCCGGGAGATCAGCTGCGCAGCCACCTCGCCGGTATTGTGGATCGTGATGGTGTAGGCGAAGGCATGGCGCCCGCGCTCAGGGTCGGACTGGTCGGCCAGGTACTGGGTACGTACGGCCACGGAAAACGCGTATTCGCTCATTGTCGACACATAAGAGGCGGGATCAGGGTAGCCGCATTGTGCGGCATGGCTCCGGGGGCGGCAAGCTAAGCCGCCGCAAGCTGCCTGTCCGGTGGCAGCGGCGCCCCGCGCGGGGAGGGTAAAATACCGGCTTCCCCCTTGAAGCACCCTCCTTTCGAGCCCCGCCATGAGCACGCCCACCTACCGCATCGCCCCGTCCATCCTGTCCGCCGACTTTGCCCGCCTGGGCGAGGAAGTGCGGCGCGTGACCGCGGACGGCGCCGACTGGATCCATTTCGACGTGATGGACAACCATTACGTGCCGAACCTGACCGTGGGCCCGCTGGTGTGCGAGGCGATCCGCCCCCACGTGACCGCCCCGATCGACGTGCACCTGATGGTGCGCCCGGTGGACCGCATCATTCCGGACTTCGCCAAGGCAGGCGCCAATATCATCACCTTCCACCCGGAAGCCAGCGAGCATATCGACCGCTCCCTGGCGCTGATCCGCGAACACGGCTGCCAGGCCGGCCTGGTGTTCAACCCGGCCACGCCGCTGCACCACCTGGACCACGTGATGGACCGCATCGACGTGATCCTGCTGATGTCGGTCAACCCCGGCTTCGGCGGCCAGTCCTTCATTCCCGAGACGCTCAACAAGCTGCGCGCAGCCCGCAAGCGCATCGACGCGTACGCCGAGCGCACCGGACGCCGCATCCTGCTGGAAGTGGACGGTGGCGTGAAGATCGACAACATCGCCGAAATCGCCGCGGCGGGGGCCGACACCTTTGTCGCCGGTTCCGCCGTGTTCAGCAAGCCGGACGCCGACGGCGGCTACAAGGGCGTGCTGTCGGCCATGCGCAGCGAGCTGGCCAAGGTCGGCAAGGCAGGCCAATGAGCTCGGCGCAGATGAAGCGCACCGACTGGCGCGGCATCCGCGGCGTCATCGTGGACCTGGACGGCACCATGGTGGACACTGCTGGCGACTTCCACGCGGCGGTCAATGCCATGCTGAAGGCGCTGGTCCACCTGCATCCGCAGCTTGGCAACGCCGCGCCGATGAGCAAGGAAGAGATCGTCAGCTTCGTCGGCAAGGGCTCGGAGAACCTGATCCGGCGCGTGCTGGATGCGCGCTTCTCGCCGGCCCACGCCAACGGCATGTTTGCCGATGCGCTGGCGCTGTACGACCGGGAATACCTGCGCATCAACGGTCAGTTCTCGCAGGTCTACCCCGGCGTCGCCGAAGGCCTGGCGGCCCTGAAGGCAGCTGGCCTTCGGATGGCCTGCGTGACCAACAAGCCGCATAGCTTCACCGAGCCGCTGCTGGCCAAGACCGGCCTGGGCCGGTTCTTCGAGCTGATCTACGGCGGCGACGCCTTCGCCCTGCGCAAGCCAGATCCCCTGCCCCTGCTCAAGGTAGCCGAGGCATTCCGCCTGGAGCCGGCCGAAATGGCCGCGATCGGCGACTCGGAGAACGATGCGCAGGCGGCCCGCGCCGCGGGCATGGGAGTGCTGCTTGTGCCCTACGGCTACAACCACGGCAATCCTGTACAAGGCGTTGACGCCGATGGTATAGTCGATTCCATTGTTCGCGTTGCCGAGCTGTTGGCGGCACACCGGGCATGATCCCGGCGGCTGCAAGGCCGCCGAAGCCAAAGCACCACCCGACATCCAAACCATAAATCGCTGAACACGATTTCATGTTTCTGAACCGCAAACGCATCTCTTCTGGCAGTGATCGGCAGGCCTGGCCCTGGCGTCGCTGGCGCGCCTCCCAACAGGCGTAAAGTGCGTTCGCGAGTCTCCTGACCGCCCCTTTCCCGCATCCCCGCGATGCATTTGCACCAGGATGGGGCCGGCCAGACCGGCAGGTTGCCGGACCTTCTCTGATTTTCCAGCCGACCGACATCCAGCCCTTGTGCCGGTGTCATCCGAACGCGCTGCACGCCCACCCCGGCCGTGCGTGGATACTCGTCCGCGCCATGGTCTCTCCGGGGCGGGTCTGACGACCTTCCAGCCCCAAGTTGCCGACATCGCGACGTGCGCCATACTGCAATGACAGGCGCCGCCGCACAAGAGGATCGACATGACCGAACTGGAATTCAAATCGCTGGCCGAGCAGGGTTACAACCGTATCCCCCTGATCACCGAAGCCTTCGCCGACCTGGAAACGCCGCTGTCGTTGTACCTGAAGCTGGCGCAATCGCAAACGCGCGGGGTGAACACCTTCTTGCTGGAATCCGTGGTGGGCGGCGAGCGCTTTGGACGCTACTCGTTCATCGGCCTGCACGCCCGTACGCTGCTGCGCGCCTCGGGCATGCGCACCGAAGTGGTCACGGATGGCCGCGTGGTGGAAACCCACGAAGGCAACCCGCTCGACTTCATCGCCGACTTCGAGAAGCGCTTCAAGGTGGCGTTGCGCCCCGGCCTGCCGCGCTTTTGCGGCGGCCTGGCCGGCTACTTCGGCTACGACGCGGTGCGTTATATCGAGAAGAAGCTCGCCAACACGCAAAAGCCGGACGACCTGAACCTGCCCGACATCCAGCTGCTGCTGTGCGAAGAGCTGGCCGTCATCGACAACCTGTCCGGCAAGCTCTACCTGATCGTCTACGCTGACCCGACCACGCCGGAAGCCTACGCCCGCGCCCGCCAGCGCCTGCGCGAGCTGCGCATGAAGCTGCGCCAGCCGGTGGACGTGCCCATCACCAGCCCCTCCGTGCAAACCGACGTCTACCGCGAATTCGAGAAGGCCGACTACCTCGCCGCCGTGCACAAGGCCAAGGAATACATCATGGCTGGCGACATGATGCAGGTGCAGATCGGCCAGCGCCTGGTCAAGCCGTACCGCGACTCCCCGCTGACCCTGTACCGCGCGCTGCGCTCGCTGAACCCGTCGCCTTACATGTACTTCTACAACTTCGGCGACTTCCAGATCGTGGGGGCCTCGCCCGAGATCCTGGTGCGCCAGGAAACCCGCCGCGTGGGCAGCAACGGCGACCAGCGCGAGGATCACATTGTCACCATCCGCCCGCTGGCCGGTACCCGTCCGCGCGGCAACACGCCGGAGAAGGACGCGCAACTGGCCACCGAGCTGCTCAACGATCCCAAGGAAATCGCCGAGCACGTGATGCTGATCGACCTGGCGCGCAACGACATCGGCCGCATCGCCGAGATCGGCTCGGTCAAGGTCACCGACCAGATGGTGATCGAGAAATACTCTCACGTGCAGCACATCGTCAGCTCGGTGGAAGGCACGCTCAAACCCGGCATGAGCAACCTCGACGTGCTGCGCGCCACCTTCCCGGCCGGCACGCTGTCGGGCGCGCCCAAGGTGCACGCGATGGAGATCATCGACGAGCTGGAGCCGCGCAAGCGCGGCATCTACGGCGGCGCGGTGGGCTACCTGTCCTTCGGCGGCGAGATGGACCTGGCCATTGCGATCCGCACCGGCATCGTCAAGGACGGCAATCTCTATGTGCAGGCCGCCGCCGGCATCGTTGCAGACTCGGACCCCGAAGCCGAATGGAGGGAAACCGAAGCCAAGGCGCGTGCCGTGATCCGCGCCGCCGAGCAGGTCCAGGACGGCCTGGACTCGGATATCTAAGGTAAAGGGAACAGGGGAACCGCCATGCTGCTGATGATCGACAACTACGATTCGTTTACTTACAACATCGTCCAATATTTCGGCGAACTCGGCGCCGACGTGCGCACCTATCGCAACGACGAAATCACGCTGGAAGAGATCGAGGCGCTCAAGCCTGACCATATCTGCGTCTCGCCCGGCCCGTGCAGCCCGCGTGAAGCCGGCATTTCGGTGGCGGTGCTGCAGCACTTTGCCGGCCGCATCCCGATGCTGGGCGTGTGCCTGGGCCACCAGGCCATTGGCGAAGCCTTCGGCGGCAAGGTGATCCGCGCCAAGCAGGTCATGCACGGCAAGGTCAGCCGCATCGAGACCACGCAGGAAGGCGTGTTCGCCGGCCTGCCCAAGCACTTCGACGTGACGCGCTATCATTCTCTGGCGATCGAGCGCGAGACCTTGCCGGATTGCCTGGAAGTGACGGCCTGGACACCGGATGGCGAAATCATGGGCGTGCGCCACAAGACGCTCGCCATCGAGGGGGTGCAGTTCCACCCCGAGTCCATCTTGTCCGAGCATGGCCATGCCCTGCTGGCCAACTTCGTCAAGGCGCCCCGATGAGACTGCTCGATACGCCTAATGCGCCCGTCCCTGGCGCGGCCCACACCAACGCAAAGACCGAGACCGCCATGTCCATCACGCCCCAGGAAGCCCTCACCCGCTGCATCGAACACCGCGAGATCTTCCATGACGAGATGCTGCACCTGATGCGGCAGATCATGCAGGGCCAGATGTCGCCGGTGATGGCCGCGGCCATCCTGACTGGCCTGCGGGTCAAGAAGGAGACCATCGGCGAGATCTCGGCGGCGGCGCAGGTGATGCGCGAGTTCGCCAACAAGGTGCCCGTCAAGGACCGCGAGAACTTCGTCGACATCGTCGGCACCGGCGGCGACGGCTCGCACACGTTCAATATTTCCACCGCGTCGATGTTCGTGGCGTCCGCCGCCGGCGCGCGCATTGCCAAGCACGGCAACCGTGGCGTGAGCTCCAAGTCGGGCAGCGCCGACGTGCTGGAGGCGCTGGGCGTGAACATCATGCTGACGCCGGAGCAGGTCGGGCACTGCATCGAGCAGACCGGCATCGGCTTCATGTTCGCCCCTACCCATCACCCGGCCATGAAGAACGTCGCCCCGATCCGCAAGGAAATGGGCGTGCGCACCATCTTCAATATCCTGGGCCCGCTGACCAACCCGGCCGACGCGCCCAATATCCTGATGGGCGTATTCCACCCCGACCTGGTCGGCATCCAGGTACGCGTGATGCAGCGCCTGGGCGCGCGCCATGCGCTGGTGGTCTACGGCAAGGACGGCATGGATGAGGTCTCGCTGGGCGCCGCCACGCTGGTGGGCGAACTCAAGGACGGCGAAGTGCGTGAGTACGAAGTCCACCCTGAGGATTTCGGCCTGCAGATGATCTCTAACCGCGGCTTGAAGGTGGCCGATGCCACCGAGTCCAAGGAAATGCTGCTGGAAGCGCTCACCGATGTGCCCGGCACCCCGCGCGAGATCGTCACGCTCAACGCCGGCACGGCGCTGTACGCGGCCAATGTGGCCAGCTCGATCGAGGACGGCATCCAGCGCGCGCGCGAGGCCATCGCCAGCGGCGCGGCGCGCGAGAAGCTCGACCAGTTCGTGCGCGCCACGCAGCAGTTCAAGTAAGCCAGAGCCATCCAGCCCCGCGAGAGAATTACCGCATGTCCGATATCCTGCAGAAAATCCTGGCCGTGAAGGCCGACGAAGTGAACGCGGCGCGCAAGAAGCGCGACCTGCCCAGCCTGCGCGCCGAGGCCGAGAGCCTGCGCGCCGAGCCGGGCCTGGCGCCGCGCGGCTTCGAACGCGCGCTGCGCGAGAAGATCGCCGCCGGCAACGCCGGCGTGATCGCCGAGGTGAAGAAGGCCTCGCCCTCCAAGGGCGTGCTGCGCGCGAACTTCGTGCCGGAGGCCATTGCCGAGAGCTACGCCACGCATGGCGCGGCCTGCCTTTCCGTGCTGACGGACGTGAACTTCTTCCAGGGCCACGCCGAATTCCTCAAGCGCGCCCGCGGCGCCTGCCCGTTGCCGTCCTTGCGCAAGGACTTCATGATCGACCTGTACCAGGTCTATGAAGCGCGCTGCTGGGGCGCCGACGCCATCCTGCTGATCGTGTCCGCGCTGGACCCGGGCCTGATGGCCGAACTGGAAGCCTGCGCGCATGAGCTGGGCATGGACGTGCTGGTGGAAGTGCACGGCGGCGAAGAGCTCGACGCCGCGCTGCGCCTGAAAACGCCGCTGCTGGGCGTGAACAACCGCAACCTGCGGACCTTCGAGGTGTCGCTCGACAACACGCTGGACCTGCTGCCGCGCATCCCCGACGACCGCCTGGTGGTGACCGAATCCGGCATCATCGGCCCGGACGACGTGCACCGCATGCGTGACGCCAATGTGCACGCCTTCCTGGTGGGCGAGGCCTTCATGCGCGCGCCCGACCCGGGTGTCGAGCTGGCCCGCCTGTTCGCCTGAGCGGGAAACAGAAAACCACTATGGCCCAGGAAATCGAACTCAAGCTGGCGGTGCCGGACGGTGCCATGCCGGCGCTGGCGGCCTGGCTGGACGCACAGGGACAGGCGCGCGGCGAGCACACGCTGCTCAACGTCTACCTTGACACGCCCGCGCGCGACCTCGCCAGCGCACGCGCCGCCCTGCGGCTGCGCCGCCGCGGCGAGCAATGGCTGCAGACGCTGAAGACCGCCGGCAAGAGCGAAGCCGGGCTGGCCGCCCGCCACGAGTGGGAAACCAGGGTGGCGGCCGAAGCCATCGAGCTGGACGCCTTCCCGCCCGAGGCGCGCGCCCTGCTGGCGCCACTGGCCGCCACCCTGGCACCGGTATTCCGCACCGATTTCGCGCGGCGCACCTGGCTGGTAGAACAGGACGGGGTGCGCATCGAGGCCGCGCTCGACGTCGGGACGATTTCAGCGCCGGGAAGCGCCGCGCGGGAGACGATCCAGGAACTGGAGCTCGAGTGGCTGCCTGGCGCCGCCGGCCAGGCTCCCACGCAAGCACAGGCCGAAGCCGCGCTGCGTGCGCTGGCGCTGCGCCTGCAGCACGTTGCGCCCCTCAAGCCGTCCGACCAGAGCAAGGCCGCGCGCGGCTATCGGCTCGCCGCCGGTGCCGGCCGCGCCTGAGCTGGCACGCCTGCGCCCTCTCGCCCCTCCAAAAAAACCAGGTACTCCTCCAGCATGACCAAGCACAACAGCGCACAGGCCGACCTGTTCGCAGCCCCGGCCACTGCCGCAGCCGAAACCGAAAACGCCACCGTGCCTGCCCCGGCCGCCGCCAGCCTGTCGGAGCAAGCCGCCGCGCTGCCTGCGGCCTGGCGCGCATTGCTGGCTCCCTGCATGAACACCGCCGGCTGGCAGGAGCTGGCCGCCTTCGTCGACGGCGAGCGCGCCAGCGGCAAGCCGGTCTTTCCGCATGACGTGTTCCACGCCTTGCATCTGACACCGCCCGAGACCGTCAAGGTGGTCATCCTTGGCCAGGACCCGTATCACGGCACCGGCGTGGTCAACGGCAGCGAGATTCCGCAGGCGCATGGCCTGGCCTTCTCGGTGCCGGACGGCGTGCGCGTGCCGCCCAGCCTGCGCAACATCTTCAAGGAAATCGCCGCGGAGTATGAAGGCGGCGCCGTGCCGGCCTCCGGCAATCTCGAAGGCTGGGCGCGCCAGGGCGTGCTGCTGCTCAACACCGTGCTGACAGTGGAGCAAGGCCAGGCCGCCAGCCACGCCAGGCGCGGCTGGGAAGCGGTGACCGACTGCCTGATCCAGGCCTTGTCCGCCGCGCGCCCGCACCTTGTCTTCCTGTTGTGGGGCAGCCACGCGCAAGCCAAGAAGCCCTTGCTGGCCGGCACGCATTGCGTGCTGGAAGCGCCGCATCCGTCACCGCTGTCGGCACACAGGGGGTTCCTGGGCTGCGGGCACTTCCGGCTGGCCAACGATTGGCTGCAACAGCACGGCGCCGCGCCGGTGGACTGGCGCGCCACCTGAGCCGCCGGGCGGACAGCCGCCTGCCTGCCGGGCACGTCTCAAGCGGTCGGCAGGCAGTCGAAATCCTCGAACTCACCCGCGCCGGGCAACGCCACTAGCGCGTTGACCTGCGCGTCCGGCGGCCCGCGCCGCATCCAGTTGCAAAGGGCCTCCAGCCGATCCGGCGGCCCATAGGCCATGACCTCGACCGAGCCATCGTGCCGGTTGCGCACCCAGCCGTTGATGCCGAGCGCCCCGGCCTGCCCCGCGCAGGCCACGCGATAGCCCACGCCCTGCACCCGCCCCTTGACCACGATGTGCCATGTTTCCATCTGGCTTCCCCTTGCCGCGCGCGAGCGCTGAAACATCCGTTGAAACGGTTACGACACGCATAACAGGTAAACTAGACCGCCATGCAAAGCGTTACCAGTAAGGGCAGGCCAATGCAGGTAACGTCCGCAGCACAACGACGCGCAAGGCGCGCCCTGTCGACAACCCGAAAACCCTGTTCATGACCTGAGCCAGCGCAGCGCAAGGCGCCCACGCCCTGGCTGGCACCACCGATCCGATCCATCCAGGCCCCCGGACCGCCCGGCCCCACCCGGCCCATACGGCAACCGCAGCCAACGTTTCCACTGCCAAGATAATGCAGCAAGCCGAACACGACCAGGCCAGCTCGGTCACTTCCCGTGGCTACGCCAGCCAGCTGCTGACCGCGCCACCGAACCGCTTCGACCTGGCGCTGCTGCCCATCATCCTGGCGGTGATCGTGCTGGTGGCCTTTGCCGCCCGCCAGATGAACGTGCCCTACCAGCCCGGCGAGCCGCTGGAGGTGCACCTGGACATCGCCTACCTGCCCTACTACCTCATGCGCACCAGCATCCGCATGATGATTGCGCTGGGCGCCTCGCTGCTGTTCTCCTTCGCCTTCGCAGCGCTCGCTTCCAAGAACCGCACCGCCGAAAAAGTGATGGTACCGGCGCTGGACATCCTGCAGTCGATCCCGGTGCTAGGCTTCCTGTCGATCACCGTGACCGGCTTCATCGCGCTGTTCCCCGGGAGCCTGGTCGGGGTGGAATGCGCTGCCATCTTCGCCATCTTCACCTCGCAGGCCTGGAACATGGCGTTCAGCCTGTACCAGTCGATCCGCACCATCCCGACCGACCTGGTGGAAGCGGCAGCCATGTTCCGGCTCTCGCCGTGGCAGAAGTTCTGGCGCCTCGAAGTGCCTTTCGCCATGCCGGGCCTGCTGTGGAACATGATGATGTCGATGTCCGGCGGCTGGTTCTTCGTGGTGGCGTCGGAAGCCATCTCGGTGTCTGGCAACGACATCCGGCTGCCGGGTATCGGCTCCTATATCTCGCTGGCGATCCAGCAGCAGAACCTGGCGGCGATCGGCTGGGCCATCCTGGCCATGCTGATCGGCATCATCCTCTATGACCAGTTGCTGTTCCGGCCGTTGATTGCCTGGGCCGACCGCTTCCGCTTCGAGACCATGGCGCAGGAGACCGAGCCGCAATCTTGGCTGCTCAACCTGCTGCGCCGCTCCGAATGGGTACGCGTGCTGCTGGGCCGCACGGCGGCGCTGGCCGAGCGCACGCTGGCATGGGGATCCGGGCGCAAGGCGGTGGCGCCGAAGGCCAACGATGGCCGGCGCGCCATATGGATCGAGCGCGCCGGCAACGTCATCATCATCCTGATTGCCATGCTGGCGCTATATCGCGTGATGCACTTCGTGCGCACCGAGGTGGGCTGGGCCGAAGTGGGCCATGTGCTGTGGCTGGGCACGCTGACCATGGTGCGGGTGATCGTGCTGATCGCGCTGGCCGCGGTGATCTGGGTACCGATTGGCATCCGCATCGGCCTGAACCCCAGCGTGGCGCGTATCGCCCAGCCGGTGGCGCAGTTCCTGGCCGCCTTCCCGGCCAACCTGATGTTCCCGCTGGTGGTGATGCTGATCGTGCGCTTCGGGCTGAACCCGGAGATCTGGCTCAGCCCGCTGATGATTTTCGGCACGCAGTGGTACATCCTGTTCAATGTGATCGCCGGTGCTTCCGGCATCCCCACCGAACTCAAGCTGGCCGCGCGCAACTTTGGCCTGCGCGGCTGGCTGCTCTGGAAGCGCTTTCTGGTCCCGGCGGTGTTTCCCAGCCTGCTGACCGGCCTGGTGACCGCGGCCGGCGGCTCGTGGAATGCGAGTATCGTGTCCGAATACGTCACCTGGGGCGACCGCACGCTGGTCGCCACCGGGCTGGGCAGCTATATCGCGGAGATGACCTCCAAGGGCGACTTCCCCCGCATCGCGCTGGGCATCGGCGTGATGGCGGTGTTCGTGGTGGGCTTCAACCGCCTGCTGTGGAACCGCCTCTACCTGCTGGCGCAGGAACGCACGCGTCTTTGAGCCGCCCTACGCCCGCACCCAATACGCCACCCATTTGAAGCCCTGAATCTGAACGGAATTCCATCATGGCAAGCCCCACCGCAGACGCAACCGAATCCGTAGTAGAGCTGCACGGCGTCTCGAAGATCTTCCGCACTGCGGACCGCTCCGACCGCGCCGTACTCGAAGGCGTGGACCTGACCCTCAAGCGCGGCGAGATCGTCGCCATGCTGGGCAAGTCCGGCTCGGGCAAGTCCACCCTGCTGCGCATCATGGCCGGACTGGTCGGCGCCGATCGCGGCGAGGTGCGCTTTCGCGGCCAGCCGCTGCGCGGCACCGCCGAAGGCATCGCCATGGTGTTCCAGTCGTTCGCGCTGTTTCCCTGGCTCACCGTGCAGCAAAACGTGGAACTCGGACTGGAAGCCCAGGGCGTGCACAAGGAAGAACGCGCGCGCCGGGCCGAGGCGGCGATCGACATGATCGGACTGTCGGGCTTCAACAGCGCGCTGCCGCGCGAGCTCTCCGGCGGCATGCGCCAGCGCGTGGGCATTGCCCGTGCGCTCGTGACCGAGCCTGACCTGCTGCTGATGGATGAGGCCTTCTCCGCGCTCGACGTGCTGACCGGCGAGACCCTGCGCGACGAAATGCTCGACCTGTGGGAAGACGGCCGCACCAATATCAAGTGCATCCTGATCGTCTCGCACAATATCGAAGAAGCGGTGATGATGGCCGACCGCATCGTGATCCTGTCGAGCGACCCGGGCCGTATCCGCGCCGAGGTGAAGATCCCGTTCCCGCGCCCGCGCAACCGCGACTCTTCCCAGGTACGCGGGCTGATCGACGAGGTCTACACACTGATGACGTCGCCCGCGGCGATGGGCCCGCGCGTCACCGCGCTGGCGGCCGCGCGCGATATCGGCTACCGCTTGCCGGATGCCGACATCAGCCAGATGGAGGCCATTCTCGACCTGCTGTGCGAAGCACCCTTTTTCGGCAGGGCCGACCTGCCGCACCTGGCAGAGGAAGCCGGGCTCACCGACGATGACCTGCTCCCGGCCTGCGAAGCGCTGCACCTGCTGCAGCTGGCCACCATCGAGCGCGGCGACATCAGCGCCACCGGCCTGGGCCGCGCGTACTACGAGACAGAGCCGCCCGAACGCAAGGTGCTATTCGGCAAGCAGTTGCTGCAGCACGTGGCACTGGCCGCGCAAATCCGCCGTGAGCTGGAGCAATCCGAGGACGGCGAGATCCGCGAGGAACACGTGCTGCGCGAGCTCGAAGCCTTCCTCAAGCCGGACGAGGCCGAGCGCGTGCTGACGCTGGCAATCGAATGGGGCCGCTATGGCGAGGTGTACGAATACAGCTACAACAGCGGCATGCTGACGCTGCCCCGCGAGGAGCAGCCGGCGCCGGGCGCGGGCACGCAAACCTGATTGGCGCGGCCCGGATTTCTTGGTTTCTTAGCGGCCGTTTCAACATGAAGCGAAGCGGTTCTGGCCAGGCGCGCGGCCGCAGACAGTACAAGTGGACCGGCCAAGGCCGCGCAACGACGCCAGCATCTTTTGGAAACGGCCTCTTCGGTTCCTAGCGCTCGCGCATGGCCCTGCCGATCGCGCCGGTGCGCAGGGCGATCTTGGCGGTGTCCTCGCGCAGCGCGCGCAGGCGGCGCTCCAGGATGGCATTGGCGGTGCGCCCGGTGGAGCTCGCCGTGCTGGCAATGCTGCCGGCTTCGCTGGCAGCCCGGCTCAACTCGCCCGAGGCCGCGGCCTGCACCAGCACATCGGCGCGGCGGCGGTCGGCCGAATCGGCCAGGCGGGCGCGACGCTCGCTGGCGTCTTCGGCCGCGGGAGGCGCGGCGAGCGCTTCCGTGGCGATGGCAGCATCGGCGGCGCGCACGGCCTGAGTATCGGACACCGCCGCAACATCGGCACCATCGGCAACACCAACGGCGACCGCCACGTTGGCACCAACGCGATCGTTCGCGAGCCCTGCCGTCTCCGTGGCTTTCACCGGCGCCTTCGCCTTCGCCGGATCTTTCACCGCGCGGATGAAACCCGCGCCCCGCCCGCCGGCACGATCGTCCTCGGCCAGCCGTTCGCTGGCCAGCTGCAGGCTGTTGGCCGCGGCATCGGTGGCCTGGCGGATGGCGGCTTCGGCGGCGGGCAGGTCCAGCTCGCCGTAGTGCTCGCGCACCTGGATGCGCGCCGCGGCCACGTGCGCCGCCACCAGGTAGTTCTGCACGATGAAGCGGTTCAGGTTGTCCACCGCGCGATGCCGGCTTTTAGGCTCGTCGAGCATGCGCTGGAACGACCCGATCAGCGCGGACAGGCTGTCCATGAACTGCTTGCGCTGCACCCGGTAGGCAAAGTCGTCCTTGGCCACGCGCAGCAGCAGGTCGCGCGTGGCGGCAATGTAGCGGCGGTTGGCCTGCAGCACGTTTTCCACCAGCGCGGGCAGCGCGCGGTATTCCCAGCTGGGCAGCACAAAGCTGAACACCGTGGCGATCACGCCGCCGATCACGGTATCGATCAGCCGCTCGCCCGCGACCGTGGAGCTGCCCGGCACCAGCAGGTTGATCTGGATCAGCACCTGCACGCAGGCGGCAACAGCCGTGTAGCGGTACTTGATCGTGGAGAACGCCGTGCTGGCCACCAGCGCCAGGAACAGCACGCCCAGCAGGATCAGCGGCTGGTGCACGATCTTGAGCACGCCCACCGCAATCACGCAGCCGATCAACGTGCCAATCAGGCGGTCGTTGTAGCGCTGCTTGGTCATGCTGAAATTGGGCTTCAGGATGACGATGATGGTCAGCAGGATCCAGTAGCTGTGCGACACATACGGCAGGTGTTCCGCAATCCACAGCCCCGCGCCCACCGCCATGGTGATGCGCAGCGCAAAGCGGAACGCCGGCGACTTCCAGTTCAGGTTGTCGCGCAGCACCTTGAGCTCGTAGCGCTGGCGCGTCAGGAACGGTGTCATGTCCGGCCCGGGCAGCACCTTGCTAGGCTCCACCGGCGTGCGCGATGCCTCGTGCAGTTGCTCCACCAGCACGATGGCGCCCTTGATCATGTCGAGCGTTTCCGCCGCCGCCGTCATCGCCGCCGGGTTGATGTGGTGGTAGCGCAATTGCGCGATCTCGTGCGCGACGGCGCGCAGCTCTTCCCGGTAATCCACGGAAGCGTAGGAAGGCCGGCCGCGCGTGATGTCGTAGGCGATCCCCTCCACGTCCTTGCACATCAACTGCACCAGCCGGCGCAAGTGATCGAGTACCGGCGTGCTGCCAAAGGTCTGGCGCAGCAGCGGGTAATCGGTATTGGTGGAGAGGATGTACTCGTACAGGTCCAGCATGCGCATGTGGACCTGCACCAGCAGCCCGTCATGCGTAGTGCGGTTGCCGCGCAGCACCAGGTCGCGCGCGGCCTGCTGGCGCTCCGCCACCACGATCTGCTGGCGCACCAGCTGGTTGAACAGCACCTCGTAGTCGTTGCCGGCGTCGTAGAAACCCGCCTTGATCTCGAGGTACCCGGCCATCTCATACAGCGACTCGGCCAGCACCTGCTGCTTGGTGCGCCGCTGCGTGGTCCAGCTCACCGCCATCGCGTACGCCATATAGGCCACCGCGCCGATGCCGAACAGCAAGGAATGCTCGAGCGCGCGCCGCACCACGAAGTCCTCGTTGATGGTGAGCGTCATGACGAACAAGGCCGAGAACTGCAATGGCAAGGTCTTGTTGCCATACACCGTCATCATGCCGGCCATGAAGGTCACCAGCACCAGCACCAGCGGCATCACGCGCGGAAACGGCGTGGCCATGGCCACCAGCAAGGTCACCGCCGTGCACAGCAGCACGCTGGCCAGCATCTCGTTGAACTTGTGGTTGAACGGGCTGGGCAGGTCCATCAGGCTGGTGCACAGCGCGCCCATCGACACCACCATGGCGGTGGGCAGGTCCGCGAACTGCAAGGCGATCAGCGTGGCGCCGATCACCCCGGTCGCGGAGCGCAGCCCGCGATACACGTAATGCGAATAAACGAAGGTGCGGGCGTCGTGCGCGTATTGCATGTGGTGGCGATCGGCGGCGTTGGGGGCTATTCGGCCTACAGGCCCAGCCAGCGCGCACGCATGGCCTGGCGGCCGCCTTCGGCCGTCACGGTGTACTGCGCCGCCGGCTCGCGCGCGAAGGTCAGCGGCAGCACATGCAGCTCATCGCGGCGGAACACATGGCACTCGGCGCTATCGCCGTCGCGATAGCGCGCCAGCAGCTTGTCGAGCTGGCCAGGGGCTACACGCAGGCCGTCCACCGCGGCCAGCAGGTCGCCCGCCGAGATCCCGGCCGCCTGGGCCGCGCCGCCGTCGAGCACCTGGGTCACGCGCACCCAGCCATCCTCGGTCTTGGTCTTGATGCCGAGTGCGGCGTTGCGCTCGGGCTTGGTCGGCACCGCCTTGATGCCGAAGGGCTTGAAGAGCGCGGCGAGTTGCAGCTCGCCGGTGCCTTCGGTGAGCGAGCGCAGCAGCGCGCCCAGGCGCAGGCCGCTGACCTCATCGAACAAGGCGTGCACCTCGGCCTCGGTCACGCCGCGTTGCTGCGCGCCTGGCGCGTAGAAGCCGCTGCCGTAGCGCTGCCACAGCGCGCGCATGATGTCGTCGAGCGAGCGGCGGTTGCGGGTCTTGGTGCGGATGGTGAGATCCAGCGCCAGGGCAACGAGCGAGCCCTTGGTGTAATAGCTAACGATGGCGTTGGGCGCGTTTTCGTCCTGGCGGTAGTACTTGGTCCAGGCATCGAACGAGCTATCGGCCACGCTCTGCTTGGTGCGGCCGTTGCCGCGCAGCACGCCGTTCCAGGTCTTGGCCAGCAGCTCCACGTACTGCTTCTCGGTGATGCGGCCGCTGCGCACCAGCATCAGGTCATCGTAATAGCTGGTGAAACCCTCGAACAGCCACAGCAGCGGCGTGTAGGTTTCCTCGCGCAGCCGGTAGGGGACGAACGCCGCGGGCTTGATGCGCTTGACGTTCCAGGTATGGAAATACTCGTGGCTGCACAACCCGAGGAAGGTGCGGTAGCCCTCGGTGGCGTCAGCCTTGCCGCGCGCCGGCAGGTCGGCGCGCGCGCACATCAGCGCGGTGCTGGCGCGATGCTCCAGGCCGCCGTAGCCGTCCGTCGTGACCATGGTCATGAACACGTAGCGGCGGTTGCTGTCGAGGAATGGCGCGGCCTCGGTCTTGGGCTCGAACAGGCGGATCTGCGCTTCGCAGATCTGCTTCAGGTCGCGCAAGACGCGCTCGAGATCGAGCTGCGGCACGCGGCCCGTGAACACCACGTCGTGCTGGGCGCCGCAGGCGCGGAAGCTGCCCATGGTGAAGTTGCCCATCTCAACCGGGTGATCGACCAGTTCGTCGTAGTCGGCCACCTGGTAGCGGCCGAAGCCATAGCGCTTGGCGCCACCGCGGCCGGGCGCCTCGCGCATGGCCGTGGCGACCCGCCAGCCAGCATAAGCCTCGCCGGCGGGTGCATGGATATCGACCGTGCAGGGCTGGTCTTCCTGCCCTTCAGCGCAGAGGAAAACCGAGCTGCCGTTGAAGAAGCCGTGCGTGGCGTCCAGGTGCGCGGCGCGCACCGACAAGTCCCAGGCGTAGACCTCATAGCTGAGCGTAAGCGGCCCGTCCACCGGGGCCGCCTGCCAGCTCTGCTTGTCCAGCTTGGTCAGCGCCACCGGCTTGCCGCCGGCCTGAGCCCGGATGCGCACGATATTGCGTGCGAAGTCACGGATCATGTAGCTGCCCGGAATCCACGCCGGCAGGTAGAACTGCTGGCCGGCGGGATTGGGGGCGTCTACCGTGACGGTGACGGCGAACAGGTGCGCTTCCGGTTGAAGCGGGGCAATGGCGTAATGGATCGGCTTCATGAGCGTGATTGTAGCGCCATGCCCGCCCCGGACTACGCGCCGGCTCAGGCGTTGACGTTCACCACCACGCGGCCGCGCATACCACCGTCGACGATCTTGCGCCCGGCCTCGATCGCCTCCGACAAGCCGATCTCGCGGGTGATCGCGCGCAGGCGATCCGGCTCCAGGTCCTGCGACAGCCGCTGCCAGGCCCGCTCGCGCAGGGCCATCGGGGCCATCACGCTATCGATGCCGTAGAGCGTGATGCCACGCAAGATGAAGGGCGCCACCGAAGCCGGGAAATCCAGCCCTTGCGCCAGCCCGCACGCGGTGACCGCGCCGCCGTAGCGCACCTGCGCGCAGGCATTGACCAGTGTGTGCGAGCCAACCGAATCCACCACCGCAGCCCAGCGCTCCTTCTGCATCGGCTTATTGGGCTTGCCCAGCTCCGTTCGGTCGATCACCTCGGCCGCGCCCAGTGCCTTGAGGAAATCCGCTTCGGCCGTCTTGCCGGTGGAGGCCACCACGCGATAGCCCAGCTTCGACAGGATGGCGATGGCGACCGAGCCCACGCCGCCCGAGGCGCCGGTCACCAGCACCTCGCCATCGCCCGGCTTGATGCCAGCGCGCTCCAGCGCCAGCACCGACAGCATGGCGGTGTAGCCGGCCGTGCCGATCGCCATGGCCTGCTGCGTGGTGAAGGCAGCCGGCAGCGCCACCAGCCAGTCGCCCTTGAGGCGGGCGCGCTGCGCCAGGCACCCCCAGTGCGTCTCGCCCACGCCATAGCCGTTGAGCACGACCTTGTCGCCGGCCTTCCAGCGTGCATGGGCGGATTCCAGCACCGTGCCGGCACCGTCGATGCCCGCCACCATCGGCCACTTGCGCACCACCGGCGAGCGGCCGGTAATGGCCAGCCCGTCCTTGAAATTGATGGTGGAGTAGTCGATGGCCACCAGCACGTCGCCCTCGGCGGGCAGGCTGGATTCGTCGAGCGCGGTAACGGCGGCCTGGGTCGCGCCGTCGGCCTGGGTCAGCAGCAATGCCTGGAACGTCATGGAGTCTCCATCCGGTTTTTGATTGTTAACCAAAGACGACCGGCCGGCTCCGGCACGGCAGCGCCGGGAAGGCCGCCGGCGCAACGTGCTTACTTCTTGAGGCTGGCGAGCTTGCGCTCGAGCGTGGCGGCGTCGGCGGCGCCGGGAATGCGGGTGCCGTCCATGAAGAACACGGCCGGGGTGCCGGTGATGTTCAGGCTCTGGCCGAGCGCCAGGTTGTCATCCACAGGGGTCTTGCAGCTGCCGTTGCCGGTCAGCGCCACGTGGCTGATCATCCAGTCGCGCCAGGCCTTGGTGCGGTCGGCCGCGCACCACACCTGCTTGGCCTTCACCGACGAATCCGGCGACAGCACCGGGTACAGGAAGGTGTAGACCGTGATGTTGTCCATCTGCTGGAACGTCTGCTCGATGCGCTTGCAGTAACCGCAGTTGGGGTCGGAGAACACCGCCACCTGGCGGCTGCCATCGCCCTTGCTCCACTTGATCGCGCGCGCCAGCGGCAGGTCCGACCACTTGATGCGGTTGATATCGGCCAGCCGTTCCTCGGTCAGGTTGGCGCCGGTCTTGGAGTCCACCATCTCGCCGTTGATGATGTAGCGGCCGGTGGCATCGGTATAGACCACCTGGCCACCGATGTTGACCTCGAACAAGCCGGGCACGGGAGTCTTGGCCACGCTCTTCACTTCAGCGCGCCCGCCCAGCATCTTTTGCACCGATTCCTTGATGCGGTCGGTGCCGGGCTCGCCCGCCGCCATGGCGTGCAACGCGAAGCCGGCAGCCGCAATGCCGCCAACGATGGTGGCGGACAGGGCGGGACGGCGGCGCAGGAAATGCAACATGATGACTCCAGTAATTCGATGATTCGGTTCGCGCGAGCGAGCTCGGGATTCAGGGTTCATGGGTCGGGCGCTCAGCCCAGCGCGCGGCCGATAAGAAAACGCTTGAGCAGCGACTGGCCGCCCACGACCCGCATGCCGGCATTGCGCACCGTGCGCGCCACGCCGCCAGGCAGGGAAAACAGCCGATGCAGGCCATCGGTAGCCGCCGTCAGCGACAACAAATCGGTGGCGCGCGCGCGCTCGTAGCGGCGCAGCAAGCGCAAGTCGCCTTCTGCGCGGAAAGACTCTTTGGCGGCCATCACGCGGCCAAGTTCCGCCACATCGCGCAAACCCAGGTTCATGCCCTGCCCCGCCAAGGGGTGCACCACGTGCGCGGCGTCGCCCACCAGCGCCACGTGCGGCTGCACAAACTGATCGGCGCGCTGCAACACCAGGGGGAAGCCCTGCGCCGGCGTCACGCAGCGCAGCGCGCCAAACTGGCGTCCCACGGCGCCACTGGCGGCCTGCATCACGGTATCGGCCAGCGCCTCGGGCGACAGCGCCAGCAGCTCACTCGCATGGGCATCGTCGGCCGACCACACCATCGACACGCGCCGGCCCGGCAATGGGAGCAACGCCAGGATCTCGCCGTTGGCCGGCTCCTCGTCCGCCATCAGCTTGGGCGGCGTGCCCAGGAACCACTGCCAGGCCGTGTCCTGGTGCGGCAGATCGCATTCAAAATTCGCCACGACGCCAAGCTGGCGATAGTGCCGCTTGGTGACCGGAATGTGGCATTGCTCGCGCACCCACGAGCGCGCGCCATCGGCGCCCACCACGCAAGCCGCGCGCACCTTGTCGCCGCCGGCCAGGGTCAGCGTCACGCCATCATGGTCGCGCGCGAACGCCGCAGCCGTATCGTCATGCCAGTGCACCTGGTGCTGGAAGCGCAGCGCGGTATCGAGCACGCGCTCCACATGGCTGGATTCGATGATCCACGCCAGTTGCGCCACGGTGGCCGCGTAGGCCGAGAAATGGAGATCACCGGCAGCCGAGGCATCCGCCTGCGCCGCGCTCGCATCGCCGAACACGCGCATGTCGCACACCGGCTGCATCCGCGCCGGGTCCAGCGCCTCCCACACGCGCAACCGCGCCAGCAAGGCTTGCGAGCTCGCCGAGAAGGCATAGATGCGGCTGTCCCACTGGCCAGGATCCCCTGTAGCGGCGGAAGCGGCGGAAGTGGGAGAGCGCGGCGCAACCAGCGCCACCTGCATGCCCTGCTGGGCCAGCAGCAACGCACAAGCCTTGCCGACGATGCCGCCGCCAACCACGGCAACCTGGAAACGGGAGGGAGATGGACGTGTCATGCGTGGATTATAGCCACCCCGGCACGATGGCTTTGGTGCGCCGTCGCGCGCATGAAGCGGCGCCCAAGCGCCTGCGGCAAAGGGGCCGCACCCAGGGTGAACCGCAACCCATTGATTTTTAAAGGTTTACCATGAGCCTCAAATGCGGCATCGTCGGCCTGCCCAATGTCGGCAAGTCCACGCTGTTCAACGCCCTGACCAAGGCCGGCATCGCCGCCGAGAACTATCCGTTCTGACGGTCAGCGCAATTTTGGCTTAGGAATCAATTGGTTAGAGGGCCTCCCGGCACTCTGCGAGACAAAACCATTACAAAATCCGGGGTCCCTTTCGCCTCTCTTGGCGACAGTCGGATGATACCCCAGAGCATCCCAAGCGGCGACCCGGCCCACCCCGAGGGTGATCTCAGTGCTCGTATTCAAGGTCAAGTGCCTAAGACGCCCGCGCACAATGCTGGATGCGTTCGACGCTTGACCTCTAAAACCAAAAAGTCTTAGCTGTTGCCATCCGGATGAGGTGGCGGGTTTTCTAGCAGTTGCCTTGTAGAACGACTGGCCTCATTGAGAACCTTCATGTGCTTCAGCATGTCTTTCATGCTTTGTATGGTCGTCTCGTCTGTCAGCATCATCTCGACCATGTCTGGACGCACAGCCAGCCCCAATTTTAGAATCTCTGCGAGCTTCGATCCGTCGTTTGGCTGGTCCGTTTGTAGCTTTGCAAACTCTGCGAGCATTGCTCCATTGGCTCGCACTTGCTCAGCCTTAGCCGCCATATGTTCCATCACTGGGAGCATGTCGTGGAAGTGCGCCTCATGAGCTTTCATTTGCTCAACGCGCAGGTTGTCGCGGCGGAGTTGTTCGCGCGTGATACTCAGGACTTCCTCGAGCAGATCATCTGTCGTCCGCCTTTCGACTGTTTCTGTGTCCGCTTTCGGCATACCTGCAAGACGCTCTTCCAATTTTGGCCACCAGACATCGAAGGTCTCCCCCAAGTCCTTCTCGGGGAGAGGTATGTGGCCCGGAGCGTTATTCAAATTCAAGAGCATGCGCAGGATTCCGCTTCGATCGACCGAAAGCGCTTGAAACTGCGCCAAAGGACCTTTCAGCTRCCCCGGCGACAGATCGAATAACAAGGGGCAGACGAAAGGCTGCTCAAGGGTCTTCGAAAGTGCTCCAGCTTCGAACACCAGCCAAGGGTTTGATTGATTTTCTGGTGTGACGCACAGAATCCCGACTTTGGCTTCGCCCAATTCCTTCGAGATGTCGGTCAACCAACGCGATCCGGCTGAAATGTCCTCGTCTGACATCCAAGGACGCAGCGATTGAATTACACGGGGGAGCCAGGTTCTCAGAGTTTCTGCAAGATACCTGCTACGCTGTCCGGACCAGCTAAGAAAGACCTTCATATTTTCTCCACAGACGTTGACGAATTGGTGTTACCGCTCGAACCGCGCAGCAAGACCACCTGCAACCGTCTTGTGGCTTATTGGTTCGACTGCCGTTCTGTTGACTATCGCAAGTTGCTATTTCGGTCGATGGGATCGAATGATACGCCGCTGTGGGCGAGTGTCCTGTTCTACCTTAGGCGCTGACTTCCTGACTTGGCCCGGCCTCCAGCAGCACGGCAGCCCAACCCCAGGGGATCTCTCTGAAAGACCACAGCCCCCTGTTCGGGGAAAGCCCAAAGGGGCATAGGGGGTACCTTTTCAATTCCTTTGGGAATTTCTGGGACGGTCGCCACTCGCAGTGGCCGAACAACAGCAATAGCTCGAGGGCTTTAACCCTTTTTTTGAAGGTCGATACGATTCGACTAAGGGGGTACTACGTTCAAGTCGGAACTTTCACGCATGAGTTCTGAGCTTGGTACACGATGGCAAAGCTTTCGGGCATCTGCATTAGCCTTACATACGATGCGCCGCCGTCGATCTTCCAGTACAGATTGATTGGACGCAGAGGTCCATTGGGCGTCATGGCACTTTTGGCAGACACCCACATCGGCTGCCCATACTCTCCAACCGTCGCATCCACGAAGCTGGCCATCTGGTCGAAGCTGAATTGGAAGTGCTGCGACACTTCGTACAGCTTGTCATTGCAGAAGTTGAATAGGTAAGAGTGATGCTGGTTGTCTTGGGCTTGCACGATCAACGTCTTACCGAACCATTTTGAGATCCCAAGCCCCATCGAGTCGGCCGCCTTCTCGACCGCATTTGATGACATTCCGAAGTTAAAGCCGAATGGCTGCACTGCCTGCGCGTCTCCGATGGCCAGCGCAAGGAGCAGGATCCCAAAACGTCGATGCATGACAAACCCTTTGGCGTCGTTGTCCCATGTCCTGTAATCGTACCAAGCGGTGTGCGCCTGTGACCACACTACGTTTGCCGCGTCGCAACAACGTCAGATCCGGGTACACCTTGGCCAGACCTCAGCAGGCAGGCTGGAGGCATTGGCTCATTGGGGTGTACATGGTGAGCCATAGCAAACAGCATCGTTATCTTGGCTCAATAGGGTTGACTGTCAGTGATCCATCCCGCAGAATTGATCCATTGACTATGTGATCCAGGCGGGATGAAATGAAAACGGTCTACTACGGACGTATCAGCACTACGGAAGGTCAGACCTCTGCCAGTCAGTATGAGGATGCAGCTAGGCAGGGCGTTGCTACCAAGCATGTCCACATTGATGAGGGCGTGAGCGGCTACCACGTAGCACCAGCAGACCGGACTGAATGGTCACGGGTCATGGATAAGCTGAGCGATGGAGGGGTGCTGTATGTGCGCTGGCTGGACCGTATCTCACGCCGCTACGATGAGTTGCACAGGACCATGCGGGAGCTGATGGATATGCGGGTAAAGGTAGTCTGTACGCTTAACGGGATGGTCTTTGATGGTCAGGCTACCGATGCCATTGCCAAGGCTACCAGGGACGCTGTGCTGGCTTTCATGGCTGCCCAAGGTGAAGCGGACTACCTGAACCGTAGAGAGATGCAGCGGCGAGGGATTGAGGTTGCCAAGCGGGACCGTCCCGAGAGCTACCAGGGACGTGCTAAGGCTGCTGATGCGGCTGAGGTGGTGGCCTGGAGAGCTGAGAACGGAGCCAGCATTGCCCAGACTGCTGAGAAGTTCAGCATTGGCACGGCTACTGTGAAGCGGTATATGCGGGAAGTGAAGGCTTAGCCATTAACCCATCACAGATGATAATAATTCTCAATTGAGAAATTAGGGATTACTCCGCACATGGTCTTTGATGAAGGAGAATGGGCCGGTGAGTATCAAACTCCACAGCCTTCCCTCGCTAGTTAGCCGACGCACTTGAATCTGACCTCAGCCACCAAGGGAGTCCAACCATGGGCTCCACGGGTCTCAATGTCTCCCACGAGTCCATCCCCTTACCCCGCTCCCGGCAGTACGCGTCCGCTCGCTTCACAGCCAGCGCCTTGATCTCAGTCCAGGACTTCGTGGGGTTCCCTGCCACACGGCTTTCAACCACGCATGTCCCACTGCCCCAAGGGATCACGTCCGATACATATACACACCCCGCCAATAACCACACTGACGATAGGGGTGCAATGCCCCTTTGACAGAATAAACCCAGCACCATCCCTTCGCATGACGCATCCAGACCTGACGAGTTTCGCGCGGAAGCACCAGGTCAAATCGATGAAAAATCCATGCCCAGCTTGGGTTCGCGGCGTCTACAAAACAACACAAAATCGAACATATTAACCCCATACAGTACAAAACAGTACTGTACAGAATTACCCTTATCAACCATATTTTATGACGCTGCCATTATATAATATTCCGCTCACAATCACCCAAAAAAACACTATCATCCCACCATCCAGTGGCAAGAAATTTTCGACCATCCACCCATACCAAACAGCGGGAGCGAACGGCTTTTGAAATATGACCCACGCTGATATTCACGCAACCCTAGATGCACTTGAGACTGATATTAATAAGCTCAAGAACCAAATCGTGCCTACTGAACGGTCCGCGCTTGAATTCGCTCGGGAGGTCGACGCCTCCCCTAGTCAGCCGAATAAAAAGGATGTGGACATCCAGGCCGAGATTACTCGACTTCAGAGGCTACTCATGCAGTCCAAGGTTTTTCCCTGGAAGGACCCTGGGATTATGCAGGGCCACCGCCCCCAGGTCGGCTACAACTACAAAATGACTGGCGAGCAGTACCAGAAGATTCTATGGGTCATTGCGCACGTCCCTGGCCGCCACTCCATCCAGAGCGTTATTCACAAGGCTGTAGAGTCTGAGTTGAAAAGGGTCCTAAGAAAAGCCGGTGTTTCGTGACGCAAGTTGTTCGTGTGCAAATGAAGACAGCTAGATCCAGCATAGAGGCTGGCAGAGAATTGTGATTTATAAGCTCAAATGTATTGACTCGACTGGCACTTTAAGCGAGACCAAAGATCGCCCTTTCAATGGCTTTCGCATTGCCAAGAGTGGGCGGGCGCGGGCAGTGGTGGCGGATGTTATTGGCCAGATACAGAGCCTGGAAGACTATTATAAGTTCAGAAAGCGAGCACGGAAATCGGAGGACCTACGGCAATTCGAGCGGCAAATCGAAGCCATTGTGTGTGACCTTGTTCACCGGGAGATCACTGCCCCTGGTGGAAAGCTTGCCGTGCCATTTTCGAAGACCGTCCTGGGAAATAGGGATCGTTATCGTGCCAAAGTGCTTGGCAAAACACTACCAGATATCGTCAAAAAAATGGCGATGCCCGAAATGGATTTTGTTCGTTACGAGCTGGGCTACCAAAATCCGTTCTTGGAGACCGGTAGCAAGCAGACCGTGGTATGGGCGGGCCCCAGCCTATGTTCACGCATAAGGGACCACGGGCTCACCCTCAATGATCTTGGCATAGCTCCTGGCGAGGAGATAATTGTCCTTAAGGCGTCCAAGGAAGACTACTTTGACAGCGGTAAGAAGATTCAATACGAGGATACTCCACAGACGCGGGCCTTCAGGGACGAGCTTCAGCACATTAATGATGGGCTGGAAAGAGCCGATATTGATTTCCTACCGCCTCCATGGGTCACTAGGCAGGTGGACGCCTCAGACCGCCGCTTGCGACGAGTATTCAATAACGGGAGTTTCGAGCAAGGGGGGCGACTTTTTGGAGGGTTTTGGCAGACTCTACCCAAGGCTCTTCGGAAGGACGGAATACTGATCGATGATACAGATACCATAACGCTTGATTATGGGCAGATCGCGCCACTGATTCTCTATGGGAAAGCAGATGTCAAGCCTCACTTTGAGGATGCCTATGCCGTACCAGGTTTGGAGCGTTACCGAAACGGGGTAAAAAAGATCATGAATGCTATGATCCAGTCCGATAAACCCTTGGCTCGCCGCCCCCAGGGCACCGCATCATTACTCCCCAAACATTTGCGACTGGATCAGGTGCTTGACCTAATCACAGCCTTCCACAAACCCATTTCAGATTTCTTCTACACGGGTAATGGCCTGGAGATCTTCTACCAGGAAAGTCAGATTATGGTTTCAGTACTCACCCGGTTAATGGAGAGGGGAATTACGGCGCTGCCGATCCATGATGCGGTTATAGTATCGGAAGAGCACCAAGCAGCGACCAAGGAGACAATGCTGGCAGTATTCAAGGAATTTACCGGCATTGATGGCTTGGTTGGGATCGATGAATGAATGCGTAGCTGGGAGGTCAGCCCCTTTGTCACTCTGGGCTAGCATAGGGAGATCCTATAGGGCCCAGAGGCTTGACCAAGGAACAATACTTTTATCCAGGCCTCCATCACTGCTACGGTCAATGGCGCTATGCGTGACTGATATTCCTATAGGTCTACCCCTATCAGTTACTACCATATGGTCATCCCTGTAGGTATTATCATTATGGTCATCCCTATAGCTATATCTTTAGCCTCTCCTTATGAGGGGCCCATAACGGTAGGAATAGATCAATTACCGGGGCTCATAATCACCCCCGGGACCGTTGACGCATGCGCTCGCGTAAAGTCCTAGAGGAAAGCAGGCCTCGAACGGTCGCGGAGGGCGGCTACTTCAGTGCTCTTATCGCCTCTTGAATACAGGCAAGAGCCGCTGCGACATCCTGCGCCTCCAAACTCACATAGTGCCTATGCAAGACATCGGACTTCTTCGGGGCATGACCCAGAATCCTCCTGAGAATTGCATCTCCAGTCCCCAAGCGGGCACCGACAGTTGCCAGTAGTTTCCTCAGATCATGCAGCGTGAAGACTGGTGCTCCGGCCCTCTGCGCCATCTCAGTAACGTGGTCCACGGAAAGCCCAGCAAACAGCCCTGAGCCCGGATCCAGTTCGCCACAACGCCTCACCAGAATTTCCCTCACGGGCTCCGTTATGGGCAGCGTATGGGGCCTCCCGCCCTTTGTATCGGGAATCAGCAGAACCCCCTCCTCTAGGTCTACGTGCTCCCGCAGGATGGCCCCACACTCGTTCTTGCGTAGTCCCGTAAGGAAGACCAAGCACAGATAGTCCCGCTGAAGCTCGGGGAGCTTGCCCACGGCAGCAAACCATGTAGGTAAGTCCGTTTCCCTAAGCTTCCTTGCGCGTGGCTGTGCCCGCGCTGGCAGCAATCCAGCCGCTCCAAGCTTGATGAATGGGCTCGGTATGTCTAGCCCATGAACAGCGTGGAGATATCGCAGCAGGGACCCGATAAGCCCCCTTCCAAGTTCCACTATGGCCGCACCTTTTGTCTGAGAGAAGGTGTGGCAGTGTTCAGCGAAAGCAGGCCCATTGAGCGCCGCTACAGACTGCTGCAGCCAATCTCGAAAATGGGTCTTCAATAAGGACTGATACCGAGCGAGGCTAGAGGGCTTGACCTTCTTGGCAGCAGCATAGGCCGTAAGAGCTTGGCACAGGTTGGGCAAGCGGGCAGCCACAGGCCGCACCGGCATTTCCCCTGCCCGGCACATCTTGAGGATCGGCAAGGCCAGTTCGCGGGCCTCGCTAATTGTGACCAGCGGCCACCGGCCCAGGGTTACCCTGACCTGCTTACTTCGCGTGCTCGTCGCTACAAAGAATGTCAGGTGGCGCCGCCCCACCCGCACGCACAGCCCGCATAGCACGCTATCCCGTAGGATGGCCCCAGGCTTGGTCTTGTAGTGGTTCAGAGAGGACTCCGAGAGGGTTACAATAGCCATCTTTTTCGTGACAAATCCAGTACAAAATCGGTGAACAAATGCCCCGTTTTGCTGGTTTTGCCTCGCGCCGGTCCTTCGCCCTGTGCCGTAGCTCCCCACACCATATGGAAGTGAGGGACGCACCCAGGGTGAACCGCAACCCATTGATTTTTAAAGGTTTACCATGAGCCTCAAATGCGGCATCGTCGGCCTGCCCAATGTCGGCAAGTCCACGCTGTTCAACGCCCTGACCAAGGCCGGCATCGCCGCCGAGAACTATCCGTT
>NZ_JBFTOQ010000064.1:0-26118 GCF_056398045.1 Cupriavidus sp. 05L411 | reverse complement strand
ACGCTGGGCATTCCGCCCAACGCCGTGATGGCGCTGATGGTGGGCGCGATGACCATCCACAACATCCAGCCGGGCCCGCAGGTCATGACCAGCAACCCCGCGCTGTTCTGGGGCCTGATCGCCTCGATGTGGATCGGCAACCTGATGCTCATCATCCTGAACCTGCCGATGATTGGCGTGTGGGTGAAGCTGCTGACCGTGCCTTACCGCTTCCTGTACCCGGCCATTCTGGTGTTCTGCGGTATCGGCGTGTACTCGGTCAACAACCAGACCTTCGACGTGTTCATGGCAGCTGGCTTCGGCATCATCGGCTACCTGTTCCTGAAGCTCAAGTGCGAGCCGGCGCCGTTGCTGCTGGGCTTCGTGCTGGGACCGATGATGGAAGAAAACTTCCGCCGCTCCCTGCTGCTGTCGCGTGGCGAGTTCACGGTGTTCGTGACCCGTCCGCTGTCGCTGGGCCTGCTGATCGCAGCGGCTTCGCTGGTTGCCATCGTTGCCCTGCCTTCCATCAAGGCAAAGCGCGAAGAGGCATTCCAGGAAGAGTAGTCGTCAAGCCCCACCCGCGCCGGCCTTGTGCTGGCGCGCGCAATGCAAGAAATGGGGTGCCTCGTGCACCCCATTTTTTTAATGGGCGCGCCCGGTGCCGACCGGGCCGCTTGCAGGTAACACGCCCGGGTGCGCTCGCAGCGCCAGGGCTGCCTATGTAGATCTGCTCTATCGCACCGCTGGCTGGTGTGTCACAGGAGCCGCATGAGAGCGCCAACGCTAGACGGCTTCGTTTCGAAGCTGTATATCCTCAAGCTTGTCCAGTCGAGCCCGTCGACGGTCATGACGCTGGTCGACCGCCTGCGCGAGCATGGCGTGGAAAAGAACATCCGTTCGCTCAGGCCCATCCTGCGCAGCCTGATGATCGCGCGCGCGATCACGGCGGAGCTGGTGGAAGGCAGTGGCCGCGTCTATTGCATTACCGATAGCGGACGCGAAGAACTGCACAAATACCTGTCGCACCTCGACGTCCTGCAAAGCGACATCGAGCAGACGCGCTAGGACTGCCGTACCTGACCATCGCTCAGGCAGCCTCGCCCTCGGCCCACCGCGCCGGATAGAGCAGCAGGCTGACGGTCGTGCCCCGCTCCGAAGACGCAATCGACAACTCGCCGCCAATGGCGGCCGCGCGGCTGCGCATATTGGCCAGGCCGTGGCCCTGCGCGCCGGACTGCGCATCGAAGCCGCGCCCGTCGTCGCGGATCTCGATCAGGATGGCCTCGGCGCCAGCGCCCGCGAAGCTGCGCGCCACCACTTGCACCGTAGCGCCGCCGGCATGCTGCATCACATTGGAGAAGGCTTCCAGCAGCAGGTACTGTAGCTCGCGCACGATCTGCGGCGTCAGGCCGGCCACGGGCGGCAGCCGCTCCACTTGCCAGTCCACCCGCAGCTTCGCCGCCTCCAGGCGCGCCCGCAGCCGGTAGCGCAGGTTGCCCAGCACCACGGCGAGGTCGCCGCCGGTGTCCTGCATGGCATCCACCGAGAGCTTCAAGGCATCCAGCGCTTGCTGCAGATGTTGCTGCAGCACCATGGGCGAGCCATGGCCCGAGCGCAGCAGGCTGAGCGCCCCGACCAGCGTGCTGCCCAGGCCATCGTGCATGTCGCGCATGATGCGCCCGCGCTCTCGCAAGGTGGCCTGCTCGCGCTCGATCTCGCGTGAGTGCGCATAGAGCAGATGCAGCTCTTCTTCCTTTTGCGCAACCTTGCGGTCCAGGTTGCGGTTGAGCTCAGCCAGCGTGCTGGTGGTGCGCGTATAGCGGTCCACCAGCAGCCAGGCCATGCTGAGGCTGAACAGCTGGGAGACGTACTTGGTCAGCGAGGTGTCCCAGTAAAAATCGTTGCTGAACTGGATGCGGATCACGTCGGCGGTGCTCAGCGCGCTGGCCAGCGCCACCGTGGCGGCCAGCACCAGGCGCTCGCGGCTGGGGCGCCGCAGCGCCGCCCACGCCAGCGCCGTGGCGATGCCGCACGCCAGCAGCATGTTGACGGCCCAGTCGAACAGCTTGAGGCTGGGGGCGTTGAACAGGAATGTCATCACCACGATCAGCGGCAGCTTGATCCACAGGAAAGCGGTGACCAGCCACGCCGGCCACGGCGAGCGAACGTCGATGATGATCAGCGCGAACCGGGCGGTGGCCACGATGAACAGGGTCCGGCTGGCCAGCACCAGCACCTGCCACGCGTGCAGCGGCAACGGGGCGCTGTCCAGCAGGCGCTCGACCACGCTGACCGACCATGCGATCTCGGCTAGCGCATAGAGGCCGAACAACGGATCGCGCTGGCGCCACCAGATCAGCAGCGAGATCGCCGTCAGCAACAGGCTCAGCGCGGTGATCACCAACGGCCCGATCACGCGGAACCAAAGCGCGCCCAGGTAGTGCGAATGCACCAGCTGGCCCGGCCCGAACTCGACGCGCGACAGGCCGGCTTTGGCATTGGCGCGGGCGGCGATCGTGATCGTCAGCTCGTTCTCGGGCTGCAGCATGGCCTCGGGCACGGGGATGTACAAGGGGCGCTGGCCGCCATAGAGGGCAGGCGCATCCATGGCGCCGGAGGCAGCCAGCAGCTTGCCGTTGAGATGCATCTCGAAGCTGTTGGCCGCGCGCGCCAGGTATAGCGCGGGGATGTCCTGCCCGCTGCCGCGGTAGGGAAAGTCCAGGCGGTAGGTCGCCGTGCCGTCGCGGCCGGGGTAGATGCGGTCCCAGTCATGGGGCAGTGCGACCTTGCTCGGCTGTGGCGCCTGGCCTTGCCCGGCGCCGTCGGGGCGGACCACGGCCAGCGCTTGCTGCAGCACCCGCACCTGGTTTGCCGGGTCCGGCGCGGATGGCCGCGACGAATCCTGGCGCTCTGCGCCGCAGGCGGTGACCCCACAGCCCATGGCGAGCCACAGGGCACTCAGGCACACCAGCCGCAGGATGGGCAGCAGGGCCATCGCCATTGGCCTCAAAAGGTCTTCAACAGGCCAAGCTTGTGGGCTTCGAATACGGCCTCGGTGCGGGAGTTGACCGCGAGCTTGCCGTAGATGTTCTTGATATGCGCCTGCACGGTGTGCACGCTGATCGCCAGGTGCCCGGCGGTTTCCGCATAGGTATACCCGCGCGAGATCAGGTCGAGCACCTCGGTCTCGCGGGCGGATAGCGTCACGTCCATGCCAGGGGCGCCCTGCGCGTCCGGCGCCGGGATGCCAGGCACGCTGGCACTGCGCAGCCGGGTGATGACCTTGCGCGCGATCACCGGGCTCATCGGCGAGCCGCCGGCGCGCAAGGCCAGCACGGAGGCGCGCAGGTTGTCGTCCGACTCGTCCTTGAGCAGGTAGCCGGTGGCGCCCGCGGCGATGCTGGCCAGCACATTGGCCTCGTCGCCGAACATGGTGATCACCATGCAGTCGCAACGCGGGTGCAGCCGGCGCGCGTGGCGGATGACATCGATGCCGGACCCGTCCGGCAGCCCGAGGTCGCACAGCAGCACGTCGGGCTCGTGCGCGGCCAGCCACTCGCAGGCGCTGGCGCGCTGCGCGCAGGCCGCCATCACCTGGATGCCCGGCAAGCTGGCCAGCGCGCTTTGCAGGCGCGCGCTGGTGGCGGGGTCATCCTCGACCAGCAGGACGCGGATATCGGCTTCCGGGGCCGCAGACAGGTTCTGTGAGCGCATGGTTCAGGCTGAGGTAGTCTCGACTATGGCGCGCATTGGCGCGGGGCGGTACTCCATATTCATGGGATGGCGTCTGGCGGCTAATCGTAGCGCCGGCACCGGATACGGTCAAACCGCCGGCAGGCCGCGCCGCAGGCGTGGTGAAACCGCAGTTGAAGTTGAAGTTAAAGCCCCACCCCCACCCCCAACCCCTCAAGAAGTCATAACAACCTGATTCCGCCCATTCCGCTTAGCCTGATAAAGCCCAGCATCAGCAATCTCCACAATCCGGCTAAAAGGCAAATCCGCACCAGGCACGATCGCCGTGCCCCCAATGCTCACAGTCACATGCTGCCCCACCGGCGACCCGCTATGCGGCACCTGCAGGGAGTCGATCGCGCGCCTGACCTTCTCTGCCAGCAGCCGCGCCCCGCCGGGCGAGGTGGACGGCAGGATCATGGCGAACTCCTCGCCGCCGAAGCGCGCCGGAAGGTCCGCCGGGCGCGCGCAGTTCTCGCGGATCACGCGGGCCACGCGGCGCAGCACCTCGTCCCCGGCCACGTGGCCATAGGTGTCGTTGTAAGCCTTGAACGAGTCCACATCGATCATCAGCAGTGCCAGCTGGCTTTGCTCGCGATTGGCGCGCTTCCATTCGGCCCCGAGGTACTCGTCGAAATAACGCCGGTTCGACAGCCCGGTCAGCCCGTCCGAGTTGGTCAGCCGCTGCAGCTCCAGGTTGGTCTCGAGCAACTGCTGCTGGCTCTGGCGCAGCGCGCGGTAGGCCTCGTCGCGCTGCTGCAGGTTGAGGTACGAGCGCGAGTGATAGCGGATGCGCGCGACCAGCTCGATGGTGTCCGGCAGCTTGACCAGATAATCGTTCGCGCCGGCGGCGAAGGCCGCGCTCTTCATGAGCGGGTCTTCCTTGGTGGATAGCACGATGATGGGGATATCGCGCGTTGCCGGGTTGGCGCGGTAGCGGCGCACCAGCGTCAGGCCGTCGATGCCAGGCATCACCAGATCCTGCAGGATCACCGTGGGGCGGGTGCGCTCGGCCACGGCAACGGCTTCGTCAGGCTTGGCGCAATAGTGAAAATCGATATCGTGTTCGGGTTCCAGCTCGCGCCGTACCGCTTCGCCTACCATGGCCTGGTCGTCCACCAGCAGCACCATGGCCAGGTATTCATCCGGGCGCAGGGGCGCTCTAGGGGTTGTATCTTTAGACATTGTCTTCCTCGTGCTCTCCGACCTGGAGACGCTAACAGCATGATCCTGGCATGGCGGCGCAGGCGCGCGCGGCCAGGTTTGCATTGTGTTTCATGTTGTTAGCGCCTCTGTGCTACCCCTGGTTGTTGATGGCGTTGCATGCCCGTACGATGCGGGCGGCGATCTGCTGCAAAGGCAGGATTTCGCTGGCGGCCCCAATGGCGGCGGCGGCCTTGGGCATGCCGTAGACGGCACTGCTGGCCTGGTCCTGGGCGATGGTCAGGTAGCCGCGCTCGCGCATGGCCTTGAGGCCCAGCGCGCCGTCCCGGCCCATGCCGGTGAGCAGCACGCCCACCGCGTCACCGCGCCAGTGCTGCGCCACGGTCTCGAAAAACACATCGATCGAGGGCCGGTACAGGTAGTCGCTCGGCTCTTCGGTGTAGACCATGCGCGAGGCGCTGACCAGGCGCAGGTGGTCGTTGCTGCCAGCCAGCAGCACGGTGCCCGGCTGCGGCCCCTCGCCCTCGCGGGCCAGGCGCACCGGCAGCGCGCACTGCGCGTCCAGCCAGTCGGCCATGCCGGCCGCGAAAGTCTCGTCCACGTGCTGGACCGCGACCACGGCGGCGGTGAAGCCGGCCGGCAGGCCGCCCAGCACGGTAGCCAGCGCGGCCGGGCCGCCGGCTGATGCGCCCAGCGCGACAAGGCGCTCGGCACTGGCCTTGTGCCTTGGCGCCGCGGCCACGCGCGCGGGGCCGGTGCGGCCCTCCAGCAAGCGGCCGATATTGCGGATCTTGCGCAGCAGTGGGCCGCTTGCCAGTTGCGAATCCGGCTGGGTCAATGTGGGCGTGTCCACGGCGTCGATGGCGCCTTGTCCCATGGCATCGAAGACCTGGGTGGCGTTGCGGCCAAGGTCCATGGTCACCACCACGATGGCGCATGGCGTGGCAGCCATGATGCGGCGGGTGGCCTCGACGCCATCCATCACCGGCATCATCAGGTCCATCAGGATCAGGTCGGGCGTGCGCGCGGCGGCCAGGCGCACGGCGCTCTCGCCATCCTCGGCCACCCATGTGACCTCCAGCGCGGGATCGAGGGCGATGACGCGCCGCAGGGCGACCACCGCCAGGTGGGAGTCGTTGACAATGCCGATTTTCATGCGCGTGCTTCTCCAATCAGGTCTTGCACCGCATCGAGCAACGCGGCGTCCTGGAAGCTGCCCTTGGCCAGATAATAGTCCGCGCCGGCCTGCAGGCCGCGCTGGCGATCCTGCTCCCGGTCCTTGTAGGAGACCACCATCACGGGCAGGTGCATCAGGCGGGCCTCGCGCTTGATGCGGCTGACCAGCTCGATGCCGTCCATGCGCGGCATGTCGATGTCGGTGATGACCAGGTCGAAGGATTCCGCGCGCAGCACGTTCCAGGCATCCATGCCGTCCACCGCTACCGTGACGTCATAGCCGCGATTGGACAGGAGCTTGCGCTCCAGCTCGCGCACCGTGAGCGAATCGTCCACCACCAGCACGCGCTTGCGCCGCACCGGGGCTGCCTCCGCTGCGCGGCGGATGCGCTCGATCTTGCCCTCCGAGAGCAGCTTCTCCACTGAGCGGACCATATCCTCCACGTCGAAAATGAGCACCGGCGTGCCATCCTCGGTGAGGCTGCCAGCGGCGATGTCCTTGATCTTGCCCAGGCTTGCCACCAGGGGCTGCACCACCAGGATGCGCTCGCCCAGCAGCCGGTCCACCGCCACGCCGTAGGTACGTTCGTGATCGCCCAGGACCACCACCGGCACGGTGTCCTCGTCGCGCCGGGTCTCCGCCTGCTGCAGGACCTGTGCCGCGCTCACCAGCCCGACCTGGCGCCCGCCAAAGCGGAAGTGCTGGCGGTTTTCCAGCTGCTCGATGCTGCCGCGCTCCAGGTTGATGGCCTGTATGACATAGGCCAGAGGGAAGGCATAGGCCTCGCCGGACACCTCCACCAGCAACGCGCGCACCACCGACAAGGTGAGCGGCAACTCCAGGTGGAACTGCATGCCGCGCCCGCTTTCCTGGGTCAGGCGGATGCTGCCGCGCACCTGGCGGATCATGTCCTGCACGGCGTCGAGCCCGACGCCGCGCCCGGACACCTCGCTGACAGTGTCGCGCATGCTGAAGCCGGGCAACAGCAGGAAGTCGAGCAGCTCGGCCTGCGACAGCCTGGCCACGGTTTCCTCGGGTACCAGCTTGCGCTGCACGATGGCGGCGCGCAGGGCGTCGAGGTCCACGCCCGCACCGTCGTCGGCAATCACGATCATCAGCCGGCCGGCATTGTGGCGCGCGTTCAGCGTGATGCGGCCTTCGACCGGCTTGCCGGCGGCGCGGCGCGCCTCGGGCAGCTCGATGCCGTGGTCCACCGCGTTGCGCAGCAGGTGCGCCAGCGGCGCTTCGAGCTGTTCCAGGATGTCGCGGTCGACCTTGGTGCTCTCGCCGACCAGTTCAAGGTGCACTGCCTTGCCCAGCGAGCGCCCCAGGTCGCGCACCATGCGCGAGTAGCCGGTGAGCCCGTCGGCGAGGGGCCGCATGCGGCTGGCCAGCGCCCGGTCATAGAGCTGGTGCGAAAGCTGGCCGGTGCGGTGGTCGTACTGCTCCAGCTCCGTGACCCGGTGCGACAGTTGCTGGTGGCTCTCGCCCAGCAGGCGCTGTGCTTCTGCCAGCGCGGCGTGGGCGGCGGGATCGGCCGCGCTGGCCGCGAGCGTGACCTGCAGGGCGTCGAGTGCCTGCAGCGCGCGCATCTGTATGCGCCGGGTTTGCTGCAGGGCGTTGCCGAAGGGCTTGAGCCAGTGCGTCTCCACCATCGCCGCGCCCGACAGCGCCAGCAGCTGGTCCAGCGTATCGGCGCTGACGCGCAGCATGCGCTCCTGGGCCTCCGGCTCGCGGGGGGCTTCGCCGGGCGCGAACGTGGCTGGTGCCTTTGTCGCTCCGGTCGCTCCGGGGACCGTGTCGGCCGCCGGGCCATCGGGTGGCGCCGGGTGGATGGCCTCTGTCACCGTGGCCTCTGGCGCGCCCGCGGATGCACTCCCGGGCGTTGCTGCGGCTGAGGCATGACCCGTGGCCCAGGCGTCGGAGTCCACCTCCTCGCCGGCCAGCAGCGCGGCCATGCGCAGCACCAGCGCATCGACCTCGGCCTTGCCGTCCCGCTCGGCCCAGTCCAGATCGCCGCCGGGCGGGCAGCCCAGCCGCAGCAGGAGGTCGGTGCCATGCAGCAGGGTGTCGATATGCACGGGGCGCAGCAGCAGCTCGCCGCGCTGGGCGGCCACCAGGCAGTCTTCCATCACGTGTGCCACGCGCACGCCGCCATCCAGGCCGACGATGCGCGCGGCACCCTTGAGCGAATGCGCGGCGCGCATGCACGCTTCGAGCTGCTCGGCAGCGGTGGGGTCGCGCTCCAGCGCCAGCAGGCCGGTGTTGAGGACTTCAGCTTGCGATTGCGCTTCCAGCGCGAACAGCTCAAGCAGCGAGGCGTCGCGCAACTGGTCGGGGTTCATGCCAGGCTCCGCTTCAAGGCTTGTTGCAGCAGGGCCGGGTCGAGCAAGCCCACCGTGCGTTGGCCGCTTGTCAGCAGTGCCCGGGTGTAATGCGCCGAGGC
This sequence comes from Cupriavidus sp. 05L411, assembly GCF_056398045.1. Classification (NCBI taxonomy): domain Bacteria; kingdom Pseudomonadati; phylum Pseudomonadota; class Betaproteobacteria; order Burkholderiales; family Burkholderiaceae; genus Cupriavidus; species Cupriavidus sp. 05L411. The sequence goes on along the minus strand of NZ_JBFTOQ010000064.1, from coordinate 17,617 downwards.
GCGTGACAAGGTGGTCGGCAAGGGCTGCAGGTCGGCTTCGGCGATCCGTTCGATACCGGTGACTTCATCCACAGGCAGCGCGATGGCGGTACGGCCCTGGCCCAGCACCAGCAGCCGGGCGCCGTGCCCGGCGCTGCCTTTGGCATTGGCGGCGGCGTTGGAGGCGGCGCCGGCGGCAGGGTCCTGCCCGAGCAGCCGTGCCAGCGAGATGCATACCAGCAGATTGCCGCGCACGCTGGCCAGGCCCAGTACCGCGGCGTGGCGGCGGTGCGGCAGCGAGTGCACGGGGCAGGGCGCGGTGACCAGCGCCAGCGCGCCCGCGGGCAGCGCCAGCCATTCGTCGCCGATGCGAAACACCAGGCATGACATGGCAGGCCCGCGCGCGGTGGCATTGGCATGAACGGCGTGGCCGTCCGGCAGGCTGACTTCGCCGGTGGGCAGGTTGTCGAGCAGTGTGAGCGCCGCGCGCGAATAGGTTGGGCAGTTGCGGCAATGGATGTGCGCGGCCAGCAGCGGACAGCTGCCATCGCCCAGCACGCCGATGCGGCGCCAGCAATCGTCGACGGCGACCGTAACGGTGCCCATGCCGGGCGGCTGGCCATGTGCGGCCAGGGGGTGCGATGCGGGCTCAGCCATGACGGATCGGGGTCTTGCGCTGTGCGCGGTTTCTCAGGCGGGCCGAGGCCGCGCCGTCGCCTTCCGCTTCCAGGATGGCAGCCATATGGTAGAGCGCCTCCTGGTGGGCCGGGTCAAGGTAAAGCGCGCGGCGATAGGACTCGCGCGCGTCGGCGGGACGGCCGGTGGCATCGTAGAGCACGCCCAGCAGGCAGTAGCCGGCAGCCGACGGACCTTGCGCGTCCAGGTGCGCCACGCAGGCCGTCACCGCGGCGGCCAGTTCGCCGCGATCGGCGAGCTGGGAGATCCGGGACAGCGCCTCGGCGCCGGCCTTGGCCCGTTCGGCCGCTTTGTCGGTGGCGGGGGCGCCAGGTGCCGGTGCCGGGGGGGCCAGCACGCCGATGGAACCCGCCTGGCCGCGTGCGGCCGGCGGTCTCGGGGGCAGTGGCGGCTGCGGCCACGGTTGTGGGGCGGCCCGGGCTGGCGCACTCGGGTGCGCAGGGTAGCGCGGCATTGCCGGCGTGGCGCTGCCCGGCTGGTGCGCGCTGCGCCGGGTAAAGGCAAAGGCGAGCGGCACGCCCGCCGAGATAAAGCCGTGCCGCGTAAGCAGGCTGGCCTCAGCCGGGCCGACAAAGAGCATGGCATCCTGCCGGCTAAGCCGTTCCAGCATCTTGAGTGAACGGCGCTGGGTCGGCGCATCGAAATAGATCAGGAGGTTGCGGCAGAACACAAAGTGGTAGGGCGGTTCATTGGCCATCAGCCCCGGGTCGAGCAGGTTGCCGCGCAGCAGCCGCACTTTAGCGCGCACGTTGGCCTTGAGCGCGTAGCCACCCGCGCAGGGGGTGAAATGCCGGTCACGGAAGTCCAGCGGGGCACCCCGGAAGGAGTTGTTGCCGTATTGCCCGATGCGCGCGCGCTCCAGCGAGCGGGCGCTCACGTCCACGGCATCGACCTGGAAGCGTTGCTCCGGCACGCCGGCGTCCAGCAGCGCCATGACAATCGAGTATGGCTCTTCGCCGGTCGAGCAGGGCACGCTGAGGATGCGCAAGGGCGCGGCGCCGTCCGGCGCGCGATCACTGCCGAAGACCCGCATGGCGGCGAAGCGGCCGAGCGCCAGCAGCGCTTCGCGATGGCGGAAGAACCAGGTCTCGGGGACCACCACGGCTTCGATCAGCGACTGCAGTTCGCCCGGGTGCGAGTGCAGCAGGTTCCAGTACGCGTGGTGGTCGGGCACCGCGGCCGCTGCCAGGCGCTCGCGCAACGCGCGCTCGATCATGCCGGGGCCGACGGTGGCGGCGTCCAGGCCAATGCGCTCCTTGAGCAGCGCTTCGATATGGGAGGCGGTGGTCATGGCCCTGGCGCGGTGGCGTCAGCCGCCGGCAGATCGGGGAATAGCCTTGCGTGCACGTCGTCGGGCAGCAGGGCATCGACCTTGATCCACTGCACCAGCCCCTGGCTGCCGCTGCGTACGGGCCCCAGGTAGCGGGCCGGGGCAGCGTCCACGCCGCTGTCGATAAACTCGGCGGGCTCGCAGCGCAGCGTCTCGGTGGCGTACTCCAGCCGTAGCCCGAGCAGGCGCGCGGGCGCCTCCGGGTGCCGGCGGTAATGCACCAGTACGGTGCGTGTACTGGTCCGGCTGGCGACCGGCGTGCCGATGGCCAGCGTATTGATGTCGATGACCGGCACCACCTGGCCGCCCCGCGCCAGCAGCCCGCTGACCCAGGCCGGTGCCTCGGGCAAGTGCTTGAGCGTGGTCAGCGGCAGCACTTCGACGATCTCCTTCGCGTCCAGCGCGTAGTGGTCGGGCCCGATGCGAAAGAGCAGGAAGAGTTTCATGGGGTGGCGTGGATGCCCGGGGCGCTCAAGGTGCGCTCAAACCTTGAAGCGCGACACGCCGGTGCGCAGGTCGTTGGCGACCAGCGTCAGCTCGTCGATCGCCTGGCTGGACTGGCGCAGGGATTCCACCGTCTGCTGGGCCGCCTCGGACAGCTGCATCAGGGCCTGGTTGATCTGTTCCGCGCCGCCCGCCTGGGCTTGCATGCCCTCGTTGACCATCTGCACGCGCGGTGCCAGCGACTGCACCTGGCCGATGATCTGGGAGAGCTGGTCGCCCACCTGGGTCACCTCCGACATGCCGCGCCGCACTTCCTCGGAGAACTTGTCCATGCCCATCACGCCCGCCGCCACCGCTGACTGGATCTCGCGCACCATCTGCTCGATGTCGTAGGTGGCCACCGCGGTCTGGTCGGCCAGGCGGCGGATCTCGGTGGCGACCACCGAGAAGCCGCGCCCGTACTCGCCAGCCTTTTCGGCTTCGATGGCAGCGTTGAGCGACAGCAGGTTGGTCTGGTCCGCAACCTTGGCGATGGTGGTGACCACCTGGTTGATATTGCCCGCCTTCTCGTTCAAGGTGGCCAGCTTGGCGTTGACCGAGCCGGCGGCTTCCATCACATGGTGCATGGTGGCTTCCATGCGCGACAAGCTGGCCTGGCCGGTGCCGGCCAGGCCGGCGGTCTGCTCGGCGGCGCCGGAGACTTCGGTCATGGTGCGGACCAGGTCGCGCGAGGTGGCGGAGATCTCGCGCGAGGTGGCGCCGATCTCGGTGGTGGTGGCCGCCGTTTCGGTGGCGGTGGCCTGCTGCTGGCGCGCGGTGGCGGCGATCTCGTTGACCGAGGTGGTGACCTGGATGGCCGAGCGCTGGGCCTGCCCGACCAGCGTGGTGAGGTCGCCGGTCATCTGGTTGAAGCCCTGCTCGACTTCCAGGAACTCATCCTTGCGGTTTAGCGACAGGCGCTGGCGGAAGTCGCCGCCACGCATGTCGGCGAGCTGCCTGACGATCGAGCGCATCGGCACCGTAATGGAGCGGAACAGCAGGTAGCCGGCCACCAGCGACTCCAGAAGGGCGGCGATCAGGGAGACCTCGATGCTGATCTTGGCCGTTTGCACCGCCTGGTTGATGCTGCTGGCGCCTTCCTCGGCCACTTTGTTGTTATCTTCCAACAGTGCTTGCACGGCCGTGCGGCCTTCGGTCCAGGCTGCGTGGATGGGTCCGCGCAGCTTGGCCTCGGCGGCGACGACCTCCAGGCCGGTCGCCGCGAACAGCGGCGCTGAAAGCTCGTCATAGTGCCGGCGCAGTTCCCGGTATTTCTCGAAGCGCTCGCGATCGTCGGCGCGCCGGATCGATTCGGCGTACTTTGCCTCCAGGCCGTCCAGCCGCTTGAGCAGGGCCGAGTTGGCCTCGGCGTATTGCCGGCGCTCGGCGTCATTGGCCGCGGTCACGCTCTGCCAGGCCAGCACATAGGTCTCGCCCCAGGCGCCGCGCATCGCGGTGCTGTAGTAGAGTCCCGGGAGCGCATCGTCGCGCAGCGCATTCGCATGGGTCTGGATGGCCGACTGGCGGTCATAGGCGACCACCGCCGTGAGTAAAATGACCGCCAGGATGAAGGCAAAACTTGCCAGGATGCGCGTGCGGATGGTCCAGTGAGTCACGGTGCGGTTTCCCGTTGCTTATTCTTGTCGGAAGGCGGTCCATGACCGGCCGGGCGCACGGGAATCGGCGCGCGTGCGCGGGCCGGGCGCGAGCGGCCGGTTGGTAGCGGCGTAGGGTACTGTAAGGCCCCGGTCATTTCAATGGCGCCCGCGCAGCGGCAGGGGATTCGGTGCGTTGCAACTTGTTGCCGCAACATATCGTTTAACTCGGCTTGATTTTTTCCTGGTTTTAGTCACACTTGCCAAATAGACAGATCGGACCGATGTCGATAATCACGAACAGGGCAGGCATGGTGGCCAGGTCAGAGGCGAAGGCCGGCGCCCCGCCAAACGCGGACATTGATCCGCTGACGGGCGTAGCGTCGCGCCAGGCATTCTTGAACACGCTGGAAGGCCGCCTGCGCACGGAGGCTTCCCCGCGCTGCTCGCTATTGCTGCTTGGCATCGACGATTTCCGTGCGTTCAATGACATGCATGGCCATGCCGAGGGCGACGAGATCCTGCGCCGGGTGGCCCGCCGCCTGCGTGACGCCTCGCCGCGCGACGCCATCCTGGGGCGGGTCGGCGGCGACGAGTTCGCCGTCTTGCTGCCTTCCATTGCCGATCCCACCCTGGTGCGCCACGTCAGCGCCGCCATCCTTTCGCTGCAGACCGAGCCCCACGAGTACGGCAACCGGCGCCACCACGTGCTGGCCAGCCTGGGCGCCTGCGTGATGCCTGCCGGCGGCGACAATGCCTCCGATGCCCTGGCCTCGGCCAGCCTGGCTCTGGGCCGGGCCAAGCGCGACGGCGGCCGCACCATCCGCTTTTTCAAGCCGCAGATGCGCACCGACGTGACAACCCGCCTGTCGCTGGTGCAAGCGCTGCGCGACGCCTACGCGCAGCGCCAGTTCGAGCTGCTGTACCAGCCCCAGATCGACCTGCGCGACGGCCGCGTGGTTGGCGCAGAGGCGCTGATGCGCTGGCGCCATCCCACCCAGGGCCTGCTGACGCCGGCCAGCTTCATCGATGCGCTGGCCGCCAGCAGCGTGGCGGCGGACGTCGGCGTCTGGCTGCTGCACACCGCCTGCGCCCAGGCGCGCATGTGGTCGCTCGGGTTTGCCGACGCACCGCGGGTGGCCATCAACCTGTTTGCCGCGCAGCTTAGCGAGAGCCGGCTGCTGACCGAAGTCCGTCACGTGCTGCGCGAGCTGGCACTGGCCCCGGAGCGGCTGGAGCTGGAGATCACCGAGACCATCGCCCTGCAGCAGGGCGACGAGTTTTCCGGGCAGTTGCAGACCCTGCGCCGCGACGGAGTGACCCTGACCTGCGACGATTTCGGCACCGGCTACGCCTCGCTCAGCTTCCTCAAGTCCTTCCCCGTGGACCGTATCAAGATCGACCAGTCGTTTATCCGCAATGTCACGCAGAACCCGGTTGACGCCGCCATCGTGCGCGCCATGGTGAACGTCGGTGGCAGCCTGGGCATCGGCGTGGTGGCCGAGGGCGTGGAAACCGTCGAGCAGCGGGATTTCCTCGCCGAGAACGGCTGCCATGAAGTCCAGGGCTACCTGTATGGCAGGCCCATGTCCGCCGACAAGTTTACCGAGTTCCTGCAGCAGTCCGCCGCCCGCTAAGCCGGGCCGGCCGTGCCTTTCCCCTATCGCCGGCGTCCGGCGCCGATGCGCAATTGTTTCCAGCTTTGTCCTGAATGCGCTGGCCCGCCGTGGCCCCAGCGCGGGCCGGGGGCCACGGCGGGCGGCGCGCAGCCAAATCGTGCCTTCCCGGCGCGGCTGCGTTGGGGAAACAAGGGAAATATGTGCTTACAAAGTCAAGTGCGCCAGTCCGGCGGCCCGGCGTTATCGGAAGTATGGTGACAGCAGGGGCGGCAGGTGTTGGCCCGCGCGCCTATTTTGACCAAGAGGTATCCACATGTTCCCTGACCGCAAGCTTGGCCCGCGTGCGCGCCTCCTGTTCCTGGCCGCCAGCCTCGTTTTAGTCACTTGGCAACTGCCAGCGCTGGCGCAATCCGCCGATCCCACCGACCGCATCGCCACCGTGACCGATGCCGCCGGCAACCTGAGCTTTGCCCCTGCGGGGTCGGACGACTGGGCGCAGGCCGCGCTGAACCGGCCGATCACCACCGGCGACCGCCTCTGGGTTGACAACGGCGGGCGGGCCGAGCTGCACGCCGGCTCCACGGCGATCCGCCTAGGTAGCGGCACCGCCGTGACCGTGCTCAATCTCGACGACAGCGCTACCCAGGTCAAGCTGACCCAGGGCACGCTGCAATTGCGCGTGCGTGCGCTGCCGCCCGACCAGCCGGTCGAGATCGATACGCCCAACCTGGCCTTCGTGCCGCGCGAGCCGGGCGACTACCGGCTGGACGTGGCGCCTGACGGCAGTTCCACGGTCGTCACCATGCACCACGGCTCGGCCATGCTGTACGGCGACAACCGCTCGCTGGAAATGCGGCGCGGCGAGCAAGTGCGCTTCGGCGGCACCGACCTGGCCGAGGCCGGCCGCGCTGCCAACCCGCCCATGGACGGCTTCGATAGCTGGACCATGGCGCGCGACGCGCGGGAGGACCGCTCGCCGTCCGCTCGCTACGTGGCGCCTGAAATGACGGGCTATGCCGCGCTGGACGATTACGGCGACTGGCAGGAAGACCCTGGGTATGGCGCCGTATGGTTCCCGCGCGTGGTGGCCGCGGACTGGGCGCCCTATAGCGCTGGCCACTGGGCCTGGGTGGCGCCATGGGGATGGAGCTGGTGCGACGATGCGCCGTGGGGCTTCGCCCCGTCCCACTATGGGCGCTGGGCCCGCGTTGGCGACCGCTGGGGATGGATGCCGGGCCCGAGGGTGGGCCGCCCGGTCTACGCCCCCGCGCTGGTTGGCTTTATTGGCGGCGGTCCAGGCAGCGGCCCCGGCGTGGCCTGGTACCCGCTAGGCCCGCGTGAGGCATATCGCCCGGTCTATGGCGCCAGCCCGGCCTACATCACGCGCATCAACCATTTCACCGTCAACAATGAGGTGATCGAGAACCATATCCGGAACACCTATATCAACCGGAACGTGCCGGGCGCCATCACCGGCATGCCGGCACGCGCCTTCGTGCAAGGCCAGCGTGTGCCGCCGGGCGCGCACGGCATGGCATGGCGCAACCTACCGCAGGGCGAGGCCAACGGCGCGCCGCCGCTGGCGCCCGTCAAGGCCAGCCTGACCGGCGCGGCGCCCGCGCGGCCGGCCCCGGCGGCAGTCATGCAGGGCTTTGCGCGCCCCGCCATAGCGGCGCGAGCGCCCGGCCGCCCGGCCGACGATGATCTGGCCCAGCGCTTTGCCCGCGCTGGCGGCACCGTGCCCGGCGCCGGCCCGGCATGGCAGGGTGGGCGCAATGCCCCGGGCGGCGGCCAGGCCATGGCACCTGCCCCGGTCCGGCTGAGCCAGGCGGCACCGGGATATCACGGGCGCAACGGGGCAGGCCAGACGCCCGGCGGGCCGGGGACACCGAACGGCGGGAATCCGGCAAATCAAGGCAATCCAGCCTTCGGGCCGCAGCGCGCGGAAGGCGGCGCCCGTGCGCCCGTGCCGCAAGGCCTGGTGGGTACCGACCATGGCGGGCAGCCGCCCGCGCAGGGCGGCGATCCGCGCATGCGCGGCTGGACCACGCGGCCGGAGCAGGCGCACGGCCAGCCGCCGCAAAATGGCCAGTCGGCCGCGCAGCTCCAGCAGGCGCAGCAGATCCAGCAAGCCCAACAAGCCCAGCAGCTTCAGCAACGCCAGGCTGAGCAGCGCGGCATGGTGCAGCAGAACGGCCGGACCCTGCAAACCGACCCGCAAGCCATGGCCCGCCAGCAGCAGGACATGCAGCGCCAGCAGCAGGAGCGGCAGATGGGGGACCAGCAACGGGCGCAGCAACAGCAGCAGGAGATGCAGCGTCAGCAGCAGCAACGACAGGCTGGTGACCAGCAGCGGGCCCAGCAAGCGCAGCAACAGCAGCAGGAGATGCAGCGTCAGCAGCAGCAAAGACAGGCTGGCGACCAGCAGCGGGCCCAGCAAGCGCAGCGCCAGCAGCAGGATATGCAGCGTCAGCAGCAAGAGCAGCAGCGCCACCAGCAGGACATGCAGCGCCAGCAACAGGAGCAGCAACGCCAGCAGGAGCAGCAGCGCCAGCAACAGGTCATGCAGCGCCAGCAGCAAGACCAGCAGCGCCAGCAGCAGGAGCAGCAACGCCAGCAGCAGCAACAGCAACAGCAACAGCAACAGCAACAGCAACAGCGCCAGCGCCAGCAGCAGGAACAGCAGCGCCAGCAGCAGGAGTTGCAGCGCCAGCAACAGCACGCCGCGCAGCCGCAGTCAGTTCAGCACGTGGCGATACAGCAGCAACCGCATGCCCAAGGGCAGGCAGACAATCCACAAGAGCACGGGCGTGAGGTTCACTGAGCCGGCACAGACAGCCGGCACCCGAATCCGGGTGTCGGCCGCGTTGCCGGCCTTGCTGGTCTACTTAGCCAGTTCCGACAGGCGCACGGGCGCGATCTTGCCGTTCTGCACCCAGCCCACCACGGTGTCGGCAACGGTGCCGCCCTTGGCGTCGATGCTCTCGATTTCGTTGGGGTTGGCATCCTTGGCCAGCGTCTTCACCGCCTCCGGCATCCTGGCCCGGATCGCGGCCACGTCGCTGGTGGTGCCGGCTAGCTTCATGGCGCCGGCCAGCGCGTAGACCATGGTGTAGTTGAGCGACATCTCGGTGGTGGCGTCGCGCCCGTCATGCAGCTTCTTGTATTTGCTGTTGTAGGTTTGCGCGGCCGGGCGGGCATCGTTGGCCAGCGGCATCACACCGATGGCGCCTTCGAGCATGGCCAGGCCGTTGGTGACCTTGGCCATTTCATCCAGCTTGGCCTGGTCCATCACGATGAAGCCGCCCTTGAAGCCCAGCTCGCGCGCTTGCTTGACCACCAGCGCGGTCGGCTCGGACGGGCCGCCGACAAACATCACGTCGGGCTTGTCGGCCAGCACGCGTGACACGCCGCTGTAGAAGTCGGTGGCCTTGGTGTAGGACATCGGGTTGTTGGCCACCACCTTGCCGCCAGCGCCTTCCCAGGCCGGCACAAACGCCTGCACCCAGGCCTTGGCGTAATCGTGGTCGGCCGGGGCCAGCGCTACGTTCTTGCCGTAGCGCTTCATCTGCGCCTTGATGAAGGGATCGATATAGCCGGTGTAGGACGGTGGGATGCGGATGGTCAGCTTGTTGCCGGTGTCCGTGATGCGCGGCACGCTGGAGTAGGCCATCACCAGGAACTTCTCCTGCTCGTTGAAGGCCTGCAGTGCAAAGATGCCGCCCGAGTGCGGCACGAACACGGCGGGCGTCTTGTATTGCTGCACCAGGCGGCGCGCGTTGATGGCGGCTTCGGCGGGGGCGTACTTGTCGTCCAGCGAGACCACTTCCAGCTTGACCTTCTTGCCTTTGACCTCAAGGCCCGAGGCGTTGATTTCGTCCACTGCCATCTGGATGCCGGACAGGACGTTCTTGCCGTACAGCGCGGCGCCGCCGGATAGCGGGCCGGTGTAGCCGAGTTTGACGACTTCCTGTGCGAAGGCGGTGCCGGATGCCATCAGGGTGGCTATGGCGGTGGCGGCTAGGGGGAAGAGGCGGCGGATCGTTTTGGTTTGCATTTGGCTGTCTCCAGTTGTGTTTGCACTGCGTTCGTTCTTGCCTGCTGGTTCTGGTCTTGCTCCCCTCTCCCCCTGAGGGGAGAGGGAGTAACTGCCGTCGTCACTTCCAACGGCTTTGGCGCGCTCTAGCCACCGATATAAGCGCGGCGAATCCCTTCATCCTTTAGCAGCGTGTCGCGGTCGCCTTGCATCACGATGCGGCCGCTCTCGATCACATACGCGCGGTGGGCGATGCCCAGCGCCGCATAGGCGTTCTGCTCGGCCAGCAGCACCGTGGTGCCCGCGCGGTTGATGCGCTGGATCACCTCGAACATCTGCTTGACCACCAGTGGCGCCAGGCCCAGCGATGGTTCGTCGAGCAGCAGCGTGCGCGGGCGTCCCATCAGCGCGCGGCCGAGCGCCACCATCTGCTGCTGTCCGCCAGACAGAGAGCCGGCCGGATCGTCTTTTTTCTGCCGCAGGATCGGGAACATCTCGAAGACGTCTTCCAGCGAGCGCTTGATGCCGGCCGAGTCGCGCCGGTGCACGTAGGCGCCCAGCGTCAGGTTCTTCTGCACGCTCATGGCGGGAAACAGCTTGCGCCCCTCAGGACAATGCACCAGTCCCGCCTGCACGATCTGCGAGGGCTTCATGCCGGCCAGCTCGCGGCCGTCAAAGCGCATGCTGCCGCCGCTGGTGCGGTGGATGCCGCTGAGCGCCATGAAGATCGAGCTCTTGCCGGCCCCGTTGGCGCCCAGCAGCACCACCAGCTCGCCGGCGGCGGCGTTCAGCGTGATGTTGTCGAGCGCGCGAAAGCTCCCGTACGAAAGCGAAACGCGTTCAAGCTGCAACATGGTCGGCTCCCAGATAGGCTTCGATGACCTGCGGGTCTTGCTGGATCTGCGCGGGCGACCCCTCGGCGATTTTCTCGCCGTAGTTCAGCACCATGATCTTGTCGGCCAGCCGCATGATCATGTCCATCTTGTGTTCGATCAGGCAGACCGTCTTGCCGTGGCGGACCATCTTGCGGATCAGCTCGGCCAGGCCCACGGTCTCCTCGGGGTTCACGCCACCCGCGGGCTCGTCGAGCAGCAGCAGTTCGGCATCGGTGGCCAGCGCCAGCGCAAAGGCCACGCGCTTGCGCTCTTCCTGCGTGATGTCCGCCGCCACTTCATGCGCGAGGTGCGCCAGGCCCACGAAGTCGAGCGCGTCCTCGGCCTTGGCGCGGCACAGCCGTTCTTCCTCGCGCAGCCGGCGCGAGTTGAAGATCACGTCGGCCAGCCCCGCTTGCGTGCGCAGCCGGTGGCCCACGATCAGGTTGTCCAGCACGGTGGCGCGGTCGAACAGGTGCGTGGCCTGGAAGGTGCGGGCCACGCCGAGCCGGGCGATCTGATCGGCGCGCAGGCCGGCCACGTTGCGGCCCTTGAGCAGGATCTGCCCGGAGGTTGGCGCATGGGTGCCCGCGATCAGGTTGAAGAAGGTGGTCTTGCCCGCGCCGTTGGGGCCGATGATGGCGTTGATATGGCCCGTCTCGAAGGTGATCGAGACATCGTGCACGGCGCTCAGGCCGCCGAATTTCTTGGTCAGGTTGCGGATCTCAAGCATGGTCGGCCCCTGCGTTCGCAGCGTTTGCATTCGGGTTGCCGGCGACGGGCGCGTCGGCCGGGTGCGCGCGGCTTGTGCCGCCGCGGCGTGCGGCGGCGGCGCGGCGTGCCTGGCGCTTGGCCCACGAGCCCACGATGCCGTCCGGCACGAAAATGATCAGCAGCACCAGCACCGGCCCGAACACCAGCATGCGGTAGTCCTGCAGGAACTGCAGCGTCTGCGTGACCCACGGCACCAGCACCGCGCCCAGCAGCGGCCCCAGCAGCGTGCCGGTGCCGCCCACCAGCATCGCCATCACCATCTCGAAGGTCAGGTCGGTGCGCGCGATGTCCGGCCCGAGAAAACGCACCTGGCCCGCGTACAGCGCGCCGGCAAATCCGGCATAGCCCACCGACAGCACGAACGACAGCACCTTGGTGCGCATCAGGTTGATGCCGAGCGCCTCCGCCAGCGCGTCGCTGTTGCGCACCGCCATGAAGCTGCGGCCCAGCAGCGAAGTGACGATGCGGTGCATCAGGAAGGTGCCCGCCACCAGGAAGAACAGCACCAGGTAGTACTGCGCCTGCACGTTGTCGAACGCGAGCGGGCCGACCGAGGCCGGCACCGGAATGCCGATCAGGCCCACGGTGCCGTGCGTCAGGTTTTCCCACTTCTCGATCAGCAGGTAGATGATGTAGCCGATGCACAGCGTGAAGATCGAGAAGTAATGGCCTTTGAGCCGCAGCGATACCACGCCGACGAAGTAGCCCACCACCATGCACACCACGCCGGACAGCACGAACGCCGCCCAGAACGGCACCTGGTGATCCACCGTGAGAATGCCCAGCGTATAAGCGCCGATGGCCATGAAGCCACCGTGCGCCAGGTTGAGCTGGCCGGTATAGCCCGTGATCAGGTTCAGCCCCAGCGTGGCGATGGCGTAGATGAAGGCCAGCGTCATCACCGTCAGGTAGTAGCTGTTGGGCGTGACCAGCGGGAACGCGATGGCCAGCGCCAGCAACAGGGCCCAGCCGGTCTTGCCTTGCAGTGTCTTTGTCATGGTGCGCTCCTTATGCGGCCTTGCCGGCAAACAGGCCTTGGGGCCGGATCGACAGGATGAGCACCAGCAGCGCAAAGGCGATGATGTCCTTGTAGTCCGTCGAGACGTAGAAGCCGCCGAAGCTCTCGGCCATGCCGATGATCAGCCCGCCCACGATGGCGCCGGGAATGCTGCCCATGCCGCCGAGGATGATGATGACGAAGGCCTTGGTGATGACCAGGTTGCCCATGCTCGGGTAGACCAGGTTGATCGGCGCGTAGAGCGTGGCGGCAATGGCGGCGAGCGCGCCCGAGATGGCAAACACCAGCAGCGTGACACGCGTGGCGTCGATGCCAACCAGCGCCGCGCCCTCGCGGTTCTGCGCCATCGCCACGATGGTGGAGCCGGTCACGGTGCGGGTGAGGAACAGGTGCAGCAGCACCATCAGCCCGAAGGCGGCGGCGATGATCAGCAGCCGTTGCGCCGGCGCGGTCAGGCCCATCACTTCCACCATCTGGCCGTAAGGCGTGGGCATGCGATGGAAGTCCGCGCCCCACATTGCTTGCGCGCCGGCTTCGAGGAACAGCATGATGCCGATGGCGGCGATCATGTCGTGCAGCTCCGGCGCGTTGCGCAGCGGATGGAACACCAGCCGGTCGGCCAGCATCGACAGCGCGGCCACCGCGATGGCGGCGGCGCCCATCGCCAGCCAGTAGTTCATGCCCAGCGACGTCATCAAGTAGTACGAGACGTAGGCGCCTGCCATGTAGAAGGCGCCATGCGCGAAATTGGGCACGTGCAGGATGCCGTAGACCAGCGTCAGGCCCAACGCCACCAGGCTATATACGCCGCCCAGCGTCAGGCCGTTGAGGACTTGTTGAAGAAACAATGTCACGGGCTTACCTCATGCGACTTTTCGAATCACGAACGAAGGCACGCAAGCCGCGCTGCGGGCTGCGTGGAAATGGCGGCGCCGCGCAAAAAACAATGCGGGGGCCACTTGGTCAGGCGGGGCGAAAGTCAGCCGCGGGGCGGTGCGGCCTGGTGAATGGCGTGATGCATGCTTGGTCTCCTGTGCGATGCGAATGGCCTGCCGTGCAGGCCCCGGGTGCGGTGTCGTCGTGTACCGTGAAGCGCTACGCATGTCTGCGTAGGTATGTTCCAGCACGATCGTTCGTTTTCATTGACTGTTGCATACGGCCTGAGGCACAGTCAAGAAATACGGAATAGTCTTCCGCACAGCGAAATAGCCGGCTTACCTCCGGCCCGCCATCTCCAGAGGCGGCCACAGGTCTGCTTCCCGCACTCAGTAGCCAAGCGTTATCGCCACGTATGAAGCGCACCTCGTCGATCCCGCTCTCGCCCGCCTCCTCCGCTTCCTTGCCCGGCGGCGCGCATGCCGCGCCTGTGCGCGCCGCCGATGCGCCGCACGACGGCGGCGAACCAGACATCGATCGTGACGACCGCAATTTCGTCACCGCGCTGGCGCGTGGGCTGGACCTGCTGCGCGCCTTCGGTCCGCACGACGATTACCTTGGCAATGCGGAGCTGGCGCGGCGCGCCGGCATCCCGCGCCCCACGGTTTCACGCCTGACCTACACGCTCACCCGCCTGGGCTACCTGATCTACTCGGCGTCGCTGGAGAAGTACCGGCTCGGCCAGGGCGCGATGGTGCTTGGCCAGCGTTACCTCGCCGGCTCGGGCATCCGCGAGATCGCGCAGCCGCTGATGCAATCGCTGGCGTTTGCCACCGACTGCACGGTGGCGCTTGCCACATCGGACCGCCATGAGATGGTGTACCTGGAAGTCTGCCAGCCGCGCGGCGCGCTGGTAATGCGGCTGGCACCCGGCTCGCGCCTGCCCACGGCCACCTCCGCCATCGGCCGCGCGTGGCTGGCCGGGCTGGAGCCGGAGCGGCGCGCCGCCGTGCTGGCCGACCTGGAGCGCCACTACGGCGCGCGCTGGCCCGCGATCCGCATCAAGCTCGAGCGCGCGCTGCGCGACTACGCCAAGCGCGGCTTCTGCCTGGCCCACGCGGAGTGGGACCGCACGGTCAGCGGCGCGGCCGCGCCCGTGGTGCTCGAAGACGGCGCGGAAGTGCTGGCCATCAACATCGGCGGCGCGGCCACGCGGCTGACGCCGGAAATCCTCGACGGCAATCTCGGCCCGCGCATCCGCGAACTGGCCGAAGCGCTGCAGAGCCGTCTGTGGCAGGGGCGTGGATAGCTGTGCCATGCGCGCCATCGATGCCATCGCCACGTATCGCTTTCTCACGGCCCCAGGGCCACACATCTAGCTGGCAATACAGACATAGCAAACAAAGGAGACAAAGATGGAGATTCGCAACAAGACCGTCGTGGTGACGGGTGCCGCCACCGGCATCGGGCGCGCGCTGGCGCTGGCGTTTGCCGCCGGCGGCGCGCGCGGCGTGGCCGTGGCCGACCTGGATGGCAAGGGCGCGCAGGCGGTAGCCGAGGAAGTGGCCAAGGCCAGCCCGGACTGCCAGGTGTTCGCGCAGCAAACCGACGTGGCCGACGCTGCCGCCGTGCAGGCGCTGGCCGATGAGGCCACGCAACGCTTTGGCCAGATCGATGTGTTCTGCTCCAACGCCGGCATCATCCTGCGCAAGGGCCTGGATGCCAGCGCCGAGGAATGGCAGCGCATCTGGGAGATCAACGTCATGGCCCACATCCACGCCTCGCGCGCGGTGCTGCCGCAGATGCTGGCGCGCGGCGATGGCTATTTCGTCAACACCGTCTCCGCCGCCGGCCTGCTGTCGCAGATCGGCTCGGCGCCTTACGCCGTGACCAAGCACGCCGCCATCGGCTTTGCCGAGTGGCTGTCGATCACCTACGGCGATCGCGGCATCAAGGTCAGCTGCATCTGCCCGCAGGGCGTGCAGACGCGCATGCTGTTCGGCGAGGATGGCGAGCGCAAGGGCTTCCTGCAGGCCGGCTCGGTCACGCCCGAGCACGTGGCACAGGTCACGCTGGAAGGCGTGAAGGACGAGCGCTTCCTGATCCTGCCGCATCCGGAAGTGCTCGAGTATTACCAGCGCAAAGGACAAGATTACGATCGTTGGCTAAAGGGAATGCGCCGGCTGCACGATAAAGTGATGGCGGAGTTCGGCGGCACGGTGGTTTAAGCGTGGCGTGAAACCCCGCGCAACGTTCAGAACAGTCAGAACAGTCAGTTGACGCTGCCGGCGCACGGGTGCAAGGCTTCGCCCCTTTGCGCTGGTAGCGTGCAAGATCAGTCCGACATCAGAATAAAACCGAACATCGGGAGACACACCATGCATTGCAAACCTTTCGCAGCTGCCGTCCTGGCCGCCTGCGCCACCTTCGCTGTGCCCTCGGCCCATGCCGACACCTATCCTTCCAAGCCCATCCGGATGGTGGTGGGCTTTCCCAGCGGCGGCGCACCTGACATCCTGGCGCGCATTTTCTCCGAAAAAATCTCACCCTCGTGGGGCCAGCCCGTGGTGGTGGACAACAAGCCGGGCGCAGGCGGCAACATCGGCGCCGAGGCCGTCGCGCATGCCGCGCCGGATGGCTACACGCTGGCGCTGGGCACGGTCGGCACGCACTCCATCAACGGTGCGCTCTACAGCAAGATGCCGTACGACATGGTCAAGGATTTCACCCCGGTGATCCTGGTCGCCTCCACGCCCAACGTGCTGGTGGTCAACCCTTCCGTGCCGGCCAAGAACGTGGCCGAGCTGATCGCGCTGGCCAAGGCCAAGCCGGGCGCCCTGACTTTCGGCACGCCGGGCATCGGCACCTCGCCGCACGTGGCGGGCGAGATGTTCAACTCCCTGGCCGGGGTCAAGCTCACCCACGTGCCCTACAAGGGCCGCGCCATGGCCATTCCCGATCTGCTCGGCGGCCATATCAGCATGATGTTCGACAACCTGCCGTCGGCGCTGCCGGTGATCAAGGAGGGCAAGGTACGGGCGCTTGGCGTGACCAGCGCGAAACGCTCGCACTCGGCGCCGGATATTCCCACGCTGGCAGAGCAGGGGCTGCCCGGGTTTGATGCGGACTCGTGGTTTGCGATTTTTGCACCGGCGAATACGCCCAAGGATGTGATCGCCAAGCTGAACACCGAGCTCAACCGGATTTACCAGCTTCCCGATGTGCAAGCCAAGCTCAAGACCTTGGGGCTGGATCCGATTCTTGGTACGCCGGAGAAGTTGGCGGGTTATCAGAAGGTTGAGATTGCCAAGTGGGCTAAGGTGGTGAGGGATTCGGGGGCTAAGGCGGAGTAAAGGTGTTGGTTTTTGGGGGCAGGGGCTATACGACATTGGTCTTTGGGGTTGGTCGCTGTTTCTTTTGGCGGCGATGGTTTTTGGACCCAAGGGCCATACGACATCGCCCAGCAGGGGGTTTCGCTGTTTATTTCATCGGCGTTGGTTTTTGCACCCAAGAGCCATACGACATCCCCCTGCGGGGGCTGCCGGTCACTCTTCTTTGCGTCGGCAAAGAAGACTAACGAGAAGAAAGCCGACCCTGCCGGGCGCAGAGCAATCGGGCTTGTGGGCGTAGGTGGTTGCGTCGTACGGCCCGGAGTGCTGGCTAGCGAATCCTACCGGCCCCAAGGACATCATTTTTGCATGAGCCATGGGTTACGTCGTGCAGCCCCTGACCTCGCTTGCGGTGCCCGTTCGGCCATCTGCCGTTCGCGGTGCGAGGGGCTGCGCCGTTTCGGGTGTGGCTGGTTTCGTGGTTTTGTCTCGGAGGACGAGCGCCATGGGTGCGAGCGCGGCCCTCGCGCACGGGCCACGGTGCCCACCACGAAACCAGAGGGGGGTGAAGCAAGGTGCCGGTAGCCCCGGTACGGCAGGGCATCAAATACCCGGGCGCCCGCCGTCAGAGACAAAACCACGAAACCACCAAGGCAGGCAGGATCGTGGTGCTGCGCACCGCGAACGGCAGATGGCCGAACGCGCACCGAGCAAAGCGATCAGGGGCACCACCACGTGACCATTGGGTCATGCATTTTCGATGCCCTCCAAGCCGGAATGGCAAAGGCCAGCCAACACTGCGGGCCGTACGACGCAACCACCGAGGCAAAAACAGCCTGATTGCTCTGCTCCCGGCAGGGTCGGTGTACGAATCAACCACATGGGTAACAAACGAGTTCACTCACATGGGTAACACTTTGATTGTCAGGTAGTGCTGCTTCGCCTGGCGTTCATCAATCAATCCTATGGCAATGGGGCCGAAGTGCACACGCCATATCCCATCGGCAACT
>NZ_JBFTOQ010000063.1:0-26291 GCF_056398045.1 Cupriavidus sp. 05L411 | reverse complement strand
GGCGATGGTGCTACGGCAAAACGCCCATGCGCACCTTCCTCGACTCGCTGGAACTCGCCAAGGAGAAACTGATCCCGCATTGAGCCGCGCTTCTCGATTCAACAGCCCGACTATCTGTCAGATCGAGTCCCAGCTAATACACCTCATCCAGGGACTTCGGTGCGTCGAGCGCGGTTTCCTCGCATCTGCCAGAGCATCCAGACGATCCCCAGGCCCACGGCAACCGCACCGACCCAGGCCGTGCTGGTCAGCCCCATCGCTTCCAGGCTGGCCCCGCCCAGCAGCGAACCCAGTGCGATGCCGCCATTGAAGCCCGCGATGTTCAGGCCAGCCGCCGCCGCATAGGTCCAGGCGCCCAGCAGACCGGTCAGCAGCGCCATTAGAGGAAGGGACGAGGTAGAGAACCAGACCGCCAGCAGCACCAATACCAAGCCGATCAGGACGGTCATCAACACAGCAGCCCGAATAGTCCCGTAGCCATAAGGAGTCCGCGCCAGCATCATCGCCAGGGAGCCCCAATGTTGAGCGCAGCAAACAGCAGAAATCCGGGCAGACAGGCTTGGTGCCGTCAGGCCGATAGCCCCAGACCTCGGCTAGGTTGAACATCTTGCGCAAGACGCTGAAGACCTTGTTCGCCTCCGTCTGCTTGTACAAGAGCTTATCCATCATCCCTGCGATGTCTGGCCGCTTAACGTCCTGAACCTTCTTACGACCTAGCAGCGGGGATGATGTTGCGATTGATGACGGCCTGCCGTAAGAAGACGATCATTGCAGCCTCTCCAGACAGAAATAATTACTATACAATTATAAAAATTGAATTCAGATTCTGGCGCCATGAGGCAAACGCGTCGTGATCGCTTCAAGATACAAGAGATCATCTTCCACTGGCCTCCAAGTCGCATACTTCATATGCACATGATCTATCTTCTGTCACACGCAGGTGGACAGGGCCCCGAACCAGCGCTTGGAAGCCCCGGCACTCCGCAAGGCAGATCTCGGACTCTTGCTCGGCAGGAGCCCGGGCTAGGCGATGGTCCCAGGTTAGCTGCCAAGGTTGCCCAGTTCGACGCTACGCCGCGCGGCAGCCTCGATTGCTTCGACAAACACCGCCTTCAGGTTCTTGTTATCCATGGCGTCAATTCCGGCGGCTGTGGTGCCGCCCGGCGACGTCACTCTCTGGCGCAGCATAGCGACTGCCTCGCTGCTGCCCCGCGCCAGCGCCGAGGCGCCGAAAAACGTCTGACGCGCGAGTGTGGCGGCTTGCCAGGCGGGCAGCCCCATTTTCTCCGCGGCCTGTTCCATAGCCTCGATAAAGTAGAAGACATAGGCGGGTCCACTGCCGGACAGTGCGGTGACGGCATCCAGTTGGTCTTCATGCTCCACCCATGTCACCTCTCCGACGGCACCGGCAATGGTATCTGCGATCTTCCGGTCGGCTGACGACAGCGTCTTGGCCGATGCCATCCCGGTGATACCTTGGCCGATGAGCGCCGGGGTGTTGGGCATTGCGCGTACCAGGCGCGGGCAGTCACCGAGCCACTTTGCCAGCGCCTCCAGCCTGATGCCTGCTGCCACGCTGATCACAAGCGAATCGACAAGGCATCCGCGTAAGGATTCACAGACTTCGCGCATGACCTGTGGCTTGACGGCAAGGACCACGACGTCGGTGTCGTTCAGCGTCCGATCCGCGGCGGACAGCGTATGCAGACCGTACTCCCTGGTCAGGCGCTCCCGGAGGTCGTTTGCAGGATCAACGACGGTGATGTTCCTAGCGTCAGCGCCGTTGGCGAGAAGCCCGGCAATGATGGCACTGGCCATATTGCCGCCACCGACGAAAACTACCTTGAGCTTGTTTAGCATTTCATCTCCAACCTCATTTGAATCACTTTTTGCATCACCCAAGCGAATGGCAATCGCCTCCACGCGCGCCATGGCGCCATGCCCTGCCGTACGCGTGAGCACCTAACATGACAGGATCGACAGTGGAACCAAAATCAATTCGCACCCGCAAGCAAGCAGGCACGGGCAGCGAAGACCCGCTCGCAAAGAAAGATAAACAGCAGGAAAAGCAGCCGGATCCCACCGATTCGGCGCTGTTTGTCGGCTCGGCCGCTAAGACCTTCCGCGTACTGCATGCATTTGACGGTCCGATTCGGCACATGACTTTGGCCGACATCGCGAAAGCCGCGCAGCTCGACCGCAGCGCGACGCAACGCATCGTCTACACACTGGAAACGCTTGGCTACCTGCGCCGCATCGCCGAGACCAAGACCTATGGCCTCACGCCGAAGCTCCTGCAGTTTTCCTTCAATTACGTGCGTGCCAACGAGCTGATCGACAAGGCGCTGCCTTACCTGCAGGACATCAACCGCACCGTCGGCGAGACGACCAACCTGCAGGAGCTGGATGGTCACGAGATCGTGTTCGTCGCACGCTTCCTGAGCCGGCATCTTGTCAATATGGACATTGCGGTGGGCAGTCGCCTGCCCGCGTTCTGCACCTCCTCCGGCACGGCGATCCTGTCGCGCCTGCCAGAGGACGAGTGCGACGCAATCCTGACAGCGGTCGAGCGCGTTGCCATTACGCCGTACACGGAGGTTCACCTCGGCAAACTGCGCCGACGCATCCAGCAGGCGGCAGAGAAAGGCTATGCGATCATTGCCAACGAGACGGTGATGGGCGATATCTCCGTGGCAGCACCAATCCTGGATCACCGCGGCCGTCCCGTTGCCGCCATCAATATCTCGGTGCCCACTTCCCGCTGGACACCCGATAAGGTGGAGTCGGAACTCGCCAAGCACGTGCAGGTGGCCGCGACCTCTGTCTCCAAATCCAAGTTCACCGAATACGGGCGGTAAGCCGCTTCCCGCGGGGCGTGCCCGGGCCACCGGCCGGGCATGCGCCGCCTTCGCGCTGCGTCACGCGTACTCGTAGTCCTTGAGCAAGCGCTCGAACTGCTCGCGCAAGCGAGCGCTGGTCTGCGCCGCGGCCGGCAACAACGGCTCCAGCAGCTCGGGGGCGTCGACCCCGATCGCTTGCAGCACGGACTTCATCGGACCCGGATTGGTTTCCGCAAAGACCAGATCGATAAACGGCATCAACTGGCGGTGCATCAGCAGGGCTTCCTGCAGATTTCCGCCACGCACGAGGTCCATGATGCGGCGCCAAGTCTTCGGTAGCATGGTGGCGGTGCTGAGCACGCCGCCGCGAGCACCAGCGGACACGTGCAGCGGGAACAGGGTGTCTTCGCCGCTCAGGAGGGAGAAGCTCTCGTCGATGCCGGCCGCGGTCTTGAGGAAATGATAAAGATCCGGATTGCACGCCTTCATGCCGATGATGCGCTCGTGCCTCGACAGTTCATGGATGACCGTGGGATCGATCGCGATTCGGGTGCGATACGGGATCTCATAGAGCAGGACCGGCAGCGGCGACTCGTCGGCAAACCGCATGAAGTAATCGCGGATGCCTTGCTGCGTGGGATTCGTATAGTAAGGCGTCACCACCATCACGGCATTCACGCCAACGGCGGCGAAGTCGCGCGCGGCATCCAGCCCGTCGCGCAGACCCGGCGTTAGCACGCCGGCTACGACAGGCATCCTTCCGGCAATGTGAGTGGTGGTCACCTCCGCCATGCGCACGCGCTCGCGCTGCGACAACGAACCGAATTCACCCGTGCCACCTAGCGGCACCACGCCGTCCGCGCCCTGGCGGATCAGGTAGTCGAGCAAGGCGCGGGTGGCGCCCTCGTGGACAGCGCCGTCGTGCTGGACCGGAGTGGGAATGGCGGCAAAAATGCCTTGCACTTGCTTTGAGTCAATCATCGTCTTGTAGGAGAGAGGCCGCACTGGCGACCGGTTATTTATTAAAAATAGATAGGTGGGATTGGCAGGCTTCAGTGGTCCGCGCTGCGCCTGCGCAGCCGGTCCGCGGCCATGATCACCACGGCAATAAAGACGAACAGCAGGCTCGACACCGCAGCGATCGTGGGCGAGACGCTCAGGATCACTTCGTCCCAGAATTGCTTGGGCAAGGTCGAATCCAGGCCGCCGGTCACGAACAGCGCGATGGTCAGTTCATCGAACGACGTCACGAAGGCAAACAGGAACGACGACAGTAGGCCCGCCCCGAGGATCGGGAACGTGACGTAGCGCATCGTCTGCCAGGGGCGCGCGCCGAGGCTCTGCGCGGCCTGGTCCAGGCGTGTGTCGTAGTTCTTCAGAACGGCCATCATGGTCATCACCACATAGGGGATCGCCACGACGGTATGCCCGAGGATCAGACCGGCCGCGGAGCCAACGAGGTTGAGCTTGGAGAAGAAGTAAAAGATGCCAACCGCCGTGATCATCCGGGGCACGATGATTGGCAGCAGGATGAACGCCAGCAATGCAGCCTTCCACCGGATGTTCGAGCGCACCAGCAGGAATGCCGTGGGCGTGCCGATCACCATGGCGAGGAATCCCGTGCCCGCCCCGACAATCAGCGAGCGCACCGTGGCTTGCATCCAAGTGGGAGATTCCCACACCTCGTTGTACCACTGGAGCGAGAACCCACGCGGCGGCCAGTCAAGGCCGCTGCCGCCCGTAAACGAGATCGGGATCATCAGCAGCGCAGGCAAGGTCAGGAAGGCAAGGATCAGGATCACCACCATCCACAGCATCTTGCTGCCGCCCTCTTCCGCTTTCGCCGCCGCACGCACACGGCGCGGCAGCAAACGGCCCAGGCCGTCGGACAACGTGGCCAGCACGCCCAGCAACTGGTAACCGGCGCGCCGCAGCGGGCCGCGGGTAGCCGAACTGCGGCCAGCCGGCGCGGAGCCGCTGCCAGCCAGGGTCGACAAGCCAACCAGCTTGTCATAGACCACGAACACAATCAGGGCGGCAACCAGCAACAGCATCGAGATGGCACCAGCAAAGCCCCAGTTCATGGTTTGCTGGACCTGGTCGATGATGAGTTGCGTGATCATGGTTTCACGGCGGCCGCCCAGCAGGGCCGGCGTGATGAAGAAGCCAAGCGACGTCACGAAGACCATAATGCCCGCTGCCGCCACGCCCGGCATGGACAGAGGAAAATAGACCAGCCAGAACGCCGTGCCGGGCCGTGCGCCCAGGGTCAGCGCTGCACGCGGCAGGCGCCGGTCGATGTTCTCCATCACAGAGATCATCGTCAGGATGGCCAGCGGCATCATGGCGTGCACCATGCCGACCATCACTGCACCGAAGTTGTAGAGCAGATCGGCGGGCACGTCAGTCACGCCGGCGGCCTTCAGCAACTGGTTGAGCACACCGTTGCGGCCCAGCAGCACGATCCAGGAGAACATGCGGACCAGGAAGCTGGTCCAGAACGGCAACAGGATCCAGAACAGCAGCGAGCTCTTCGCCCGTGCACCCGCTGCCGATGTCAGGTAGGCCACCGGATAAGCGCCGACGATCGCCAGCAAGGTGGTCCAGCCGGCAATTTTCAGGGTGATCCACAGTACGTCGAGATAGACGGACGAATGGAACAGGCGTGCGTAAAGTTCGAGGGAAAGACGGCCGTCCACCGACACGCTCATCCAGATCAGTTGTCCGACCGGGAATACCAGCATGATCAGCAGGAACAGGACGGTGGGCGCGCCGAGCAGGAAATCGCGGTGCCAGGCAGGCCGGCGCTTGGCAGCCGGCGTCGTGGCCGCGCTCATGACTTGAGTGACCATGGCTTACTCCGGAATCGCAACGGCATCTTCGGCCTGCCAGCTCACCGTGAGCGTGTCGCCGGGATGGTGGCGGCCGAGGCCGCCGCGGGTCAGTTCGGCCACCACCAGTGGCTGCTCGCCCGGCAGGACCAGGTAGGACTTGGTCACGCCGCCCGTCACCACGATATCCGTCAGCCGCGCCGACAGCGTACTGGGCGCGCCCGGCGTACCGGAAACATGGAGGTTCTGCGGGCGGATCATCACCTTGGCCCGGTCTCCGGGCCGGAAAGTGGCGCCATTGGCCAGTACCTGGCCGCGTGCGGGCAGCCCAATGAAGCTGACATCCAGCAAGCTGCCGTTCACTGCATCCACCGTGGCCGGCAGCAGGTTTGACTCGCCGAGGAAGTCGGCCACAAAGGTGGTGCGGGGACGGAAGTAAAGATCCGCCGGGCTGCCGAGCTGCTCGATCTTGCCGCCATTCATCAGGCAGATACGATCGGACATCGTCATGGCCTCTTCCTGGTCGTGCGTCACATACACGATGGTGGTGCCGAGTTCGCGGTGGATACGCTTGATTTCAAGCTGCATCTGGTCCCTCAGCTTCTTGTCGAGCGCCCCCAACGGCTCGTCCATCAGGATGATTGAAGGACGGTAGACCATGCAGCGCGCCAGCGCGATCCGCTGTTGCTGGCCACCCGAGAGTTCCTTTGGCAGGCGATGCGCCACGTGCGGCAGGTGCACGAGATCGAGCACGCGGCTGACCTCCCGCTCCGCCTGCCGTGCCGGCATTTTGCGCATCTTCAGCGGAAATCCGATGTTCTCGGCGATAGTCATGTGCGGGAACAGTGCGTAGTTCTGGAACACCATGCCGATGTCCCGCTCATAGGGCGCCCCGAAGGTAACGTCAGCGCCGTTGATGCGAATGCTGCCAGCATCCGGTTGCGACAAACCGGCAATCAGGCTCAGCAGCGTCGTCTTGCCCGACCCTGAGGGCCCGAGCAGCGTCAGGAACTCGCCTTCCGGGACCGAGAGATCGGTGGGCGCGAGCGCGATGAAATTGCCATAACGCTTGGATAGCTGCTTGGTCTGCAGTTTTTGTAGCTTAGTCTGTGTCTGTGTCACTTGTGGCATCACGCCCACCTTTTCTTGATATTGCCGAGGTCAAAGCGAGCGCTTCACTTCAGGATCCAGGCATTGAACTTCTCGAGCACGGACCCCTGGTTCTTGACCCAGTAACTGGCATCGATCTTCACGCCACGCTTGATGTTGTCGGGATACGTGGGCAGCGTCACGGCATGCTTGGCATCGATGTACTTGAAGGCGTCCGGATGCGTGACGCCGGCTGCCAGGTATTGCGTGAGCTGCGCCTGGCGCTTGGGGTCGGATGCAAACTTGATGAACTCGCGGCAGGCCGCAGCGTTGGGCGAACCTTTCAGGATGGTCCAACTGTCGACGCCCCAGAGGTGCTGGTCCCAGCAGATCCCTACCGGCGCGCCGGCATCCATGGCGGCCTGGGCGCGGGAGATCCATGTCGCGACCATGTCCACTTCGCCGGACTTGAGCATCTGCTCGACCTGCGCACCGCCACTCCACCAGACCGCGACATTGGACTTCACCTTGTCGAGGCTACGCAGCGCGCGATCCACGTCGCAGGGATATACTGACCCGTTCGCGACACCGTCCGCCATCAGAGCCTCTTCGATTGTGTCGAACGGATGCTTGCGCAGCGCGCGGCGGCCGGGGAAATCCTGCACGTTCCACATGTCCTTCCATTGCGTGGGCGCCTTGCGTCCCTTGAACGCCTCGGTACGGTAGGCCAGCACGGTCGTGTATACGTTGGCACCAACACCGTACGGCGACATGTATTGCGCGGGGATGCCAGCCACGACGGGATCGGCGCCCAGCCCATGTTTTTCGAGGTAGTCCTTGCCGTCGGTGGTCAGCACCTCGATTGCGGGCTGGCTGATCGATGCCATGTCCCAGCTGTAGTTCTTGGCATCCACCATGGTGCGTATCTGCGCGGTGGGCTCTGCGTTGGAGGGCACGCCGACAACCTGGATGCCGGTAGCCTTGGTGAATGGCTTGTAGAACACCTCGCCATACGCCTTGGTAAAGACACCGCCCGAGTCGCGCACTACGATGCGCTGCGAGGCTGCCTTGGCTGATGTCCAGATGGCCGGCATGGCAAGTGCGGCAGTGCTGGCGGTCAGCAGTTTGAAGGCGTTGCGACGCGAAGGATTGCTTGGCTTGTCGGCGTTGCTCATGGCGGTACTCCTACTGGGATGGGGGTCGTGAGAGAAAAGGGGGAAACGGTGCCGTGAAGATCAGGGAATCAGCTTGCCCGGGTTGAACAGGCCGAGCGGATCGAACGCACGCTTGACCGCACGCATCATGTCAAGCTCGACGTCGCTCTTGTAGTGGCGCATTTCCGCCAGCAGGGTCCGGCCCACGCCGTGCTCAGCGCTGAAGGTGCCGTTCAGTTTGGCGGCGACATCGTGCCCGGCGCGGCGCACCGCAGCGGCGGTGCCCGCCTGATCGGGCAGGGCCTGCCAGGTGTCGAATGCAAAGAACGGGATGAAGTGAATATTGCCGTCGCCAAGATGACCCACTACCACCACGCGCGCATCGAAGTTCGCTTCGATCGCGCGGGTCGCTTGCTCGATAAACGCAGGCACCTTCGACACTGGCACGGCGGTATCCAGCGTCAGGCCAATACCAGCTTTCTTGTTGCCCTCTGACACACTATGCCGCAGCTTCCACATAGCTTCGCGCTGGGTGGAGTTGGCGGCGATCGCCGCATCGGCTATCAGTCCCAGATCCAGGCCCTTCTCCAGCGTGGCCTCGAGCGCTTCTTGCAACCGTGCGTCATCGCAAGTATCACTTAGCTCGACGAGCAAATGCCACGGGTGCGCTTGCGCCAGCGGGGCATGCTGGCCCGGGACGTGCTCCAGCACGATGTCGAGCTGGCTGGCATTCATCAGTTCGAAGGCGGATAGCTGTGCGCCACATGCGGCCTGGAACATGCCCAGCAGCTTCAGGGCCGCATCTACGTCGACAGGCGCGACCCAGGACATGGCATGCGCACTAGGCAGCGGGTGCAGCTTCAGCGTGGCCGCGGTGATGATGCCCAGGGTGCCTTCCGCGCCGATGAACATCTGCTTGAGATCAAGCCCCGTGTTGTCCTTGCGCAGCGTACGCAGGCCGCGCCAGATGCGTCCGTCCGGCAGCACGACTTCCAGGCCAAGCACGTTCTCGCGGGTATTGCCGTAACGAAGGACAGCGGTACCGCCGGCGTTGGTGGCGATGTTGCCGCCAATCTGGCAGGAACCTTCCGCACCCAGGCTGATAGGGAAGAACCGGCCTGCCTCGATCGCAGCGGCCTGGATTTCCGCGAGCACGCAACCGGCCTCCACCTCCATGGAGTTGTCGGCGGGATCGATGCACACAATGCGACGCATGCGCGAGAGATTGATGATGACGCAGTTGCCCTGCTCGTACGGTACCGCGCCGCCGCTCAGGCTGGTATTGCCACCCTGGGGCAGGACCGCCACGCCAGCGGCAACGCAGGCCTTCACCAGTTCGGAAACCTGCTCCGTATTACGTGGTAGCGCAACGCAAAGCGCCTTGCCCGTATAGCGGCCGCGCCAGTCGCTGACATAACCGGCCAGATCGTCGCTCTCAGTGAGCAGCGACGTTGCGCCAATGATATTGGACAAGGTATCCAGCAACTGCTTCATCATGAATTTCCTCGTTGGCTTTCAGTCCGCGGCAGCGCCGGTCGGTAGGCAGAGAATAGTTTCTTTATATGCGTATAGCAATCTATATAATTACTATGCAATTAAACTAGGGTATTTACTTAAACACAAATGGACGTGCACCATAGGCGACAAACTCTCACGCCGTCTTGGTGCATGAGTATCGAATCTGGTGCGGGGGTTCTATGGGGATTTCGCGACGCCCACGGCCTTGGGGACTTCCCCCAGGGCGCTGAGTAGCCCGCACGTTTGACCCGGCGCGGCGGAGAGCGGGGGCGCGCGTGAGCGGTATTGCATGGTGCACCGGGAGACCGGCAAGGTCTCGCGCTGGACGAGACCGTAGACCTGGCGCTATGTAACAACCCTCAGGTGAAGGCAGCATGGACTTGCCGGTCCGCGGACATTCTTGGCATTCTCTGTCGGAGCACAGGCCGGGGCATTCGTCTGGTCCCCGACTGCCCCTCGCCCTCTTGATCCAAACGCTGAACACCACCACCAACGGCGCTCAGATTCGCGCCGCCGCTGCGGAAGGCCTTGGCTACGTGGGCGGCGCGGAGGCAAGGGAAGTCCTGATCGCAGCGCTAACCACTCAAAGCAACGGCTCCGACATTCGCAGTGCCGCCGCCAAGGCGTTGGGCATGGCCTGCAGCCGTTAAGACCTTCGCTTGCCGTTGCCAGGCCTGGCCGAGCGCCTTGCCGCAAATGAAACCGGGCCAAAACGTGCCCGGTTTTTTCATGCCGACAGCCGCGAACAACTTTAGACGGCACCCGCATTTATCTCTAGTGGTGCCCTGTCCGCCGGTTTTACCGGGCGCGTAGCGCACGCCAGGTGGGCCACCCCTTGGCAGGCGGCTTATTGCGTTATAGACCAAACTCCCCACCCAGGTGCCGACACCACGCGCTCCAGGTTCGGCCACGCTCGGTCATTCGACATCGCTAGTGGAGTCGACGACAATTTCAGATGAGATCACATGCGAACTATATGGATTCTCTGCCGCCTGTACCTCCGATTCGAACTGCGACTCGCCGGCAGTCGGGCCAGCATGACTACGCTCCCGAAACGTGAACCTCGCAAATCAGCGAGGCGGTGGCCGTGCCCTGACATCTGGCATGTGGCGAGGCGATGGCCACGAGACGGGGGGCTCCTGGCCACACCCGCTAGTCGATCTGCGGAGTGCACAGGCCCACTGCACATGAATACGCCCGCACCCTAATATGTTAAGGAAGCCTTAAACCCGGCCCGGAGAGGCTCGTGCCCCCGGCTTCCCTCTCAATCCGCTCCATCGATGTCTAACTATCTGGAAGGGTGAACCATGAGGAATGAAAGAGGCGGCCTGCGCAGGGATCTTGATGCATATCGGCTGCAGTGGCGCGTTCTGAGCTTCTATGAGCGCTTCGAGCAGATCGTTGCCCACATCCTAAGCGCAGTGGTTTCAGTGATCATTGTCGTATCACTTTGGCAACTGATACGCGCGGTCGCCATGTTGCTTATGTCGGGCGCACTGAACCCGCTGGATCATGGGACATTTCAATCGGTGTTCGGCATGGTCATGACACTGCTGATCGCAATGGAGTTCAAGCATTCAATTACCAGGGTTATGGTGCGGCGCGACCACATTGTCCAAGTCAAGACCGTCATCCTCATTGCCCTGTTGGCGATAGCGCGCAAATTCATCATTCTCGACCCAGCCACGCCGCCCGCGCATATCGCTGCTCTTGCGGCTGCATTGGTTGCGCTTGGCATCGTTTACTGGCTGATGCGGCAGCGCGACGACCCGGTTGATGCCGCGATGGCTGAGCAAGGCAAACCTGCGCTCATGAAGGCGGGGCATCAACGAGGCATGGAACGGAATGGCAACGATGAGGATGCGAATGCTTGAGCGACTCGTGGCCTTCTCGAAAGCGGACACCCGTGTCATGGTTCTTGTCAGCCTTCGCCAGCAATCCGCGGTCGCCACCTGCAACCACCGGCTGCAGCGCTTCGATGGCGACGCGGTCACCTTCCAGTGGAAGGACTACAAACATGGGGCCGCAAGCCGGGCCATGAACGATTTGGCGGCCGCTGAAGTCGTAAGCGCTCAGTACGTAGGGCGGGTGTTCCTGACCTTGTAGAAATCAGGCTGGCAGTGCGTGCGTGCCCAGGCCTGCAGGAGGCCGGTGAGCTGGACTCTAGCTTCTTCGGTGACGGTGGTCGTATAGTCTTCTACCCACTCCCCGCCGTCGTCGCGGCCGCGTGAGGCCATGTCGTCGATCACGTCAAGATCGGCTCCGTCACCGTGCCGATCACGTCGCCCGGCAAATCCGACTTGACGCCCGTCATCAGCGCGCCGGCCGTCTCGGAGCAATTTGGAATGCGAGGTTTGAGCAGCCAATGTTCGCCCAGCAGGGCTTGGCGCCAAATCCGTGCGCGTCTATCAACTTCTCGTGCTGATGTTGATGGCAGTCAGCCGATCGAATTGCCGCGCTGTCGCCCAATCTCCCAAGACACCCCGCCGCCCGGTACCGTCGCGGCAAGCTGCTGTCCCAGCCGCTGCTCGATGCACCAGGCTGAACCCTTGGCGCCATCGAGCATGGCGAAACGGCTGAACGCCTGCGCGAACTGATCGTACCGAAGATCCAAGCACTGAAGGTTGGCCCCTACGACGACGCCAGCGCGGACTTTGGTGCGGTTGTTTCCAAAGAATCCAAGGCATCCGTCGAACGGGCAATTTCGCGCTGTATCGAAGAAGGCGGCGACTTGGTGCTCGACGGGCGAAATATCGAAATTCCGCGCCACGCTAATGGCTTTTACCTGGGGCCGACATTGTTCGACCGGGTCACAACGGACATGCACCTTTATAAAGACGAGGTGTTTGGGCCGGTGCGAGGAATCATGCGGCCGGCGACCTTCGAAGAGGCGATTGACATCACGAACCTGCACGAGTACGGCAATGGCTCGGTAATCTTCACCCGCGACGGAAAGTCGGCACATCGCTTCATGATGGAAGTTGAGTCCGGGATGATCGGCGTGAACGTCCCCGTGCCGCTGCCGTCCGCCTACTTCAATTTCGGCGGATTGCGCCGGTCCAAGTTTGGCGAAGGCCACCTCTATGGCCCCGACGCAGCTCGCTTCTACACCAAGATCAAGACGGTCTCGCAACGCTGGCCCGAGCCCGACGAACGCGCCCTTCCTGTCTCCCTCGCCTTCAATCCCAGCGCCTGAAGCCCAGCGCCGTCAGTAGCGGCTCCAGCGTGCCGAGATCTTCAAAATGCAGATGGCGGATGGCAATGGCGGTTTTCATGGCCGTGGCTCCTCTGTGCTGGATTCGCCAGGCCAGTAGTGGCGATCCGGCATGGAGCGCGCGCCGAAGATGGCCTGGCCGACGCGCACCACGGTGGCCCCTTCCTCTATGGCGATCTCGAAATCGCCGGACATGCCCATGGACAGTTCATCCAGGGCGATGCCAGCGGGCGCACTCTGGCGCAACTGGTCGCGCAAATTGCGAAGCAGAATGAAGCACTGACGCACCCGCTCAGCCTCGGACGAAAACAGCGCCAGTGTCATCAACCCGCGCACGCGCAGCGCCGAGAAGGCGGGCAGCTCTTTGATGAAGCCCTGCACGTCCTCAGGCGACAGCCCATACTTGCCAGCCTCGCCGGAGGTGTTGACCTGCACGAACACATCCAGCGATCGCCCCTCGATCTGTAGGCGGCGATCCAGCACTTCGGCGACACGCAAACTGTCCAGTGCCTGGAACTCACTGGCGAAGCGCGCCACCAGCTTGGTCTTGTTGGTCTGCAGATGACCGATGACCGACCAATGCAGATCAATCAGATCCTGCATGGCCTCCCGTTTGCCGAAGGCTTCCTGCACCTTGTTTTCACCCAGCAGGCGGCAACCCGCAGCGTAGGCCAGACGCAGACTGGCCTCGGGCTTGGTCTTGCTAACCGGCAGCAGGCGCACCCCTGCCGGATCGCGCCTCGCGCGGTGGCAGGCCGCGTCTATGCGGCCCCGCACCGCGGCCAGATTATGCCGGAAGTCATCGACCGTGGCCGCCTGTAGATAACGGCCATGCTGGTCGTGACGGGTCTGGGTGTCCGATGGCTCAGGCATTGGCACCCTCCCTCTTGATCGCAGGCTCAGCAGTCGATGCCGCGATGGCCGGCCGCTCACGGCGCGGCAGTTGTCCATTGAGCACGACATGAGCCACTAGGCCAATCAACAGGCCCCAGAACGCTCCACCGATGCCCAGCAACGTGATGTTGGCCGCCGCAGCCAGGAAGGTGATCAACGACGCTTCGCGCGTCTTCGCGTCGGCCAAGGCGGTGGCTAGGCTACCGCCGATGGTACCCAGCAGCGCCAGTCCCGCGAGCGTGGTGATGAAGGTCGCCGGAAAGGCCATGAAGACGGCGGCCAGTGTCACGCCGAACACGCCCACGAAGATGTAGCACACGCCTGCGGCGATGCCTGCGATCCAGCGCTTGGACGGGTCTTCGTGCGCCTCCCGGCCCGTGGCAATGGCGGCAGTGATGGCGGCGATGTTGAACGCATGCGAGCCAAACGGCGCCATCAGCAGCGAGCCTAACCCGGTCACCGTCACGATGGGATCGGCGCTGGTCTTGAAACCGTCATTTCGCAGCACCAGCATGCCGGGCATGTACTGGCCGGTCAGCGTGATGAGGAACAGTGGCAATGCGACGCTCAGCAACGCATTGAGCGAGAACCTCGGCATGGTGAAGACCGGAGCGGCGAGCTTCAACGTCAGTCCCGACAGGTCAACCCGATCCCGCATGAGCAGAAAGAGCAGCCCCAGCACCAGGATGCCAACGACGGCATAGCGTGCACTGAATCGCTTGAGCACCACATAGGTCACGATCAGCAAACCGGCCAGCAACGGATCGACGCTCATGCCGCCGAAAGCCTTGATGCCGAATTGCAGCAGGATGCCCGCGAGCAAACCTGCGGCCACACCCCGAGGAATCAGCCGGATCAAGCGCTCGAACCATCCCGAAAATCCCAGCACCACAAACGCAGCCGCTGAAATCAGATACGCACCCACCGCTTCAGCGTAGGGGGTGGTGGCCAGCGCCGTCACCAGGAACGCTGCCGCTGGCGTGGACCACGCGGTAATGATTGGCTCCCGCGTCAGCCAGCTCAGGATGAGCCCCGTCACCCCCACGCCAATCGAAACTGACCACACCCACGATGCGGTCAGTTCGGGGCTGAGGCCGGCCACCTTGGCCGCCTGGAACACCAAGATGAAGGTGCCGCCGTAGTTAACGATGACCGAGATTAAGCCAGCCACGATGGGATGAGCGAGATCGAGCAAGCGAGCGGATAACAGTGACGTGGGGGATGACATAGTTGGTATCGGACTCCTGAGAATGGGTGATTGACCTGAACGCGATACTGATTTATAGGCTTAAAATGGCATGCTGTCCCCAGCCAATTTCTTAACGAGATACCAGCCAATTGTTCAAGCACGCCCAACTTGAATCTGTCAAAGCCTGGGTCATTGACCCGGCACATGGCACCTTGCCCCTGCATGCACGCATCCAGCGCGCCATCCGGCAACTGATCCTCGACGGCGCGCTCGATGTCGCCAAACCGCTGCCTGCTTCCCGCGCACTAGCGAAGTCGCTGGGTGTCTCCCGCGACACGGTGGAGTCGGCATACAGCCAGTTGCATGCAGAGGGCTTCATCGAGCGGCGCGTCGGCAGCGGCAGCTTCGTTTCAGAGCGGACACAGCGTTTGCCGGGGCGCGGCGCGGCGCGGCGTCCCGCATCGCCGCGCGAACCGGTGCGGCTGAGCCAGCGCGGCACGGCCATGTACCGCGGCGGTGGCGTGCGAGACTTTCTTTCCCCGCGCCCCTTCGCTCCCGGTGTGCCGGAAACGCGCAGCTTTCCGCTGCAAACCTGGGAGCGGTTGGAGCGGCAGGTATTGAAAGAGTGGGGCACCACAGCACTACTGCATAGCCCACCGCAAGGGATGGAGCCATTACGGCGCGCGATAGCGGACTACGTCAATCTCGAACGCGGCGCGCATGCCACCCCCGAGCGCGTGCTGGTGGTGACCAGTTCCCAGCAGGCCCTGACCCTGTGCGCTACCGTGTTGCTTGACGTCGGCGACCGCATCTTCATCGAAGACCCCGTCTATCACGGCGCACGCAAGGCGTTCGACGCCGCTGGCCTGGAATGCGTGCCCGTGTCGCTGGATGCCGAAGGCATGCGTGTGGAGCATCTGCGAAAAGTCCGGCAATCGGGCAAGGCGGTGTTCCTTACACCCTCGCACCAATTTCCGACCGGAGCGACATTGGCGCTGGACCGGAGACTGGACATTATCGAATGGGCGCAGCAGCACCAAGCCTGGATCATCGAGGACGACTACGACAGTGAGTTCCACTACGCGGGCAAGCCTACGGCCTGCGTACAGGGACTAGACCAGCATCAGCGAACGATCTACATCGGCACCTTCACCAAATCATTGTTTCCCGGCTTGCGCATTGGCTTCATGGTGCTGCCACCTGAGCTTGTAGCTCCGATGACGGCTGCCCGCACCTTGCTGGATGGACACAGCGCGCCGATTCCGCAACTGACGCTGGCGCGTTTCATGGAGGGTGGGCATTTCGGGGCGCATGTGCGAACCATGCGCGCCGTCTATGCTGAGCGGCGCAATGTACTGGAGCGGCTGGTGCGCAAGCACCTGGCCGACTTCGTGGAGCTTAAGGTGCCAGACGGCGGCATGCAAATGTCTTGCGTCTTCATTCGCGACATTCCCGAGCGTGAAGTCATTGATACAGCGCAGCGTGCCGGCATCGATTTACTGGGGCTGACAGCATTGCATGCGTCGAGCGAGCATAAGGCTGGGTTCCTCATGGGATTTGCCGCACATGCACCGAGGGAATTGGAGATCGCGGTGAAAAAGCTCGCGGACGTGTTGCGCGCGCTAGACCGTTGAATCTGGTCGGGCGGTCAGTTAGCTGACGGCAGGTCCACGCTTCTGCCCGATCTCCCACGACTGAATCGCCCGGGGAATTCACTGAGTGCAGCTATAGTGATCTCTGATGAATACAGGCAAATCGTTAGACGGCGGCGTAAAAGGCACCTGATACATCAGGTCACCGACAAAGCCGCGATGATAGGTACCGCGATTGACGATATGCAGCACGATTTTCTCGCGAGTCATGGCACCTTCTCCTCCGCCGACAAATTCGAAATGGACGACTTCTGAAAGATCCTCGTTCGACCAAGTGTCGACTAAACCGATATACCAGCGATCCATTTCCTGCACTGCTGTCCATAGATCGCCAACGGCAGGCGTTTGCTCGGTATTGCGCGCGGTGTAGCTGTGCTTCTTGCCTTGCAGATGGTGCCTAAAGATATCGTCCACCACATACACGTGGTTCAAGGTGTGCACCATGTTTCCAAACCGCGTCGATCTCTGCCGAAGAGCCTCCCCCTCCGGCAGTTCCATCACGTTATTGAACGTCAGGCTATTCGCCCAACCCTTGTAGCGCACCAGCATTTTCAAGGTGCCTATCGGCGACGCGGGCAGTGTGGCACCATCGCCGATTTGGGTTCGATCGGATCGGTTATGAGACGTTTTTGGCATGTTGAAACTGCTTGTGTGTTGTCAAAGGCCGTGCAGCTCGCCTTTGACATGTGTGCGTGTTTCGCCGCCGACCAAGACGCAGCGCTCAGCTCATGACTGGATAATCGGCTTCCGTTATCTCGCAGTAGCGCTCAGAAAAAATGCTCGATGGAGGAATGGTCGTCAACGCGCAGGACTTTGCCGTCGATGACCAGAGACGGCAGGCGTTTGACACCGAGCCTTGCAGCCTCCTCGCTGCGAGCGTTATCGAGACCGAGATTGATCGACTCGAAGTTCAGCCCGTCTCCCATCATGCGCTTGAAGGAGGATTCTATGGCTAAGCAGAGGTTGCAGCCATCGTGATAAAGCGTGGTTTTTCTCATGATTTAGTGATGAGGAAAGACCGGCCAAGTTGACGCGCGAAGCGGTCCTTCTGCGCGCGCCTGGTCTCAGCCGCTCATTCCTGCGAAGGCTATTGCTCCGAAAGTGACCTCGAGTCGATGGCCTTCAGCATGGTCTCCAGGGACTTGATCCCTGCAGTACCGAGCGGGAGAAGAGGTGAACGCGGCGCGCCCGCCTCGAAGCCCCGCAGACCCAGGCCGGCTTTGATCGTGGTGGGGAGCCCCCCCTGCACGATGAAGCGCAGGATCGAGAGCTGGGCGTAGAACACGTCACGAGCGCGCTTCATGTCGCCCGCGGCACAGGTCTCGTAGAGTGCCATGGGCCAGTCGGGGATCAGGTTCGGTGCGGCGGTGCACCAGCCGATGGCGCCGGCCGCAAAGGCCTCAAGCGCCAGCGGGTTGCTGCCGTTGAAAAGCGAAATGCCGCCATCCGACAGTTGCATCAGCGTGTGCATACGTTGGATGTCACCTGAGCTTTCCTTGACCATCGTTGCGTTCTCGATCTCCTTGACGATCCTGACGATCAGCTCGGGCTTCATGTCGACGCCGCTGGTGGCAGGATTGTTGTAAACCATGATCGGCACACCCACGGCGTCCGAGATCGTGGCGTAGTGGCGGAAGATTTCTTCGTCCGAGAGCTTCCAATATGACACCGGAAGCACCATCACCGCATCGGCGCCAGCGGCTTCTGCAAACTTTGCCTTGCGAACAGCATTGCGCGTCGTCAGATCAGAGATGCCGACGATGACCGGCAGGCGCTTGTTGACCTGCTTGATTGAGGCTTCCGCGACGGCGTCCCACTCGGAGTCATCCAGGTAGGTACTTTCTCCGGTGCTGCCCAAGGGGGCGATGCCGTGCGAACCGCGAGCGACAAGACGGTCGATGAGACCGCGCACAGCCAGAAGATCCACTTTGCCCGAGGCCTTCTCGAACGGCGTGACTGGATAGGAAATGATGCCTTTGAATTGAGCGCTCATGTTGGTTTTGCCATTTTGATGAAGTGAATGTTTGTATGCTTTGATCTGCTTGAACTTTTATGTCCTGTTCAGCGCGACTGGATGCAGTCCGAGTGACGGCCGGTTCGCAGGGTGCGGCGCGCGTAGTACGCGAAGGCCGCCTCATTGCGCCTCGGACGCAGGATCCAGTCATGCGCTTCACGTCCCAGGGCCGGATCGATCGGCTGGACCTGACCAGCGCCGGCAGCAAGCAGTTGCATCTTTGCGGCCCGCTCGAACGCGATCGCCAATACACACGCTGCTTCAACGCTTTCAGCTGCAACCAGCAAGCCATGGTGCGAGAGCATCAAAGTGCGCTTGCTTCCCAATGCCGTGGAGATCAGCTCGCCCTCCTCGTTGCCGACCGGCACGCCAGGCCACTTTGGTACGAAGGCGACGTCGTCATACAGCACGCAGTTATCCATGTGGGAGACCTCCAGCGGTACTTCAAGCATGCTCAAAGCCGCCGAGTGCAGGGCATGCGTATGGACGATGCAGTTGACATCCGGCCGTGCACGATAGACCCACGAGTGAAAGCGGTTTGCCGGATTGGCCATCCCAGAACCAGCCAGGACATTCAGGTCCTCGTCGACAACCACCAAGTTGTCTTCCGTAATCTCGTCGAAGCCCAGGCCAAGGCGTTGCGTCAGGTATGTGCCCTGCACCTCTGTACGCGCTGTAATCTGGCCTGCCAGACCCGAGTCATGGCCGTTCTCGAAAAGGATGCGACAGGTCAATGCGAGCTTCTGGCGCAGGGTGTACTCGGATGGCAACAGGCAGGTTTCCATCTGAGCATTCGCCTTGTCGATCAGGGCGTCCTTGTTAAGCGAAAAAGTGTCATTTGCCATGGTGAATATTCCTATCAGCGTGGAAAAGAAGTTAGCTCGAGGTCTCGAGTGTCGAGAAATTCAAGTCGGGTTGCCCGGGAAACAAGGGCTCGTAGCCTGGTAGGCTTTCGATTCGGGCCATCCACGCCTGCACCAGTGGGTAGTCGTTCAGAGCGACCCCGCCCATCGGGGACATGCGGGTGTACGGATACAGAGCGACATCCGAAATGCTTGGCGCAGTGTTGGTGGATACCCACTGCCGCCCCGTCGTCAAGCGCGCCTCGAGAATTGCGAGCGCGTCGTTGCTTTCTTGGAGCCAATTTCGCACTTGAGCATCGAAGAGCGTCAGGTCTTTTTTCAGTGCCAAATGAAGCCTCAGTTGGGCAAGCGGGCGCATGTGCTGCTCCTGCTCGAAGTGCATCCACGCAAGCGTCTGGGCTTGTTCGTTGAGCTCTTGAGGCCACCACCGTGTGCCGTGCGCCAGATAAAAAAGGATGGCTCCCGACTCGCTCAGCATGCTGCCGTCGTCCAACTCGAGCACAGGCACCTTCTTCATTGGCGCGTCAGCAACAAAGGTGGCCGACTTGAGGTCGCCGCGGTCTATCGAGAGTGTGGTTCTCCGGAGATTGATGCCCAAGAAGCTCGCCAGAAGCCGAACCTTCCAACAGTTGCCAGAACGCTGCGTGTCGATGATGCGCATGGCGATCAATCCAGCTTCGTGCCTGCGGCTTTCGTGATTCGCGCCCACTTTTCGGTTTCGCTGCGCACGTGCATGAGGTATGCCGCTTCACCAGTGGGTAGCGGCTCGACGCCTATTTCGGCCAGCTTGGTTTTGAGCTCAGGACGAGCCATGGCGCGGGCCAGGGCCTCCGACAAAAGCGTGGTCTGCTGCTTGGGAGTACCAGGAGGCGCAAGCAATGCGTTCCAAGAGCCAATCAAGAAGGTGGGAATACCTGCTTCAGCGCTGGTGGGAACGTTCGGCATCGCGGTACTGCGCGCATCGTCGGCGATCACCAATGCCTTCAAACGCCCTGCCTGAACTTGGCTCTTTATGACGGGGATTGCGTCGATCACGATCTGCACCTGGCCACTCAAAGCTGCGTTGATTGCTTCGGCTCCGCTCTTGAAGGGGGCGTGGACGATGGCGGTGTTCGTCGCGATTTTGAAGAGTTCCAGCCCTAGGTGCGGTGAGCTTGCGTTTCCGGCTGAGCCAGCGTTCAGCGTTCCGGGATTGGCCTTGGCATAGGCCACTAGGCTCTTCAGGTCGTCGAAGCGCGGCACCGCCCCGACGGCCAGTACATAGGGAGAGTTGCTTACCAGTGAGATGGGCGCGAAGGCGCTAGCGTCATAGGCGAGCTTGTTGTAGACCATCTTGTTGACAACTTGCGTCCCGACTGTGCCCAGCAGCAAGGTATAGCCATCGGGTGCAGCCTGCGCGAGTGCTTGGGCCGCGATGTTGCCGCCAGCGCCCGCGCGGTTCTCGATGACGACTGGCTGCTTGAGTTCTTCGCCCAGTTTCTGGCCAACAAGGCGCGCGACGACATCGCTGATGCCGCCGGCGCCAAACGGCACGATCAGCTTGATGGGCTTGGATGGGTAGGCAGCTTGAGCCAAGGCGGGCTTTGGAACTGCCACTATCGCGGACGCGCTCAAGACGGCGCCGAGCAGAGTTGCGGCAGTGATAAATGAACTTCTCCAGCGAAGCGACAGGGAAATTGCCATGAGATACTCCTAAAAACTTCGGCGAAGCGGCGACAAATGTGTGTCGCCGACCAAGGACTCAAGTGTACGATAGGACTCAAGTGTCCTGCAAGAAACCATGACAATCAAATTGAAACTTCTGCGCACGCAGGCGGGAATGACCCTGGAAGGGCTCGCCCAAGCCGCGGACCTCACACGCAGCTATGTCTCCAAGGTGGAGCGGGGGCTGGCTAATCCTTCGGTGAGCGTGGCCCTGAAACTAGCCAACGCTTTGAAGTTGCCAGTGGATGAACTGTTTGGCCAACCGTCAGTGGCAAGCGCGGTCACGATTACTCGCGCGGCCGCCTCCAAGGCGAAGCAACCGGATGAGAGCTCGCCCCGGCTGGTCGCGGGCACGGCACCAGGTCAGCGGATAGTGGCGTTCGTGCTGCAGCCGGGCCGGGAAAAGGGCTCGCGGCATTTGATGAGTCACCACGAGGGAGAAGAGTTGATTTACGTACTTAGCGGCGAGGTCAAGTTGGAACTCGACGACGCCACCGAACACTTGGTAGCGGGCGACTGCGTCCATTTCAACGCCTCCGTGCCGCACCGGCTGATTTGCACAAGTAAACTGCCCGCGGAAGTGTTACTGGTGATCGCTGGACACTCCCCTACCGCATGAAATCTCAATGCCACCTACCAGCGTCGGCGACGTTGGCTCACGCAGTTGTATTATCTTGCTCGATCGCGATGAACGCGCGAGTTGGCGTGAGGGCACGCGCGCCAGCGAGACGCGAAGTACTAGGGACGGTCTTATATGGGCGCCTCCCGGATCGCAAGAACTCGTGTGTGTGACGATTCAAAAGGCAGGGCTGCAGTCTTATATCCGGCCTGTTGTGTAAGCTGATATGCCTGCTGGTCCTAGTGATTTCGCTGACGAGGTTCCCATCTGCAGATCGAGTTCTTCGCTCTTGATCCCTACCGGAGTGTCCGCGTCACGGTCCGACCAGTCTGTGCGATCACACGCGTGGTCGCTTACTCTCCTTCAATGCGGTTGTTC
The DNA here is from genome assembly GCF_056398045.1 of Cupriavidus sp. 05L411. Taxonomy (NCBI): domain Bacteria; kingdom Pseudomonadati; phylum Pseudomonadota; class Betaproteobacteria; order Burkholderiales; family Burkholderiaceae; genus Cupriavidus; species Cupriavidus sp. 05L411. The sequence continues at coordinate 4,332 of NZ_JBFTOQ010000063.1, read as the reverse complement.
TCTTGAATTTCGCAGTTTCGTCAGTGTTCGGGCTGCCACGCCTCGGGACGCCAGTCCTGTCCGCGTGCCAGCACGGTCCAGATCGTTCGCGCCAATTTGCTCGCTACCCCAGCGCAAGGGGGCAGCAAACACAGGCGGTTCGTCCCCTTCGCGAAGTCGACGTTATGCGGTAGCAGTGGATGGCTGCCAGATGTGCGGCAGCAGTTGGTCAATATCGCAAGCCTTGTGGGTGGGTACGGACCTGCTGCGGCGAGCCCGATTCGTCTGGGCAGCGGTACGGGGCTTCGACTTGGCCAACCACACGCCGCTGCCCCTGGCCGTCGCGCCTAAACCCTGCATGCATCGACAGATCGGCACCGACGCTTTGGACCAAGCGGGAATTGACTGGCGGATGGCCTTCACCTCACCCAGCCAGCGAGGCCTGCGTGCGGCCGTGCAGGCGGGCCTCGCTATCACGGCGTTGCCGCAGGAGAATCTGGAACCGGATTGGTTGCCATCGATGGCCGGCATGGACTGTCGCCTTTGCCTGATGCAAGTTTCCGGCTGATCTGGAACGAGTCGCGCAAAACGCCTGCGGCAGAGGCGCTGGCGCAATTATTGACGGAAATACCCGAGGCGCCGCTCGACGGACATTGAACTTGGACTTCGGACAGGAAAGGACTGCGTGTTATCCAATCCCTGGCCCACGCTGCCATCCCAGCTCCCAAGACACCCCACCACCGCGCACCGTCGCAGTAAGCTGCCGCCTCAACGTGCGATTTCAATTCCACGACGCCGCCCAGGCGCTGCGCGTCGTACTGGCGGCCCTTCTCCGGCAGGTCGTCAGGCACCTTCCATAGCCCCTCGTCCACGTGCTCCACGATGCCGGCGCGGCGCAGGGCTCCCAGTCGGCGGACGTGGGCGCGCAGGTCTACGCGGGCGCAACATGCATCGCTTCCCTCGGACTCAACCTACAGATTCGATTCTCACGCGAAAGCATGAGCGCCGTTCCAGCCCAGCGATTCGAGGTGAGGCGAAGGCCATTCTGTATCCAGTATTTTTTTTCGAGCGGTCATAGAATGGCCCATCCTTTCTCAACCGGAGTTCCTCAATGAGCGCTGTTAACACGAATGGCACCCTGCTTGTCCACCAAATGCCGCAGTATCGCCGCCCGGAAGATATGGAATGGGAGATGGGGCGTTTTAAGAACAAGACAAAATTCCTTTTTCACACACGGCCCGAATGCCCGACCGAGCCCAATGCAGGGTTTTTGCGCTACGAGTCTGGCGCCGGATTCAAGCTTCACAAACACGATTTCGCACAAGTCTGGTATGTGATTGAGGGTGAATTCAAAATGGGTGGCAAGCCCTTCGGCCCGGGCACGGTCGTTTTTCACCCGGATCCACACGTCGAAGAGGAACTGACCACTGACACGGGTGGGACCATTTTTTTTGTGCAGTACCAAGGTCCTACTAGCGGAGCTCGCCCTGTCTATGAGGGGCGCATGAACATCAAGGGCGATGTTCCGGAGCTGACGACGTCGGATCTGGAGCGCTGATCACAACAAACGGCCCCAGTTCGGCGACAACGAAAGTCTGATGGGCCAAAAGATCAACGCCCCTGGCACGTCGAGAGATTAACGGTCAATTTTTAGAATCACATGATGCAACCCGTGTTTACGTCCTTCTTCCAAAGGGTGCTCATCGGCACCACGCTCGCGATCAGCTTTATCGGTACTCCATACGCGTCTGAAAGCTGGCCCACTCGTCCCGTAACGCTAGTGGTTCCGTTCGGTGCTGGTGGTATTACCGACGTGACTACTCGCACGGTTGCGAAGCTGCTTCAAGAAGAGTTGGGGCAGCCTGTTGTGGTTGACAACAAGCCAGGCGCAGGCGGAAACATCGCCGCGGTCGGCGTCGCGCGCGCCAAAGCCGATGGCTATACGCTGATGGTCATCACCAACGGTATGGTGGCGCTCAATCCTCTCATCAACAAGACGCTCAACTACGACGTCATCAAAGATTTCACATACATCTCAATGATTGCCAACACTCCGTTGGTGTTGGTGGTGTCCGAGAAGTCTGCTATTCGCGATCTGCACTCCCTTGTCGCTCAGGCAAAGCAGCAACGAGATAGCGTAGCGTTTGCGAGCTCTGGACTGGGCACTTCCATCCACCAAGTGCTCGCATCGCTGCAGCAGGCAACGGACACCACGCTTCTGCATGTTCCGTACAAGAGTGGTGCGGAGGCCGCAAACGCGTCGCTGTCGGACGCGGTGCAGAGCACCGCTATTGAGACTGTGGTCGTCGGGCCTTTCGTCGAATCTGGCAAGATGCGCGCTCTTGGCGTGACGTCAAGCCAGCGAGTGCCCAGACTGCCGAATATCCCTACCGTTGCTGAGCAGCTCGGCGTAGAGTTTGAGGTAGGGTCGATTTCCGGCGTGGTCGCCCCTAGCTGCACGCCTGCTCATGTCGTAAAGCGGCTGGAGGATGCAATGGCTAAGGTGCTCAAGAGCGAGGGCATGCAGAGCCTTATCTCGCAGGGAAGCCAGCCGATGCCTGCCGGATCCGAAGCCTTTCAGGGTCGCATGCGCAAGGAGGTTGCAAAGTGGAAAGATGTGTTTGGCGCTCGCTGACGTAGCGGGCACATCGCCCCTCTTTAAGGCGTGACAGGAGCATAGATATGGGCGACGAGAAACTTGGCGAGAAAGACCTTCTCCAGAACCTTGTGGAGTCGATCGCAGGGAAGATCTTCAACGGTGCTTACGCGCCTGGTCAAAAGCTGCGCCAAGAGACGTTGGCGGAAGAGTACGACGTTAGTCGAACTCCCGTGAGAGAGGCACTTCGGCAGCTCGAGATCAAGGGCTTGGTTGTTCAGCAAAAGCGCTATGGCGCAACCGTCGTCGCCCCCACCACCAAAGACATCAGCGCCAACTACTGGCTGCGTGGTGAGCTGGAGGGGATGGCAACGGAGCTGGCGGCTCAGTGGATAACCGATGCGGACCTGCAACGCTTGCAGGTGGTGCATGCCGAATGTGTAGATTCGGTACGGGCCTTGTACGACGCGGTGAATGCGGCGGGTGAAGCTCCCCCCTCGCAAGCAGCCGAGCCCATGCGCCACTGGGTTGCCAAGAACCAGGAGTTTCATGCATTGATCTACAGCGCCTCCAGTAATGCATCATTGGAGCGAATCATTTGTGACTTGCACGTAGACTACACTAGGAACATCCTCAACATGACCGTGCTGGGCATGTACGAGTCCCGGATGAGGAAGAACATCGAGCATCACTCCGCCATCGTTGACGCATTGATTGCGAGAGATCCTGCGGGCTCCAGGCATGCGATGCGGACCCACATTCAGGAGTCCGGTGAGTTTGTCGTGGACTGGCTGCAGAAGCGACCTGCACCGATGCGATCACGGTCAGGCTGGCAACTCTAATACGCCTCATCCTGTAGGCGACATTCTTCAAGAGCGTTTGCCGGTCTGCATGTGTTCGCGGTCCCCGTACGACTCGGCAACCGTCGTCGATGCTGCCGATCGCAAGGGGCTGGCCCCGCGACCGCGACGCCATTGATGCACGAGATAGTCGTTCAGCCCGGACGACAGTGCAACCGTAGCGACTGAGGTACCAGGTTTGGCGCATCGAAGCGGCGGGAGCCGCGATCACCACGCCTGTCTTCGCTTTCCCCGGCGGGCCCACTTTCTGGGTCCGGACTGCCACGATTAGTTGACGAGCCTCGGCCGTAACATCCAGTTCCTCCTGCTCAGCAACCCAATGGCGCAGCAAGTTCGCGTTCAACCGATGACGCAGTGCCACCGCGGCAATCAATATGTCCGGCTGCATGACAGCCTTGACCTTGAACTCTGCGCTGCGCGTACACCTGCGCCGTGTCGGTTCGACTTCCTCGATAGTGTTCACGTGTCCACCAAGAATGTAGGGGGACACGATACTCCTTGGACCCTTGTTGTCCTTCAAGATGGGGCCACCGGGCGCTTACGGGCAAGCTCAGTGGCCGGCCTTCGCCGGGCCAGACGAAGCGGCCCCTGTTCAGGCGCCGCGACGGTTGGCGAACAGGTCGGCGTGATGCGGGCGGGCCGCCCCAAACACCTTCACCACCTGAGCCATCGCCGTGTCGCTACCGGCGCGCATGTCTATCGGCTCGACCGCTAGCCAGATTTGGTCGACGCGGATCATCGGTAACGGCCCGACGAGTACCGTCTTCCGCAATTGAGGCGGTGTAGGCAAGCTCTGGTGTCTTCGCGGGCTGCATAGGCGTCCGCTTAATTTAGGCGGACACCTATGAAGTATGAAGCCACTGCCCGGCCCCATTTCGGAGGGGCGCATCCAGCGAC
>NZ_JBFTOQ010000062.1:0-49465 GCF_056398045.1 Cupriavidus sp. 05L411 | reverse complement strand
GCACGACGTGACATTACCCAGTACATCGTCGGCTTCTACAACCCTGTGCGCTTGCACTCAACCCTTGGCTATGTCTCGCCTGCCGCTTACGAGGCCAAGCCAGAAGCAAAACAACCTATCAGCCTGTCCGAAAAAACTTGACCACTACATATCGCTGTTTATTTCATCGGCGATGGTTTTTGTACCCAAGAGCCAACACCGCTCAAAGAAACAGCGACCAACCCCGCAGGGCAATGTCGTATGGCCCTTGCACCCAAAAACCAACGCCGACCACTCCCCCAAAACTTCCCCCAAAACCTCCCCCTAACCATTTGCTACACTGCCCCCCAAACAATCCGGTTGAAGCCAATGAACGCCCAAGAAGTTGCCTCCTACCTGCAGACCAATCCCCAGTTCTTCGAAGACAACGCCGAACTGCTGGCCGCGGTGCAACTCACCAGCCCGCATAGCCACCGCGCGGTGTCGCTGCAGGAGCGCCAGATGGAAATCCTGCGCGAGAAAAACAAAGGCCTGGAGCTGAAGCTGGCGGACCTGGTTCGCCACGGCCATGACAACGACCGCACCCAGCAGCGCATGCACGCCTGGCAGTTGCGCCTGCTGGCCGAGGTGGACTCGCACGCGCTGCCGTATGCGGTGCAGGACGGCCTGCAGCAAGTGTTCGACGTGCCTGGCGTGGCCCTCAAACTGTGGAATGTGGCGCAGAGCTACGCGCACATGGAAGTGGCGCAGGGCGCGAGCGAAGATGTCCGCCTGTTTGCCGAGGGCCTGCGCGCGCCGTATTGCGGCGCCAACAGTGGCTTCGAGGCCGCGGCCTGGCTGGAGCGCGATGATATCGCCTCGCTGGCCATGGTGACGCTGCGCGTGCCCACGCGCGACGCCGGCACGCTCGGCGCGGCCTTTGGCCTGCTGGTGCTGGGCTCGCCCGAGCCGCGGCGCTTCCACGAGGGCATGGGCACGGCCTACCTGGCGCAGATCGGCGAAGTGGCCGGTGCCGCGCTGAACCGCCTGCGCGACTGATGGAGCCGAGCCGCGCGCGCAAGGCCGCTTCGCCTGTGGCGAAGAAGCCGGCCGCGCGCAAGCAAGCCGCCGAGGCACCGCTCGACAAGCCGCCGCCCGACCCGGTCGTGCTGCGCTACCTGGAGTGGCTCGCCAGCAGCCGCAAGCTGGCTGTCCACACGCTGACCAACTACGCCCGCGACCTGTCTGTGCTGCAAGCGCACGCCGCGCGCCATGCGCCGGACATTGCGCTGTTGTCGCTGCAGACCCACCATATCCGCGCCTTTGCCGCACGCATGCACGGCGGCGGCCTGGCCGGCACCAGCATTGCCCGCACGCTGTCGGCGTGGCGCGGCTTCTTCTTGTGGGCCGCGCGCCATGGCCTGGGCGTGGAGGCCAACCCGGTGGACGGCGTGCGCGCGCCAAAATCCGGGCACCGGCTGCCCAAGGCCTTGTCGGTGGAGCACGCGGTGGCGCTGGTCTCGCACAACGCGGGCGACGGCGCCGAGGGCCGGCGCGACCAGGCTGTCTACGAGTTGTTCTATTCCAGCGGGCTGCGCGTGTCGGAGCTGGTGCAGCTGGACGCGCGCTATGCCGAGGATGGGGAATACCGCTCCGCTGGCTGGATCGACATGGACGGCGCCGAGGTCACGGTGATCGGCAAGGGCTCGCGACGGCGCACCGTGCCTGTCGGCAGCAAGGCCATGGAAGCGCTGCGCGCGTGGCTGGCGGTGCGCCCGGAGCTGCTGCGCCCCGGCGCGCTGCCGGATGATGCGCATGCGCTGTTCCTGAGCGTGCGCGGGCGGCGCTTGCCGGCGCGTACCGTGCAGTTGCGCATCAAGCAGCAGGCGATCCGGGCCGGCGTGCCGACCGACGTGCATCCGCACATGCTGCGGCACTCCTTCGCCACCCACGTATTGCAATCCTCGGGCGACCTGCGCGCGGTGCAGGAAATGCTCGGGCACGCCAGCGTGGCCACCACCCAGATCTATACCGCGCTGGATTTCCAGCACCTGGCCAAGGTCTACGACAAGGCGCACCCGCGCGCGGGCAGGGCGCACTCAGGGCCGGCGCCGGTGGTTGCTCCGGTCGTTACCCCGGTGGCCGTGCCGAAGTCCGTGGGTGAGGGCAAGGATGCCGAAGACGTAAAAGACGCAAAAGACGCAGAAGCCGGCAAGGACGGCTAGCCCTCCCACTGCGCCAGGATGCCCCGGAAGGCTTCCATCTCCGGCAGCAGCCAGGCGCGGAAGGCCTTTACCTTGGGTGCTTCCAGCATGCCGGCCGAGCAGACGAAGTAGAGCAGCCACGGGCAGGTAATGCTCACATCGAAGAGCCGCACCACGCGCCCCGACAGCAGGTCGTTATAGGCCAGCGACGAGCGGATCAGCGCAATGCCCTGGCCCGCGGCGGCTGCCTGCAGCAGCAGCGAGGAGTCCTCCAGCAGCAGGCCCTTGCGTGGCTCCGGCCAGTCCAGGCCGGCGGCTTCGAACCACGGCTTCCACGGATCGCCCTCGCCGCGCAGCAGCGACATGCCTTTCATGTCCTGCGGCCGTGCCGGCAGCTTGCCGCCGTTGAAGGCCGGGCTGCAGACCGGGAAGAACACGTCGTCCAGCAGCTTTTCCACATACAGGCCGGGATAGTCGCCGCTGCCCATGCGCAACGCGATGTCGACTTCCTCGCGCCCGAAATCCACCAGCGTGTTGGATGACAGCAACTCCACGTCCAGCTCGGGGTGCTGCTCGATAAAGCTGCCGATGCGCGGCGTGAGCCAGCGCGCGGCAAACGACGGCATGGTGCTGATGGTGAGGCGCTTGTCGCGGTTGCCGGCCTGCAGCGCACGGGTGGCATCGGCGATCTCCAGCAGGGCTTCGCGCACGCGCCCGGCGTAGGCCCGGCCGCCGGGTGTCAGGGTCACACGCTTGCCGTTGCGCTCGAACAGGGCCTGGCCCAGCTCCTCCTCAAGCGCGCGGATCTGGTGGCTGACCGCGCCGTGGGTGACGAACAGCTCGGTGGCCGCGCGCGAAAAGCTCTCGTGGCGGGCAGCCGCCTCGAACGCGCGCAGCGCGGTCAGCCCCGGCAGGCGCGGCAGCTCGCGGTGCCAGCCACGTGGCAAATCTCTCTCCCATGCTCCCTTCAGCGCCATCATCCACCTCGTCTTATGTGAGCTTACCTAACAAGAACAAGGAAAATATATCGTTTTGGAAGAGGACCGGCAATCACTAGAATGCAATGCATCGGGGCGCTACCCGCACCGGTGCCGATCCAGTACCAGGCAAGACCAAGCATAAGCCCGCCAGGGCTGAGCTGATCGGCGGCCGCCCATTCCGGGCAAGCGGGCGAGGCAGCCGACGATGTCAGCGAAGGATGCCCAACATGAAAACATTGCTCACAACGACCCTGTTCACCCTGAGCCCGGGCGAAGTTACCTCCCTCTCCATCCACGCCGCCCAGCGCCTGCGCGTGGAAGAGGCCACGGGGACCGACGTGTGGGTCACCCGCGAAGGCGATTCGGAAGATTACTGGCTGCGTTGCGGCGGCAGCCTGCTGCTCAACAGCGGCGACGAAATCACGCTGAGCGTGGACCCGCGCGCGGCCGAGCCGGTACGCCTGGCCCTGATCGCCGAAGCCCGCCGGCCGGCAACCAGCGTGTCGCACCTGGTGGCGCGCATGGCGCGGCGTTTGGTTCGAGGCACCGAGTGGACGCCTAACCAGGACCAGGTCACGGCCTCCTGAGCCAGCGGATACCGATGCGGCTGGCCGCGTGCGCGGCCATCTGCGGCTGATCCATTCCAGGCCGGCAAGCGGGGATGCAACGCCAACGTCATAAAGACACACCGAAAGACACACCAGAAAAGGGGCGGCCTCCTGTGAGATCCGCCCCTTTTCGCTAAACTGCCGGGATGCAATCGATACAAGTCATCGAGCAGGGCCGGCAAGAGTACGAACCCTGTTTCGACGCGATGCGCGCCTTTACCGCCGCACGCACCCCCGACACCCCCGACCAGATCTGGCTGGTCGAGCATCCCCCGGTCTATACCCTCGGCCAGGCGGGAGATCCCGCGCATGTGCTGGCCCCTGACGATGCGATCCCCATCGTGCGGATCGACCGTGGCGGTCAGGTCACTTATCACGGTCCCGGCCAGGTCGTGGCCTATCTGTTGCTCGACCTGCGCCGCCGCCACCTGATGGTGCGCGAGCTCGTCCATGCGATCGAGCAGGCCGTGCTGGATACGCTCGCGGCGTATAATCTCGCAGCCGAACGCAAGCCCGGCGCACCTGGTATCTACCTTTCCGAAGGCCAGCACCAGGGCGCCAAGATCGCCGCGCTCGGACTCAAGATCCGCAATGGCTGCAGCTATCACGGCGTCAGCCTCAACGTGCAGATGGACCTCGCGCCCTTCCTGCGCATCAACCCCTGCGGCTATGCCGGCCTGGAAACGGTCGACATGGCAACGGCGGGCGCCACCTTCGCGGTGGCCGATGCGGCGGGTGCGTCCCGCTTGCCCGTGACCGCGGCACAACAAGCCGATATCGCGCGGCGCCTTGCGGCGGCGCTGTGTGAAGTGCTGGCAGAGGCGCAAGAGCGCGCCCTGGCGGCCCAACGGAATACCGCCGCGGCCCTGGCCACTTAGTCATCCAGCCGAATATGCACGCACCGCGCGTGCGGAGAACTCTATGAGCGACGCCCTGATCGCCACTTCCAGCGAAGCCCCGCAACCCCAGGCGGAGCAGTACGACCCGACCCGCAAGCAGAAGTCGGCGGACAAGACCGCGCGCATCCCCATCAAGATCGTGCCGGCCGAGAAGCTCAAGAAGCCCGAGTGGATCCGCGTCAAGGCGGCCACCGGCAGCTCGCGCTTCTATGAGATCAAGGACATCCTGCGCGCCAACAACCTGGTGACGGTATGTGAGGAAGCCAGCTGCCCGAACATCGGCGAGTGCTTCGGCAAGGGCACCGCCACGTTCATGATCATGGGCGACAAGTGCACCCGCCGCTGCCCGTTCTGCGACGTGGGCCACGGCCGTCCCGATCCGCTGGATGTCAACGAGCCGGGCAACCTGGCCCGCACCATCGCCCAGCTCAAGCTGAACTATGTGGTGATCACCAGCGTTGACCGCGACGACCTGCGCGACGGCGGCGCCCAGCACTTTGTCGATTGCATCACGCTGACCCGCGAGCTGTCGCCGGCCACCCGCATTGAAGTGCTGGTGCCGGACTTCCGCGGTCGCCTGGACAAGGCGCTGGACATCCTGCAGGCCGGCCCGCCTGACGTGATGAACCACAACATGGAAACCGTGCCCCGCCTGTACAAGCAGGCTCGCCCGGGCGCCGACTACGCGCACTCGCTCAAGCTGCTGCAAGAGTTCAAGCGCCGCAACCCGGCCGTGGCCACCAAGTCCGGCCTGATGGTGGGCCTGGGCGAGACCGACGAGGAAATCCTCGAAGTCATGCGCGATATGCGCGCCCACGACATCGACATGCTGACCATCGGCCAGTACCTGGCGCCGTCGGGCCACCACCTGCCGGTGATGCGCTACGTGCATCCGGACACCTTCAAGATGTTCGAGGCCGAGGCCTACAAGATGGGCTTCACCCATGCCGCCGTGGGCGCCATGGTGCGCAGCTCCTACCACGCGGACGAGCAGGCGCATAAGGCCGGGTTCGCCTGAGCCCAGCCATGCGCGCTGCGGCGCGCATCAGCCCGTCGAGAAGACCGGCCGGTATTCACCGGCCGGTCTTTTTTTTGTCCTGCCGTTGCATGCGCGCCACGGATGAGCGCATTTCCCGGAAGTTCTTTCGCCCTTGTCATGCCCAACCCGGCAGGGGCGCGCGCACCCATATCGAGCAGAGCCGATGCGACGCAAGCGCCGCCCCGAGCGCTCCTGCACCGGATGCAATCGCCGCGTCCGGTACCCGCACCGAGGCAGTGCGCCGGCGCTATCCCGCATGAAGACGTAGCACCGCGTGCCTAGGGTCAACACCTAGCCACAGCATCTTCTTGTTTGGTTATTATGAATTTATCGATAAATCGTCGATGAAATAGCGATTTCACTCCCGGACCCGTCGCAGCCGGCACCGCGCCTGACTAGTACAGCGCGCCCGCCTACACTGCAAGACAGGTCCCCCCGCTGGTGCCGCCCATGACCCGATGTTCCGTTCACCGCCTGGCCGAGCAAGCACTGCTGTGCAGCGTGCCCCCGCCGGCCTCGCTAGATGTACAGCGACGTATCTGGGCCATGGCCCAGCGCGCGGCCGAGTGGCGCGGCGTGGTCGATGCGGTGCCGGGCATGAACAATCTCACCGTGGTGTTCGACCGCGAAGCCGATCCCGAAGCGCTGGAACGCAACCTGAAGCTCGCCTGGGCTTCCGGCGAAGCGCGTGCCGCCACCGGCAAGCTGGTCGAGATCCCGGTGCGCTACGGCGGCGAGCATGGCCCCGACCTGGCTGAAGTCGCGGCGCATACGGGCCTCACGGCGCAGGAAGTGGTACGCCGCCACAGCGCGGGCGAGTACGTCGTCTACTTCCTCGGTTTCCAGCCCGGCTTTGCCTATATGGGCGGCCTGGACCCGGCGCTGGCCACGCCGCGCCGGCGCGAGCCGCGTTTGTCCGTGCCCGCGGGCACGGTCGGCATCGGCGGCGAGCAGACCGGCATCTACCCGGCAGCCGCCCCCGGTGGCTGGCAATTGATCGGGCAAACCACCAGCCAACTCTTCCTGGCAGACCGCGATCCGCCTTCCCTGTTTGCGCCCGGGGATACCGTGCGCTTTGTCGTCGAGGCGCTGCTGCCATGATCGAAATCACCCGACCCGGCGCGCTGGCCTCGGTCCAGGACCTTGGCCGTCCCGGCTTTCGCCGCTTTGGCGTGGGCACCGCGGGCGCGCTCGATGCCGTCGCGCTCACCATCGGCAACCGCCTGCTGGGCAATCCGGCGGGCGACGCCGCCATCGAATTCACGCTGGGCCGCGCCGCCGTGCGTTTCCATGCCGACATGCGCGTGGCGCTGACCGGCGCCGAATGCCGGGCCAACCTGGACGGCGTGCCGGTCTGGTCGTGGCATGCCTTCGACGTGCGCCGCGGCGAAACGCTGACACTGTCGGCGGCGCAGGGCGGCACCCGTACCTATCTGTGCGTGGCGGGCGGCATCGCCGTCGCGCCGGTGATGGGTTCGCGCAGCACCGACCTCAAGGCCGGCTTTGGCGGCCTGGGTGGCCGCGCGCTGCATGAAGGCGACCGCCTCGACGCGGGCCGGCCCGGCGTGGCCGAGGACAGCGACTGGCTGGGTGTGCAGGCGCCATCCTGGGCGCTGCCGGTGAAAAAGCTCGGCGACGCGATGCCGATCCGCATGTTGCCCGGCATCGAGTACGAGGATTTCGACGCCGCCGCGCGCGAAGCGCTGTGGCAGTCCGACTGGATCGTCACCCCCAACAGCAACCGCATGGGCTTGCGCCTGCAAGGCCCGGCCCTGGCGCGCCAGCCCGAGCGCGCGGCCGACCTGCTCTCGCATGGCGTGCTGCCGGGCGTGGTCCAGGTGCCGCCGGCCGGCCAGCCCATCGTGCTGATGGCCGACGCGCAGACCACCGGCGGCTATCCCAAGATCGGCGTGGTGATCGGCGCCGACCTGTGGCGGCTGGCGCAGGTGCCGCTGGGGGCGCCGGTGCGCTTCGTGCGCGTCACGCTGGATGAGGCCGCTGCGGCGCAGGCCGAGCTGGACCGGTACCTGCAGCAACTGGACCAGGCGCTGCAGTGGCAGGGCGACGGCATGGCGATCGCCTCGCGGCGGCGCACGCGTACCCGCGCTGCCGTGGCCTGAGCTGCCAAACGCGCAACGACAGAACCACAGAACCACAGTACGACAGCACCCCCCAAAACCTCAACACAAGCCGCAAGACCGGTGAGGAGCAACGCAATGCATATCGACCTGAACGCCGACCTCGGCGAAGGCTGCGGCAACGACCGCGAATTGCTGGGGCTGATCAGCTCGGCCAACGTGGCCTGCGGCTGGCACGCCGGCGACGCCGCCACCATGCTGCAGACCGTGAAGTGGGCGCTGGAGCAGGGCGTCGCCATCGGCGCGCATCCGAGCTATCCCGACCGCGAGAACTTTGGCCGCACCGAGATGCAGCTCGATCCCGAGGTGGTGTACGCGAACACGCTCTACCAGATCGGCGCCCTGGCCGCGCTGGTGCGCGCCCAAGGCGGCCAACTGGCCCACGTGAAGGCGCACGGCGCGCTCTACAACCAGGCCGCCAAGGATCCCAAGCTGGCCGACGCCATCGTGCGCGCGGTGCGCGACTTCGACTCCGACCTGGTCTTCTTCGGCCTGGCCGGCAGCGTCATGGTGAAGGTGGCGCGCGAAGCCGGCCTGAAAGTGAAGGAAGAAGTCTTCGCCGACCGCGGCTACAACCCCGACGGCTCGCTGGTCAAGCGCGGCACGCCTGGCGCGCTGCATGAAGACGAGAACGTGGCACTGGGCCAGACGCTGGACATGGTGCGCGAGCAGCGCGTGCGCGCCATCGACGGCACCTATGTACCGATTCGCGCCGAAACCGTGTGTCTGCACGGCGACGGCGCACACGCGCTTGCCTTTGCGCGCCGCATCCGCGAGCGGCTCGGCGCCGAAGGCATCGCAATCCGCGCCGGAGTCTGAGGGGCACGCCACACCTAACGGACGCGCCCCCAGGCTTCCGGCTTTCACTGTGCCCCGCGCGGGTGTCGAGCAGCATGACGCGACGCAAGGGCACTCGCCTCCATCACACTCTATTGGTGTCTCTCATGGAACAGGCAGTCAACCTCTGGCCCCTAGTTGGGGTCGGCATCATCATCCTTGGCTTCGTGCTGCGCTTCAACCCCATGATGGTGGTGGCGCTTGCCGCCATCGCCACCGGGCTGGCGGCAACCATGCCGGTCATGCAGATCTTCACGGCAATCGGCACCGCCTTCGTCAAGACGCGCAACCTGCCGCTCATCATCCTGCTGCCGCTGGCGGTGATCGGCCTGCTCGAGCGCCACGGGCTGCGCGAGCACGCGCAGGCGTGGATCTCGCGCATCGCGTCGGCCACCGTGGGACGCCTGCTGATCGTCTACCTCGGCGTGCGCGAGCTTACCGCCGCGGTGGGCCTGACCAGCCTCGGCGGCCATCCACAGATGGTGCGCCCGCTGCTGGCCCCGATGGCCGAAGGCGCGGCCGAGACCCGCTTCGGCAAGCTGCCCGAGCCGATCCGCCAGCGCGTGCTGGCCTTCTGCGCGGCCACCGATAACGTTGGCCTGTTCTTTGGCGAAGACATCTTCGTGGCCTTCGGCGCCATCGCGCTGATGCACACCTTCCTGCTGTCGTCCAACATCGACGTGGAACCGCTGCATATCGCCGTGTGGGGCATCCCCACCGCGATTTGCGCCTTCCTGATCCACGCCGTGCGCCTCAAGCGCCTGGATATGTGGCTGGAGCGCGAAGTGGGCGGCAAGTCCGCTGCAACGGCTGGCGCTGCCTCGGCGGCCAAGAGCGGGGAGTAAGCCATGATCATTTCCATCGACTATCTCTACTGGCTCGCCGGCCTGGTGCTGGCCATCACGGCGTTGATGACCTTTGCCGACCGCGACCATCCGCGCCGGCTCAGCACGGGTTTGTTCTGGGCGCTGTATGCGCTGGTCTTCCTGATCGGCGACAAGCTGCCGCCGGCCATCGTCGGCATCGGCGCCGTGGTGATGGCGCTGATCGCGGGCTTGGGCGGCGTGGGCCACGGCAAGCACGGCACGCTGCCGGAGGCCGAGCGCCGCGCCTCGGCCAAGCGCCTGGGCAACAAGCTGTTCATCCCGGCGCTGCTGATTCCCGTGGTGACCGTGATCGGCACGCTGCTGTTCAAGGATGTGAAGGTCGCCGGCCTGGCGCTGCTCGATCCCAAGAACGTCACCTTCGTCTCACTCGGCATCGGTTGCCTGGTGGCGCTGGGCGTGGCGTGCTGGCTCACCCGCGACACGGTGGTGCAGGGCGTGCGCGAATCGCGCCGGCTGACCGAGTCGCTGGGCTGGGCGCTGGTGCTGCCGCAGATGCTGGCCATGCTGGGCCTGGTGTTCGCCGATGCCGGCGTGGGCAAGGCGGTGGCGCACCTGACCACGGCCTATATCAACATGGACTACAAGCTCGTGGCCGTGGTGGTGTACTGCGTGGGCATGGCGCTCTTTACCGTGATCATGGGCAACGGCTTTGCCGCCTTCCCGGTGATGACCGGCGGCATCGGCGTGCCCATCCTGGTGAACATGTTCCACGGCAACCCGGCGGTGATGGCGGCCATCGGCATGTTCTCCGGCTACTGCGGCACGCTGATGACGCCGATGGCGGCCAACTTCAACATCGTGCCGGCCGCGCTGCTGGAGCTTGATGACAAGAACGCCGTGATCCGGGCGCAGGTGCCAACCGCGCTGATGGTCCTGGTGGCCAATATCGTGCTGCTGTATTTCCTGATGTAAGAACGCGGCCCCGCCGCGAATGATTGGCCAGGGGCCCGGGCAACCGGGCTTCTTGCCGGGAGTCCCTGCCATGCGTACCGTGCTGCTGACCGGCTTCGAGCCGTTCGAGAGCGAGCCCATCAATCCTTCCTGGGAAGCGGTGCGCGCGCTTGACGGCGTGCGCATCGGCAACGGGCCCGATGACCTGGACGCCGCGATCATCGTCGCGCGCCAGTTGCCCTGCGTGTTCGGCGCGGCCAACGATGCGCTGGCTGACCTGGTCGACGCGATCAATCCCGTGCTGGTGATCGCGGTGGGGCAGGCGGGCGGGCGCCCTGAGATGTCGGTGGAGCGCGTGGCGATCAATGTCGACGATGCGCGCATCGCCGACAACGCGGGCGCGCAACCCGTCGACACCCGCATCGCCGAAGAAGGCCCGGCAGCGTATTTCTCCAGCCTGCCGATCAAGGCCATCGTGCGCGACATGCGCGCCGCAGGCGTGCCCGCATCGGTGTCGCAGACCGCGGGCACTTTCGTCTGCAACCACGTGTTCTACGGCTTGATGCACCTGCTTGCCACGCAAGGCGTGCCTGCCGGGATCCGTGGCGGCTTCATCCATATTCCCTATTTGCCTGAGCAGGCGGCGCGCCATCCTGGGCAGCCCAGCCTGTCGCTGGCGTTGATGATCGAAGGCATCCGCTGCGCGGTGACCACGGCGCTTGCCACCACCAGCGATATCCGCGAGCAGGGCGGCCAGACGCACTGAGGCGCCGCTCAGGCGCCCGGCGGCGTGGCATCCTCCCGATTGTTGCCATCGCCGCTGCCATCACTTGCGCGCGCCGCCAGCCGCTTCGCCTTGCGGCGCGCACGCCGCAGGCTGCGGCGATCCAGCTGGAATTGCTCGAAGCGCCAGATCAGGTAGCACAGCGCCACGAACGGCCACATCCATCCCAGCCATTGCGACAGGCTGTTGAAGTGGATGAAACGGCCTAGCCGCCAGCCCTGCTCCGAGATCCAGGAGTACGGATTGGCGGGCAGCAGGTTGGACAGCATCACCAGCAGCATCAGCGTGGCGAGCGCCAGCGCGCCGCGCAGCCAGCGCGGCAGCCGCAGCAGCAAAACCAGCACCAGCGAGCCCGTCAACAGGGCAAAGCGGCCGCCTTCGGACAGCCAGTTGAAGGCGTTGTCGTCCGGGAACTGCATCTCGGCCACCACCGCCTTGAGCAGCAGCGCGCTGGCCAGCAAGGCCGCCAGGATGCGCAGCATCGGCGCCTGCCTGCGCATGGCGATCGAGGCAAACAGCCCGGTGCCCACCCAGCCGCATCCGGTGACGAGTGACTCCAGCAACTGCTGGCCTTGCACGTCATCCGGCCGCAGCAGGCTGATGTTCTCGATCAGGTCCGGCAGCCCCGGGAATACGCCTTGCAGCCACTGCACGGGCCAGGAATCGGTGTCGGTCAGCCACTCGCGCACGATCGCGCCCATGCCGAACAGGTGATCCTGCGGGAAGATCTGCGCGAACGGCCACAGCAGGATCAGGATGATGGCAAAGCTGGCGTGCGGCTCGAACCACGCCATGCGCAACTGGCGCAGCGAGCCGCGATCGATCAGCGCGGCCGAGAAGGGCGCCACCGCGGCGCCGCCCAGCAGGGCGCCCAGCGCATTGGTCATCAGGTCGATATTGGACGAGACGCGGTTGGGCAGCCAGGTCTGCAGCGCTTCCATGGTGCCCGACAGCAGCGTGCCCGCCACCAGCGCCAGCAGCACGGCGCGCACGCCGGAGATGCGCGGGTGCAGGGACAGCACCACCAGCGCGCCAAGCGGGCAGTAGCCCAGCACGTTGGTGATGAGATCGAACCCGGTCAGGTAGCGGGGCTTGGGCGCGGTGAGGAAGGCCAGCGCGGAGATGCCGTTGTCGGTCCAGCCCGTGAACGGGTACAGGCTGCCATAGACCACCAGCAGGGCGAAGCACAACAGCCCCACCCGTGCCAGCGGCGAGTGGCGCGGCGGCGGCGGCGGGGGAACGAGCGGCGCGGGAGCCGATGCCATGCGCGGCCCGCTTACTGCAGCGGCAGCGTTGCCACCCAGTCCAGGATCGCCGCAATGGCGGCATCGCTGCCGGTGGCAAGTGCCTTGACGCCGCCGGCGCCATCGGCCGTGGCGGCGGGCTGCGCCACCACGAAAGTCTTCTGCCCAATCAGCCCGCTGCGAAATACCGTGGCGCGCACGCGGATTACGCCGCGGCTGGCGCTGGCGCTGTCGAACACCTGCTCGAACTCCAGCACGTCGATCTTGAGCGCCGGCGCGGCAGTGTCGCCGAACCAGGTCAGGGCGCCGCGCGAGGCCACGGCTTCGCGCAGGCGGTCGTCGAACAGGCGCACCGGCGACATCACCCAGCGCTGCGTGGCATAGGGCTGCAGGCGCTCCGCCTGGGCGTAGTGCAGCCGGTAGTACAGCGAGTTGCCGTCCAGCCAGGTAGGGCCATCGGTCTGCGCCACGCGCATCTTGGGCAGGTGCGCGGCGTCAGGTGCGGCTCCCGCCGGCGGGCCCAGATCGTAGGTGATGGTGGGCGTGGAAGGCGTCAGGGCACAACCGCCCAGCAGCAGGCAGGCCAGCGCGACGCCGGCGGCCAGCCGGCGCGGCAGGGCGAAGGTGCCGGGCGTGTCGCGTCCGTCCGGCCGGGTTTGGGCATTGCGCATCATGATGTGCCTTGGTTTGCTCGAAGGATTCGCAGCGCCAGCCTGGCGGGCCAGGCGTGGTGTGCGTGCGGCGAGTGCGTAGGTGCGCGGCATGAGGGATTGCGGTCCGCGTCAGGGGGCCTGGAAGCCGGGCTCGCCCGGGCCCGGCACGGCGGCGGGGCCGCCAAACAGCACGCTGCGCGGGCTGTCGTTGAACTGGCTGGCGGCGCGGTCGATGCTGCGCATGGTCTGGCGCGCATCGCGCGCGAGCCCGTTGATCTGCGGCAGCGTGTCTTGCGAGACGCCGCCAGCGGCCGACTGCACGGAATCGGCGGCACCCTGCAGGTCGCGCCCGACGCGGTCGACGGTGCGCATCACGGTACCGTCGGGGTTGGCCAGCTCCTGGGTGAGGCGCCGCGTGGAGGCCAGCGTGGCGTTGAGGTTCTCGGTCACCTGTGGCAGCTGGCGCACGGCCGGCGCGATCGAGCTGGCCAGTTGCGAGTAGTCGTCGGCGGTTTTGTGCACCGAGCGGATCGCCCCCATCAGGTCGCGCCGGTTGTCGGCCTGGAACATGTCGTTCAGCGAACCCATGATCGTTTCCAGTTGCGTGAGCAAGCTGTCGCCGCGCTTTTCCAGCTCTTCGAAGAAGCCGGCCCGCATGATGATGCGCGCCACCGACTTGGAAGAGGTGGCCAGGTGCGGCGACGGCGTGCCGCCTTCCTGCGCGGTGGTGTCGTCGAGCTGCACGTAGCCGATCCCGGTGACGCCCTGGAAGCCGAGCGTGGCATAGGTGGTGTGGGTGATCGGGGTGTCCTGGTTGACGCTGATGCGCACGATGATCTGGCCCGGCACGGTCGGATCGAAGCGGATCGACACCACCTTGCCCACGTCCAGCCCGCGGTACTTGACGTCGGCCTGCGGCCCAAGCCCGTTGACGGTGGAGCGGGTGATCAGGTCATACGGCACGCGCACCGCGTGGTCGCTGCTGAACCAGAAGATCGCGAACAGCACCAGGATGGCGAGTCCGATCGTGAACACGCCGGCCAGGAAGGCGTGCGACTTGTTTTCCATCATGCTTCTCCAGATTGCGGGCCTGCGGGTGTTGCCGCATGCGTTGCCGCGCGTGCCGCGTCCGGCAAGGCCGGGAGCGCCTGCATGGCGCGCTGCCCGCGCTCGCCCAGGAAATATTCGTGGATGAACGGGTGGTCAATATGCACCAGTTCCCGGATCGGCAGCGCGGCGAGTACCTTGTGGTCCGCCAGCACCGCGACGCGGTCAGACAGCGCCACCAGGGTGTCGAGGTCGTGCGTCACCATCACCACGGTCAGGCCTAGCTCGCGACGCAGTTCGCGGATCAGCGCCACGTAGTCGTCCGAGGCCATCGGGTCCAGTCCGGCGGTGGGTTCGTCCAGGAACACCAGTTCCGGCTCCAGGGCCAGGGCACGCGCGAGCGCCACGCGCTTGATCATGCCGCCGGACAGGTCGGACGGCATCTTGTCCGCGTCCCGCGCCGACAGCCCCACCAGTTGCAGCTTGAGCAGCGACGCCGCGCAGATGAGATCGTCGGGCAGGGTGCGAAGTTCACGCAGCGGCAGCGCGATGTTGTCGATCACCGACAGCGCGGAGAACAGCGCGCCGCGCTGGAACTGCAGGCCCCAGCGGTTGCGCAGGGCTTGCAGCCGGGCCGCGTCGAGCTTGGTCAGGTCCTCGCCGAACACACGGATGGTGCCGGAGGTGGGCCGCTCCAGCCCCACGATCTGGCGCAGCAGCACCGTTTTGCCGCTGCCCGAGCCACCGACGATGGACAGCACTTCGCCCCGGTACACATCGAGGTTGAGGTGGTCGTGCACAACCGCCTCGCCAAAGCGCTTGACCAGGTCGCGTACCTCGATCACGGTGGTGCGCGGGGCGTGCTGCACGGTGCCCGAAGGCGGCGTTGCGGTGACGGTCGTGGCGGTAGTCATAAGCCGATGTCCTTGAACAGGATGGCGAAGATGGCRTCGGCCAYGATCACAACGGTGATCGASGTSACCACCGAGGCKGTSGTGCCTTCGCCCAGGCTSYGCGTGTTSGGCYSGATGCGCARGCCGAARTGGCAGGCSGTSAGCGCGATCAGGATGCCGAACACCACGCCCTTGCCCAGGCCCATCCACAGGTTGGCCACCGGCACCGCATCGGGCAGCGCGCGCAGGAAGAAGGCCGCGCTGATATCCAGCTGGAAGTGCGCGGCCAGCATGCCGCCGGTAAGCGCCAGCACATCGGTCCAGGCCACCAGCAGCGGCATGGCGATGGCCAGCGCGATCACGCGCGGCATGATCAGCCGGAAGCCATGCGAGATGCCCATCACGCGCATCGCGTCGAGCTCCTCGGTGACCCGCATCACGCCGATCTGCGCGGTGATGGCCGAGCCCGAGCGCCCGGCAATCAGGATGGCCGCCAGCACCGGGCCAAGCTCGCGGATCACCGCCATGCCGAGGATGTTGACGATAAAGATGCTCGCGCCAAAGGTGCGCAGCTGGTTGGCCGACAGGTACGACAACACGATGCCGATCAAAAAACCGACCAGTGCCGTGATACCGAGCGCCTTGTAGCCGACGTTATAGATATTGGCCGAGATCTCGCGCCAGGGGCCGCGCTGCGGCGCGCGCGCCAGGCGCAGCAGGTCGAAGGCCAGTTGGCCCAGCATGGTCACGCCGTTGCCGAGCTGGGAGAACATCGACAGGATCGAGGCGCCGAACAGGGTCACCGGATTGAACCGGTCCACCATATGTTTCTTCCAGTTCTCGCGGCGCAGCCCGGCGATGCGGGTAAAGACGCGGCGCTGGGCCTCATTGGCTTCCAGCTTCTCGGGCAGCTTGCCGCCCCAGGCCTGCCACATCAGCTGTGCGCCGATGTGATCGAGCCGGGCGAGGCTTGCCAGCGACCAGTGCGCGTCCGCGGCGATCGTGTGCAACTCGTTGCGCAGCGCGCGGGCGCGGTGGCAATCGGATAGCGCAAGCGCTGTCCAGTCGCCGCGCAGTTGCACGGTTTGCGCTCCGTCCGCGCGCGTCACTTCTATGGCTGGCGTGGTAGGGCTTTCCAAAGGAGGGGGGGAAGTGATGGGCAAGTCCCGATTCTATGCCACCCGCAGCGTCAGCGGGCGTGCGCAGCGCCTCGGCCGTGGATTCGCACGGCTACAATGCGTAGCTGCTTGTGCCCATTGTGTTGTCCATCGTCGAAACGCATGTCCGCTGACAAATCCTTGCCCACGCCAGACCCGACCCCTGCGCCCGCTGCTCCCGCGCAAGCCTGGCGCATCGACCCCGACCGCCTGCGCGCCGCGCTCACCGGCCCCGCGCGCGGCTGGGCCCTCGGCGTGGTCGACGAGACCGGCTCCACCAATGCCGACCTGACGCTGGCCTGCCGCAGCGCGCCGTGGACCGAGTCCGCCACGCTGCGCCTGGCCTATCGGCAGACCGCCGGGCGGGGCCGCCAGGGGCGTCCCTGGCAAGGCCAGGCGGGGCTTACGTTTTCGGTGGCGCTGCCGTTGCCGCTGGCGCCCTCGCAGTTGAGCGGGCTGAGCCTGGCGGTAGGGCTGGCGCTGGCCGAGGCGCTGGGCGACTGCGATGCGCGCCTCGGCGCCGCCGTTGGCCTGAAATGGCCTAACGACCTGCAGATCGACGGCCGCAAGCTGGCCGGCATCCTGATCGAGTCGGTGCCGGCGGGGCCACAGCGGGTCTGGGCCGTGGTCGGCATTGGCCTGAACCTGATGCGCGATGCGCAGATGGAAGCCGCGCTCGGGCGCGGCCTGGCTGGTGTGACCGAATTCCTGCCGGGCTGCGATCCCACCGTACTGCTGGCTGCGGTGCTGAACCGGCTCGCGGTGATGCGCGAGGATTTCCTGGCGCAGGGCTTCGCGCCGATGGCGCCTCGCTGGTCCGCGCGCGACGCCTATCGCGACCAGCCGGTGCGCCTGCTGCACGACGGCCGCGTGCAGGCCGAAGGCCTGGCGCGCGGCGTTGACGGCGACGGCCACTTGCTGCTGGAAACGCCCTCGGGCCTGGAGCGCATTGCCAGCGGCGAAGTGTCGCTGCGTTTGGCGGACAAAGGGGCAGGCGCATGAGCGGCACCAGCGCCGGTATGCCGCGTGTTCCGCAACTGCTGATCGATATCGGCAATACCCGCCTGAAATGGGCCTGGTGCGACGAGGCCTGGTCCGGCGCCGTGCTGCACGAGACGCCATTGCCCACGCCCTGGCCGCATGGCGGCGCGGTGGCCCACGGCGAACTGGCCACGCTGGTGGCGCAATGGGCGTCGCTGCGCGCGGCCGGCGCGCAGCCGCTGGTGTGGGTCAGCAACGTGGCCGGCCCGGCCATCGCGGCCAGCCTGCAAGCCACGCTCGACACCGTGTTCGGCCCTGGCATCGATGTGAACTGGGTACGCTCGGGCCCGCGCTTCGGTGGCCTCGTCAACGGCTACCGCGAGCCCACGCAGCTCGGCGTCGACCGCTGGATCGGCAGCATCGGCGCGCGCTGCTACCGCCCCGAGGGCATTTTGCTGATCGTCACCGCCGGCACCGCCACCACGCTCGACGTGGTGAGCGCGCAGGACCGTTTCGAAGGCGGCCTGATCCTGCCTGGCCTGGACCTGATGCTGGGCGCGCTGGCGCGCAACACAGCGCAATTGCCGTCCCTGGACGTGCGCGATGCCGGGCTGGCCACGCCTTGGGCCGACAACACCCGCGACGCGATCGCCGCCGGCTGCCTGGCGGCCCAGGCGGGTGCCGTGGAGCGCACCTGGCGCGCGCTGTGCGAGCGCGGGCCGGTGCGCTGCCTGCTCTCCGGCGGCGCTCGCCATGTGCTGGCAAACGCGCTCTCCATGCCGTTCGAGATGCACGATAATCTCGTGTTGCTCGGCCTGCATGTGATGGCCTCGCAAAGCCCGGTCGGCACAGCGGGCTGAACCGCATCACACCGCATCACACCGCATTACACCGCATCGCCTTCTTCACCCCGTCGCTCCACCCCTGCATCGCCCCCAATGCTCCAACGAAGCCTTTTCATCCTGCTGGTCTTGCTCAATGCGCTGCTGCTGGCTGCTGTGCTGGGCGCGTTCGGCCCACAGCCGCTGGCCGGCTGGCTGGAAAGCGCGCGAGAGCCCGAACGCGCTGCCCAGCAGGCGCGCGCCGAACGCTTCCGCCAGATGCCGCAGGCAAGCGGCAAGCGGGCGGCATCCGAGCCCGCCACTGCGGCAGCCGCAACCACAACCACAACCGCAGCCACTCCCCAAGCCGGCGCGCCAGCCATGGCTTGCGTCGAGATCGGTGGTTTCAACGGGGAGCTGGTGCGCAAGGTGGCCGATGAGCTGGCCGGCGCGCCGCCCGGCGCCTGGCGCGTGGAACAGTTCGAGCGGCAGGAGCAGGCGCGCTGGTGGGTCCACCTGCCGCCGCAGGCCTCGCGCGAGAACCTGCAGCGCAAGCTCGGCGAGTTGCGCCGGCGCAATATCACCGACGTATCGGTGGTCAGCGCCGGCTCGCCGGAAACCTATACGGTCTCGCTGGGCTTGTTCCAGGAGCGCGAGCATGCCGAGCATTTCCTCGACAACCTGCGCGAGCACGGCGTGCGCACCGCGGTGCTGACCGACACGCCGCATCCGCTGACGCGCCAGTGGCTGCGCGTGCGCAACGCCGACGCGGCACTGCGCACGCGGCTGGACGAGATGCGCCAGCGCTATGGCGCGCAGGACTTGCTGACCTGCACTTGAGCCGTGCGTCAGCGCTTGCTGCTTCGCTCAACTGCCCTGGCGTACCTTGGACAGCAGCTTGGTGGTGGAGCGGTCGTGCAGGAACGCGATGGCATGCGCCTGGCCGCCCCAGCTGCGCACCAGGCGGGTTTCTTCCAGCGTATCGATGTCGTAGTCGCCGCCCTTGACATAGATGTCCGGGCGCACCAGCCGGATCAGCTCGACCGGCGTTTTCTCGCGGAACATCACGACCAGATCCACCGATGCCAGCGCCGCGATCAGCGCCATGCGATCCGATTCGTGGTTCAGGGGACGGTCGTCACCCTTGCCGAGCATGCGCACTGACGCGTCGCTGTTGACGCCGACCACCAGGCTGGCGCCCAGGGCCTTGGCTTGCGCCAGGTAGGTGGCATGGCCGCGGTGGAGGATGTCGAAGACGCCGTTAGTGAAGACTAGCGGGCGGGGGAGGGTGGCTAGTTTTTCTGCTAGCGCGGTTGGGTTGTCGGGGGGGACTAGTTTGGATTCGAAGGTTGGGGGGGGCATGATGGAGGTGTTGGGTAGCCGGTGGGTTCTGCGATTGTCTTCGGGTGAGGGCGCAACTTCAATGTCAACTGCTTAACTTCAACCGCTCAACTTCAAAGACAAAAGCTGAAAGTCAAAGGCAGTTTCACCTCCCCTGCGGGGAGGCGACCTACTTTCTTGTCTCGCCAAGAAAGTAGGCAAAGAAGCGACCCGGATGGGGCGAAAGACTCCTCGTCGGAAGGCAAAAAGAGCGGCCGGGGGCCAAACTCACATCGCCTTAGGGCGATGCTCAAACATGGCCCCCTCGTTTCCGCTCCTTTTGCCTTCCGACGAGGCGCCCCATAACGGGAGATGAAAGGCASACGGCTCGCTKCGCATCGCGGGGAGGTGATTTCCGCCCACAGGCGCAAATCACGGCTACACCGAATCGAAATATGATCCCTCTGTGGTAGCCGTGTTTCCCGCCCCCAGGCGGGAAACACCCACGCGCGATGCGAAGCGAGCCGTGGAGGTGTTAAGGCGATGCGAGTTTGGGTCCCGGCCGCTCTTTTCGTCGAATCCCGAGGGGGTGTCGCCCCATCCGGCGCGCCTTTTTTGCCTACTTTTTTGGCAAGACAAAAAAGTAGGTCGCCGCCCCGCAGGGGTGGTGAAACTGCAGTTGAAGTTGACGTTAAGCCGTTGCAGTTGCGGCCACAACCAACCACCAGCCAAATTCCAACACCCCAAAAAAACAAAACCCCATCATCCGATGGGGCCCGYCCCGCCGAAGGCGCCAAAACGACACCCCCAGCCCAAAAACCAACCTTATGCCTGCGCCGGCTGCGCACCACCCGCCGCCTGCAAGCGCACATTCAACTCCTTCCGATACCGGTTCAAATCCTGCACGGTCTCGAAAGTGCGCTCGAACAGCAGCGACATATTGTGCAGGATCCGCTCGATCACCTTCTTCTCCCAACCTTCGTCGAAGCGGATCTGCTCGTCGAGCCAGTGCTCGAGCCAGTCCGGGTCCGGCAGGCGCGACTGGATGGTGTCGTTGGGGAACAACGCCTTGTTGACGTGCAGGTTGGTCGGGTGCAGCGGCTTTTCAGTGCGGCGGGCGGAGGCCATCAGCACGCCGATCTTGGCGAAGGCCGAGCGGGCGCTGTCGCCGAACTGGTTCAGGTACTTCTTCATGTAGCGCAGGTAGGCGCCGCCGTGGCGGGCTTCATCCTGCGACAGGGTGCGGTAGATCTGCTTGATCACCGGCTCGGTGTGCCATTCGGCGGCACGGCGGTACCAGTGGTTGAGGCGGATCTCGCCGCAGAAATGCAGCATCAGGGTTTCCAGCGGCGGGGCCGGGTCGAACTCGAAACGCACGGCGTGCAGCTCTTCTTCGGTCGGCACCAGGTCCGGGCGGAAGCGGCGCAGGTATTCCATCAACACCAGCGAATGCTTCTGCTCTTCAAAGAACCAGATGCTCATGAAGGCCGAAAAGTCGGAATCGTGGCGGTTGTCGCGCAGGAACATCTCGGTGGCGGGCAGGGCCGACCATTCCGTGATGGCATTCATGCGGATCGTCTTGGCCTGGTCGTCAGTGAGCAAGCTCGGGTCGAAGGAATCCCAGGGGATGTCCTTGTCCATGTGCCAACGTACCGCTTCCAGCGATTTGAACAGTTCGGGGTAGAGCATGGTAAGCCTTTGAAATTACGGGCAGATTCTACCAGATGCGAATTATTCCCAATGCCTTTTTAAGCGCAAAGGAAGGGGGTGTTTGCGGCTGAACCTGCACGATGCCCAATTTATGGGCGAATATCGCGCCTTTCCTTGCTTTTAATCGTGCGAGAAAGAGCGGTATGCGCTGCTCTGCGCCAAGTCCGACGATGCGGCAAGCCCGTTGTGCCCTTAAGTCAGGCCGTCACACCGGCGGGTGGTTCGACATCAAGTGTAACCGTCCGTGCGGGCGTTGCGTTCGCGTCATCGCCATCATCGGGCGGGATGACATCATAGAGGAACGCCGCGAGTTCGTGCTGTTGCGCCAGGGCGTCTTTCTCGCCCAGGTCGATCAGGGCCTGGGTGAACTCGGGCTCGAACAGCAGGTAGCTGGCAAAGGCCGCGCCGCGCGCTTCGGTGCCGCCCAACGGCGTCAGCAGGGCGCGCACGGTGCGGGGCAGTTGTTGCACATGCGTCGCGGCAATGGATTCGATGGGCTCGCTGGGCGAGATCGTCATCACCTGCACCGGGCGCCAGCCTTCGCGGTCGTTGGCGATCTCCGGCATGCGCGAGAGCAGGCTGTTGATGTGCTGCAGCCGTTCCAGGTCAGCGCTGAGCCCGTCGAGGAAGATGCTGGCCAGGGCCTGGCCGCCCACCTGCGCCAGCGACGGGTAGCCGCCGGCCGGCACGGTGTCGAACCAGCCGGGACGCTGGCGGGAGGCCGCGCCGATGGCCAGGATGCGAGACGCGCCCAGGTGGATGGCCGGCGACAGGGGCGACATCTGGCGCATGGTGCCGTCGCCGAACCACTCATGGTGGCCTTCGAGCTCCAGCGGCAGCGCTGGGAACAGGAAGGGGATGGAGGACGACGCCAGGAGGTGGTCCACGCCGATCCTGGCTTCCACGGCCAGCCGCTGGCTGCGGCGCCACGGATGGATGCGGCGGTGTGACTGGTAGAAAGTGACGTGACGCCCGGTGGTATAGGACAGCGCCGTCACGGCAAAGGCCTGGAGGTCGCCGGCATCCAGGCTGGCCTGCACCCGCTCGGGGTCGAACAGTTCGCTGAGCAGGCTGCCCAGCGGCGCGTTGTCGAACAGCGCCCGCGGCGCGCGCCGGATGGCCCAGCCGAAGGCCAGCGCGGAGAGCCAGCGCGCGCCGGATGCACCCACGCCGACGATGCCGGTGCGGTAAACATCCTCGGCATGGATGCCGCTCCACAGCGCGGCCAGGCTATCGGCCGCGGCGCGGAAGTTGGCCGCGTTGATTGCCATGCCGGCGCCGTTGATGGCGCCTGCCGACGTGCCGCAGATGATGTCGAAGGGAATGCGGCCACGATCGCGGCCGTGCCGCGCGGCGATGCGCGCGAGGCCGCGCAACACACCGGCCTGGTAGGCGGCGCGGGCGCCGCCGCCCATCATGATCAGCGAGGTGGTCTTCACTGCAGGCGTCGGCTCCGAAGTTGGATCACGGGGTTCCCCTGGCGTCGCGTGGCTCAGGTGCGGCTCAGGCTCAGGATGGCTCGCCGGAAGTATCGGCCGAGCCGTTGGCGCTGCCTTCCGGCTCGGCGGGCTTGGCCGCCGCGGATTTCTTGCTGGCCGGGCGTGTGGCCTTGGGCGCGGGTTTGGCGGCCGGCTTGGCCCCGGCCTTGGTGCCGGCGGCCTTGCTGGCTGGCTTGTGGGCCGGCCTGGCTTTGCTGGCAGGCGCCTTGCCTTCCGGCCCGGCGGCAGGAGCGGGAGAGGGCGTGGGTGCGGCTTCCGGCGCGGCCGTGCCGGGCATGCCAGGCATGCCAAAGGCGCCCAGGTTGCCGAGATTTCCAAACGGCGACATGCTGGCGGTGGCGGCGCTGCTGGCAATCTGGTTGAACTGCTGCTGCAGCACATCCCACCACAGGCTGGCATCCGGCGGGGTGGCGTCGCCCGGGCCGGCAGCGTGGCCGGCAGTGTGGCCGGTTGCCGCGGCCGGTTCTTGCGCCTGGCCAGCTTCGGGCGCATCGGGGCCGTTGTCTTCCTCGTCCTCGTTTTCCTCGACCGTGGGCTCGGGCCAGACGCGCCTGGCCGCAGGGGGCTCGGCGGGTTGCTGGTAGGGCGCCGCGCTGGGCGAGTTGGCCGCGCGTGCCACGTTTTCCATCGCGCTTTGCATCGCCTCCGGCGAGAGCGCGGTGCCGATGGTCTGCAGCGCGACCAGCGTGGCGCGCTGCACTTCCAGGCCCTGGATGGTGGTGCGCAACAGGTTGGTGTTGAGCTGCAGCCAGCCTTCCACGGCCTTGAGGTCATGGATGCGCTTGTCGACGTCCTCCAGGTTCATCGGTGGGGTCATGGCCTGCAGGCCAGGCATCAGGCCGCCCGGCATGCCGGCGGCACTGCCCCACATCTTGCGGAGGAACTCGAAGCCGTTGGTGAAATCTGGAATCTGGCCGAACATGGTCTCGCCTCCGGGGGTCGGCAGCCGGCGGCGCCGGCTGCGGAACTGCATTGATCGGAACTACCTGCGTTACTCGAACTGCGGCGGCCGCTTTTGCCGCAGGCTGGCTACGCCTTCCTGCACATCGGGGCCGGCAAAGCCCATGAATTCCAGCGCCAGCGAGGCATCGAACGAGGGGCCCGCCATGCGCAGCCAGTTATTCAGCGCGTACTTGGTCCAGCGGATTGCCGCCTGCGACCCGGCGGCCAGCCGGCGCGCCACGTCGAAGGCGCGCTCGACCAGTTCCTCTTCGTCCACGGTCAGCGACACCAGCCCGATGCGCTCGGCCTCTTCGCCGCTCACCGACTCGCACAGCATCAGATAGTACTTGGCCTTGGCCATCCCGCACAGCAGGGGCCACACGATTGCGGCATGGTCCCCCGCCGCCACGCCCAGGCGTGTATGGCCATCGACGATGCGCGCGGTCCTGGCCGCGATCGAGATATCGGCCAGCAGGCCAGCCACCAGCCCAGCGCCGACCGCCGGGCCGTGCATGGCCGACACGATCGGCTTGTCGCAATTGATCACGTTGTAGACCAGGTCCCGGGCCTCGTGCCACACGCGGGTGCGGGTGGCGAAATCGTTGGCCATGTCTTCCACCAGGGACAGGTCGCCGCCGGCCGAAAAGCCCTTGCCTTCGCCGCGGATCAGCGCCACGCGCACGTCCGGATCGGCGGACACGTCGCGCCAGATCTCGGCCAGCTCGCGGTGCATATTGGCATCGGCTGTGGCCAGCTTGCGGTTGGCGGACTGTTGCGCACCCATCACGATCTCGAGGATGGGGCCATGCCGGCGCAGGGTCAGTGCCTGGTAGCGGTCATAGCGTGGCGACAACGGTGCGTCGTCAATGTTGTCCGTGCCGGACGCTAGCGGGGTGGACGAAGGCGTGGACGCTTGCGGAGGGATTGCGGTCATGGGGCAGCGATGGCCGGGGCCATTCCTTGGTGACGCGTGGGGGCCGGGCCGCGAAAAACGGCCCGGGTCGCCGCCGGTGGCTGCCTGGCGCAGTCGACGGCAATTAGCCAACCGTTCGGTCGGTCAATTATAAGCACTCCCATCGCCGCGCGGCCAGCGGCAAACAGCGTGGCCCGCGGCGTTTCCCTCAGCCTCAGTCCTTGGCCGACACCAGCTGGTCGATCGCGCCGAACACCGAGCGGCCCTGCGCATCGAACATCTCGATCTTGACCGCGTCGCCGAACTTCATGAAGCCGGTGACCGGCTGGCCACCGTCGATGATCTCCAGCATGCGCTTCTCGGCGATGCAGCAGTAGCCCTTGCTGCGGTCGACGTTGGAGATGGTGCCGGAGCCGACGATGCTGCCTGCGCGCACATTGCGCGTCTTGCAGATATGGGCGATGAGCTGGCCGAAATCGAACACCATGTCGGTGCCGCAGTCGGGCGCGCCCACCTTCTTGCTGTTCCAGTGGACGGTCATCGGCAGGTGCACGCGGCGCTCGCGCCAGGCTTCGCCCAGTTCGTCGGGCGTGACCGCCACCGGCGAGAAGGCGGTAGCCGGCTTGCTCTGGAAGAAGCCGAAGCCCTTGCCCAGCTCGGCGGGGATCAGGTTGCGCAGGGATACATCATTGGCCAGCATGATCAGCCGGATGGCGTCGGCGGCCTGCTCGGGCTTGGCGCCCATCTTCACGTCGCCGGTGATGACGGCGACCTCGGCCTCGAAGTCGATGCCGAAGGCTTCGCTGGCGCACACGATATCGTCATGCGGGCCGATCATGTCGTCGGAGCCGCCCTGGTACATGAGCGGATCGGTCCAGAACTCCGGCGGCATCTCGGCGCCGCGCGCGCGGCGCACCAGTTCCACGTGGTTGACGTAGGCGGAGCCGTCGGCCCACTGGTAGGCGCGCGGCAGCGGTGCCATGCATGACCTGGGGTCGAAGGCGAAGGGGTGGCGCGCGCGGCCCGCGTTCAGGGCATCGTAGACGTCCTGCAGCTGCGGCGCGTAGAAGTTCCAGTCATCCAGCACGGTCTGGAGCTTGCCGGCGACATCGTTGACGTAGTGGGCGGTCTTCAGGTCGCGCGAGACAACCACGAGCTGGCCGTCGCGCGAGCCGTCCTTGAGGGTGGCGAGTTTCATGTATGCGGTGCGTTAGGAAAAAAGCAGATCAAGCGGAAAAAGCGGAAAAGCTGAAAAAGCAGCCCGCTAGTCTACCGTGATGCCCTTGGCCTTGATCAGCTTGCCCCAGCGCTCGGCTTCAGCATGCGCGTACTGCGCGAACTCCTCGGGCGTGCTGGAGACCGGCTCCACGCCGATGCCTTCGAAGCGTTTCTGCACGTCGGCGCTCTTGAGCGCCTTCACCAGCTCGGCGTTCAGGCGGGTCACCACCGGCTTGGGGGTGCCGGCCGGCGCGACCACGCCTTGCCAGGCATAGGCTTCGAAGCCGGGCACGCCGGCTTCTGCCACCGTCGGCACCGTGGGCAGCGCCGTCAGGCGCTTGGGCGTGGCCACGCCCAGCGCGCGCACCTTCCCGGCCGCCACGTTCTGCTGGCCGGAGGCGAGGTCAAGGAACATCAGTTCGACCTGGCCGGCGAGCAGGTCCTGCACCGCCGGCGCGGCGCCCTTGTAGGGCACGTGGGTCATCCTGGTCTTGGTCTGGTCCATGAACAGCTCCATGGCCAGGTGGTGCGGGCTGCCCGCGCCCGGCGAGGCGAAATTCACCTTGCCGGGGTTCTTCTGCACGTATTCGATGGCTTCCTTGAGCGTGCGCGCCGGGAAGTTCGGCGTTGCCACCAGGATCAGCGGAAAGCGCGCCACCATCCCCACATGCACGAAGTCCTTGTCGGCGTTGTAGGGCAGCTTCTTGTACAGCGACGGATTGGCGGCCAGGGTGGCGGTATCGGCGGTCAGCAGCGTGTAGCCATCGGGCTTGCTATGCGCCACCGCATCGGCGCCGACGATGGTGGCCGCGCCCGGGCGGTTGTCGATCACCACCTGCTGGCCCAGCGCCGGCGTGATGGCCTGGCCCAGCGTGCGCGCCACGACGTCGGTGCCGCCTCCCGCGGGATAGGGCACGACCCAGCGGATCGGCTGGGCGGGCCAGTTGTCGGCGGCGCAGGCGGGCTGGAACGCGGCGGCGCCCAGCGTCAGCGCGGCTAGCAGCGGCGCCGCGCAGGCGCGCCATGCTTGCAGGGCGGCGCGTTGGCCGAAGGGGGAAAGGCGGGTCATCTTCGTCTCCTGTAGAAAGCGGCCGCGCCGCGCCATCTGGATTGCATGGCGGCATGCCCGCGCCGGTATTGGCCGGTGCCGAAGATATCGATTCGCCCCGACCTGTATATGTGCGCTCAAAGGTGCGCTCAAAGTCTACCGACGGTTTAAAAATTGGTAAATCGATTTCGCTATAGTAAATTTATGGGCCGGGCGGCATGATTGCTTTGCGTGCGCGCAGCCGGTACGTGTGATTGATGCATTTCTTTTTCAATTTCTTGCCCCCCGTTGCCGCATGACCGAACCTGAAGAAGACGATTCCAAACTGCGTTCCGGCATCCAGTCGATCGAGGTTGGCTTCAAGCTGCTGCAGGCGCTGGCGGCATCGCCGCGCGCCATGATGCTGCGCGACCTCGCCGCCGCCGCCGACATGAATCCGGCCAAGGCGCATCGCTACCTGGTCAGCTTCCAGCGGCTCGGCGTGGTGGTGCAGGACCCGGTTGGCGGGCGCTACGATCTCGGGCCGTTCGCGCTGCAACTGGGCCTCGCCGGCCTCAATCGGCTCGACCCGGTCAAGAAGGCCCGCCCGATCCTGTCGCAATTGCGCGACGAGATGGACCAGACCATTGGCATCGCCGTCTGGGGCAACCACGGCCCGACCATCGTGCACTGGGAGGAGTCCAGCCACCCGGTCACGGTCAGCCTGCGCCTGGGCGACGTGATGCCCATGCTCAACTCCGCCACCGGCAGGCTGTACGGCGCCTACCTGCCGAAACAACAGACGCGGCCGCTGGTCGAACGGGAACTGGCAGAGCGCGGCCATGACGATATTCCGGACCTGCCGCGCTCGCTGGCCGACTATGACGTGGTCTGCGAAGACGTTCGCGCCCACGGCGCGGCGCGTGTGAAGGGCGGCGTGCTGCCGGGCATCAATGCGTTTTCGATGCCGGTGTTCGATGCCAACGGCCACGTGGCGATGGCGCTGATCGTGCTGGGCGCGCAGAGCGTATTCGATGCAGAATGGGGTGGTACGGTCGATCGTCATGTGCGCGATATTGCCCGGCAGATTTCTTCGGAGCTTGGTTATCTTGGTGGCAGCCCGACGAGCGGGCCGAACGGCCCTCACCCGTAAGCCGACCTCGCGCCGCCTGCGCTGGGCGGTGGCGCTTGCGCTGGTGCTGGCTGCCCACCTGCTGGCGGTGCTGGGCCTGCTGCATATGCCCGGGCTGCCGCGGGACCCGACCGCGCCGCCGCCGCTCGACGCCATCCTGCTGCCGCCGCCGGCGCCGCCGGCACCCGTAGCGCCGCCACGCCCGGCCCCGGCCGCACCAAAGCGGCCTCCGGCGGCGCGCGCCGAGCCAACGCCCACGTCCACGCCTGCGCCCCCGGTTGAAGCCCCCGCCGCCCCTGAGGCGCCAGCGCTGCTTGCCACGCCTGGCGCCGGCCCTTCCATGGCGAGCGCCGCTGGCAGCGCCGGGAGCAGTGCGGCGCCCGCGTCCGCGCCGGCGGCCGCGCAGGCCGCGGCGCCCCCTGACAACGTTCGCTACTCGGCGCCCCCATCCACGCTGCTGCACTACGCCAGCTTCGTCAACGGCGTGCAGAACCCGGATGGCCTGATCCGCTGGCAGCACGACGGCGCGCACTACCAGCTCGCGGTGGAGACACGGGTGTTGTGGTTCCGCTTCGCCTTTCACAGCACCGGCGCGCTCAACGAGCGCGGCCTCGCACCCGAGCGCTATGAGGAGAGCCGCCGTAACCGCGTCGAGGCGGCACGCTTCGATCGCGCTGCCGGTACGCTCGTCTTCGAGGGGCGCGGCAAGCAGGAGCCGCTGCCGGCCGCGGGCCAGGACCGTTTCAGCGTGTTCCTGCAACTGGTGGGGCTGGTGCGGGGCAATCCGCAGCGCTACGCCACGCCGGGCGTGACGGAGACCTTCGATGTGGCGGATACGCGTGACCTGGAGCCCATGCAGGTGCAGTATGTGGGGGAAGAGGACGTGGATACCGGCCATGGCGCGGTGCGGGCCAAGCATTTCGTGCGGCTGCCGCGCCATGCCAATGATCGCCGGCGCGTGGAAGTGTGGCTGGCGCAGTCGCTGCAGTGGATGCCAGTGAAGCTGCGGCAGACGGAGCCCGACGGCACGCAGATCGAGCTCGTTTATCGCGACAGCGAACCGCTGCGCTGAGCCTGCGAGCTGTCTTCAGGCCGACTTAAGCCCGTCCGCAAGCCGTCCTCAAGCCATCCGCAAGCTGCGGCATCGGCCGCCGCTGTGGTTCACCGTGTTTTCACCAACATCCGGAGACCCGTCATGAGCGCCACCCTGCCACCATCCGAGACCCGCCGCGTGCGCGTGGGCGATATCAGCCTGCACGTGCGCATCGACGGGGGCGACGGCCCCTGGGTGGTCCTGGCGCATGCACTGGGCGCCAATCACACCTTGTGGGATGCCACGGCGCGCCACCTGGCGCCGCGTTATCGCGTGCTGCGCTACGACCTGCGCGGGCACGGCCAGAGCGATGCGCCGATCGGCGCCTACTCGATGATCCGCCTGGCCGACGACGTGGCCTGCCTGATGGATGTGCTGGAGGTGCCGGCTGCGCATTTCGTCGGGGTCTCGGTGGGCGGCATGATTGGCCAGACCGCGGCCGTGCGCCATCCCGAGCGCTTGCTGTCGCTGACCCTGGTCGCGACCGTCAACCGCACGCCGATGGATGTCCACCCGATGTGGCATGAGCGCATCGGCCATGTGGAAGCACATGGCATGGCGGGCGTTGCCGACAGCACCATGCAACGCTGGTTCAGCGCGGCATTCCGGGGGGCGCATCCACAGGAGGTGGCCCGCGTGCGCGAGATGCTGCTGGCCACGCCCGTGCACGGGTACGTCGGAACCAGCCAGGCCATCATGGCATTTGACCTGGCCGGGGCGATTTCGCGGATTCATTGTCCTACTCTGGTAGTGGCCGGCGAGGAGGACCTGGGGGCGCCGCCGGCGATGGCACGCGAGATTGCCGCCGCCATTCCCGGTGCCCGGCTCGAAATCCTGCCTCATGCCGCGCACCTTGCCCATATCGAGCAGGCGGACCGCTTTCATTGCGTGCTGGATGCTTTCCTTGGCAATGCGGCTTGCGGCGCACAGTGCGATGTACCCTGAGATGAACTTTGGCGCTCAGGGCGGAACAGCGGGCGATAGCTTTCCCACCAAACTCAAGAACTTGCTGGGATGGCCGTTGCCCAATGTAGTGAGGGAACGCTTAAAACCTGCGGTTTGCCGAAGCAGAACTTGAAAACACGGCAAACACCCTCAGCTTGGAGGTGAAATCGCGGAGGGCAGCCGGCCAGTGTGCCGGTTATCGAAATAATCAGTCGCCCGCCGCTTGACCCATGACAGCCAGGAGGTATGCCATGCAAATGATCTACAACAGCGACAATTACTGCATTGTCGAGTTTGGTGCGGATGTCGAGCATGCGCCTCTTGCCTCTGGCGGCTATGAAATCGTGGACAAGAACCTGAAGCGCGAGATTTTCCTCGGTGGCCAGATGGCCGAGAGCTTTCGTGCGGACGTGACGCGTCTGATCGAAAGCGAGCCGTCGGTGGAAGAGGTGGATGATTTCCTTGGCAAGTTCGATACAGTGATGATTCACCCGCTAGTGATGCACTAGGCTCCGCGGTTGCCTTTGCCAGCTTTGCGTCGCGTGACGGGCCGGCAAGCCAAGCCATAGAGTAAATAGCAAGAAGCCCGCGCACAGCGCGGGCTTCTTGCTTTCAGGGTCTGTTCCCGGCCAGCTTCCGGTCATTCAATACTGTTAATACTGTTCCCAGGGCAGCCCGGCATGGCGCCAGCCATTGAGCGTATTGCGGTGGCGCTCGGCGTCGAGGTCGCCCTCGAAGCCATGCAGCACGTTGTAGACGGTAGAAAACCCGGCACCCTCCAGGGCCCGCGCGGCGGCTGTCGAGCGGTTGCCGCTGCGGCAGATCAGCAACACCGGGCGCGCCGATGCCTGGCCAGCGAGCTTCTTCACCGACTGCACGAAATGCGGGTTCACCTCCCAGTCGGGGCCATCGTTCCAGGGCACATTGTGTGCCCCCTTGGGGTGCCCGACGAACAGGTACTCCATTTCGCTGCGGCAATCGATGAAGAGCGCGTCGGGCGACTCGCTGAGGAGCGTTTGCGCGTCGCCGGGGCTGAGGTGTTGCATGGGCAAGGCTTTCCGTTAATGGGAATGAGGGCGAATGTGCCCCAGTGTAGGGCCGGGCGGTGCCGCGCGGCAACCCGCGAGCGCCGCTGGCTGCACCGCCCGGATGCTGCCGTTATTCCGCAAACCATTGATGTAACTGATAAAATCGCAGTCTTTTCTCTTGCTGTCGAGCCCCACATGAGCGCCGCCCCACGTTCCGCCTCGCTTCCTCCCGCGCGTCCCTACACCCGGGCGGCCAACCTGCCGGCCCTGCTGCGCGAGCGCATCCTGATCCTGGATGGTGCCATGGGCACCATGATCCAGCGCTACAAGCTGACCGAGGCGGATTACCGCGGCGAGCGTTTCGCCGGGCACCATGTCGACGTCAAGGGCAACAACGAACTGCTGCTGCTGAGCCGCCCGCAGGTCATCAGCGAGATCCACGAGCAATACCTGGCCGCCGGCGCCGACCTGATCGAGACCAATACATTTGGTGCGACGGGCGTGGCCCAGGAAGACTACAAGATGGCGGACCTGGCGTACGAGATGAACGTTGTTGCCGCCCGGCTGGCGCGCGAGGCCTGCGACAAGTACAGCACGCCCGACAAGCCGCGCTTTGTGGCCGGCGCCTTCGGCCCCACGCCCAAGACCGCGAGCATCTCGCCGGACGTGAACGACCCGGGTGCGCGCAACGTGACCTTCGAAGAGCTGCGCCACTCGTACTACGAGCAGGGCAAGGGTCTGCTGGAGGGCGGTGCCGATGTGTTCCTGGTGGAAACCATCTTCGATACGCTCAATGCCAAGGCYGCGCTGTTCGCCATCGACCAGTTGTTCGARGACACCGGCGAGCGCKTGCCCGTGATGATCTCCGGCACSGTSACCGACGCCTCSGGGCGCATYCTSTCCGGCCAGACGGTGGAAGCCTTCTGGAACAGCCTGCGCCACGCCCGCCCGATCACCTTCGGGCTGAACTGCGCGCTCGGCGCCACGCTGATGCGCCCTTACATCGCCGAGCTGGCCAAGATCTGCGACGCGGCTGTGTCGTGCTATCCGAACGCCGGCCTGCCCAACCCGATGAGCGATACCGGCTTCGACGAAACCCCGGAGGTCACGTCGTCGCTGGTGGAGGAGTTTGCCGCGTCCGGCCTGGTGAACCTGGTGGGCGGCTGCTGCGGCACCACGCCCGAGCACATCGCCGCCATCGCCGAGCGCGTGGCCAGCAAGAAGCCGCGCACCTGGCCCGGCCAGTACCGCGACGCCGCCTGAACTCGCATCGCGAGCCCACAGAACAAGATCAAGCCATGACCAACGATACCCTGCCGCCGCGTCCGATGCGCCTGTCCGGCCTCGAGCCTTTCACCATCGATGAAGACACGCTCTTCGTCAACGTCGGCGAGCGCACCAACGTCACCGGCTCCAAGGCCTTCGCCCGCATGATCCTGAACGGCCAGTTCGACGATGCGCTGGTGGTAGCCCGCCAGCAGGTCGAGAACGGCGCGCAGATCATCGACATCAACATGGACGAAGCCATGCTGGACTCCAAGGCGGCCATGGTGAGGTTCCTCAACCTGATCGCCTCCGAGCCCGATATCGCGCGCGTGCCAATCATGCTGGACTCGTCCAAGTGGGAAGTGATCGAGGCCGGCCTGAAGTGCGTGCAGGGCAAGCCCGTGGTCAACTCGATCTCGCTCAAGGAAGGCGAGGAACAGTTCCGCCATCACGCCGAGCTGATCCGCCGCTACGGCGCCGCGTCCGTGGTGATGGCCTTCGACGAGCAGGGCCAGGCCGACACCTTTGCCCGCAAGACCGAGATCTGCAAGCGCAGCTACGACATCCTGGTCAATGAAGTTGGCTTCCCGCCCGAAGACATCATCTTCGACCCGAACATCTTCGCGGTGGCGACCGGCATCGAAGAGCACAACAACTACGCAGTGGACTTCATCGAGGCCACCGCCTGGATCAAGCAGAACCTGCCGTACGCCAAGGTCAGCGGCGGCGTGTCCAACGTATCGTTCTCGTTCCGCGGCAACGACGCGGTGCGCGAAGCCATCCACACCGTGTTCCTGTACCACGCCATCAAGGCGGGCATGGACATGGGCATCGTCAACGCCGGCCAGCTCGGCGTGTACGACCAACTCGACGCCGAGCTGCGCGAGCGCGTGGAAGACGTGGTGCTCAACCGCCGCGAGGACAGCACCGACCGCCTGCTGGAGATCGCCGACCGCTACAAGGGCGGTGGTGCGAAGAAAGAGGAAAACCTGCTGTGGCGCGGCACCCCGGAGAACCCGGTGCCGGTGGCCGACCGCCTGTCGCATGCGCTGGTGCATGGCCTGACCACCTTCATCGTGGAAGACACCGAGGAAGTGCGCCAGCAGGTGGAAGCGCGCGGCGGCCGCACGATCGAGGTGATCGAAGGCCCGCTGATGGAYGGCATGAAYATCGTGGGYGACCTGTTCGGCGCCGGCAAGATGTTCCTGCCGCAGGTGGTCAAGAGCGCCCGCGTGATGAAGCAGGCCGTGGCTCACCTGTTGCCCTACATCGAGGAAGAAAAGCGCC
Source organism: Cupriavidus sp. 05L411 (assembly GCF_056398045.1). Taxonomy (NCBI): domain Bacteria; kingdom Pseudomonadati; phylum Pseudomonadota; class Betaproteobacteria; order Burkholderiales; family Burkholderiaceae; genus Cupriavidus; species Cupriavidus sp. 05L411. Next base: position 16,064 of record NZ_JBFTOQ010000062.1, on the reverse strand, counting down.
TGCTGGCCGAGGCCGGCGGCGACGTCAAGGCGCGCGGCAAGATCGTCATCGCCACCGTCAAGGGCGACGTGCACGACATCGGCAAGAACATCGTCTCGGTGGTGCTSCAGTGCAATAACTTCGARRTSGTCAACATGGGCGTGATGGTCCCGTGCAACGAGATCCTGGCGCGCGCCAAGGTCGAGGGCGCGGACATCGTCGGCCTGTCCGGGCTGATCACGCCGTCGCTCGAGGAAATGGCCTACGTCGCCTCCGAGATGCAGCGCGACGACTACTTCCGCATCAAGAAGATCCCGCTGCTGATCGGCGGCGCCACCACCTCGCGCGTGCACACSGCSGTSAAGATCGCSCCGMACTACGAAGGCCCGGTGGTSTACGTGCCGGACGCCTCGCGCTCGGTCAGCGTGGCRTCSAGCCTGCTGTCCGACGAMGGCGCGGCCMGGTACCTGGACGAGTTGAAGACCGACTACGAACGCATCCGCCACCAGCACGCCAACAAGAAGGCCACGCCGATGGTGTCGCTGGCCAAGGCCCGCGCCAACAAGACGCCGGTGGACTGGAGCGCCTACGTGCCACCCAAGCCGAAATTCATCGGCCGGCGCATCTTCCGCAACTACGACCTGACGGAGCTCGCCAACTATATCGACTGGGCCCCGTTCTTCCAGACATGGGACCTGGCCGGCAAATTCCCCGACATCCTCAATGACGAGATCGTCGGCGAATCCGCCCGCCGCGTGTTCTCGGACGGCAAGGCCATGCTGTCGCGCCTGATCCAGGGCCGCTGGCTGACTGCCAACGGCGTGCTGGCCCTGCTGCCGGCCAACACCGTCAACGACGACGACATCGAGATCTACACCGACGAGACCCGCAGCCAGGTCGCGCTGACCTGGCACAACCTGCGCCAGCAAAGCGAGCGCCCGGTGATCGATGGCGTGATGCGCCCCAACCGCTGCCTGGCCGACTTCATCGCGCCCAAGGACAGCGGCATTGCCGACTACATCGGCGTGTTCGCCGTCACGGCCGGCATCGGCGTGGACAAGAAGGAGGCCCGGTTCGAGGCCGACCATGACGACTACAACGCGATCATGCTGAAGTCGCTGGCAGACCGCCTGGCCGAAGCCTTTGCCGAATGCCTGCACGAGCGCGTGCGCCGCGACCTGTGGGGCTACGACGCCGGCGAAGTGCTGACCAACGAGCAACTGATCGCCGAGACCTATCGCGGCATCCGTCCGGCGCCGGGCTATCCGGCCTGCCCGGAGCATACGGTCAAGGCGCCGATGTTCGAATTCCTCAACGCCGCCGAGATCGGCATGGGCATCACGGACTCGCTGGCGATGACGCCGGCCGCGTCGGTGAGCGGCTTCTACCTGGCGCATCCGGAGTCGACGTATTTCTCCGTGGGCAAGATCGGCCAGGACCAGTTCGACGATATGGTGGCGCGCCGCGGCGAAGAACGCAGCGTACTGGAGCGCGCGCTCGCGCCAAACCTGTAACCACTTGCGTGACGGCGCGGCGGCGTTTTGCGCCGCCGCGCCGTCGCAAGCCATTGGGCGAGCAGGGAAAAGCCTCTTTCGGCGCATCCATGCACCTTTGTAAGTTCTTCACTACTCCTTACAAGGCATTACATCTCCTAACAGACCGCGCGGGTCTGCGTCCCTAGACTGAGGGCTCACATCAAGTGAACACCGCAGCGAATGTTTCGCAGCGGCGCAAACTGCTAGGAGCCTCTCCATGAACAAACTGCTGATCTCCCTTTCCGCTCTCTCGATCGCCGCCGCTTCCTCGCTGGCCATGGCACAAGGAACCGGCGTTGATGCGAAGGCTGGCGCCACCGGCGCCATGGCGGCGCCCGCGATCAGCGCGCCCGCCGACAAGGGTGCAGCCGCCAGCGCAGGTGTGAACGCTGGCCTGGGCGCTTCGGCGAGCGCCGACAAGGGCGTGGACGCCAAGGCTGGCGCCGATGCCGCCGCCGGCACGCACGCCAAGTCGACCGCCAAGACCAAGAAGCACAGCAGCCACGCCAAGACCAAGAAGGGCGAGGCAGCAACCGACACCAGCGCGGCCGCCGACACCGGCGCGGCGACCAAGGCCCAGTAAGCTTGGCCAGGCCGGCAAGTCTGGCATGCTGGAACACAGGGACGGGATCACCCCCGTCCCTTTCTCATTGGCGTGGCCAGCTGGGAGCCTGTCAGTCTTACACCGACAGTCGGGCAGTTTTGTAAGCACTACAATGCATTAGCCCGGCCGCTCCTGAGAGCTGGTGCATCCATGCCCAGGGAGACATCATGATTCGCGTTTTGATCGCCGACGATCACCAGATCGTGCGCGCCGGTCTGCGGCAGTTTATTGCCGACGAGCCCGATATCCGGGTGGAGGGCGAGGCAGCCAGCGGCGACGAAGTCATGATACGGCTGCGTGAGCTCGAGTTCGATGTGGTGGTGCTCGATATCTCGATGCCCGACCGCAACGGCATCGACGTGCTCAAGCTGCTGCGCCAGCGCCATCCCGACCTGCCGGTGCTGATCCTCTCCACCTACCCGGAAGACCAGTACGCCATCAACCTGATCCGCGCGGGCGCTTCCGGCTACCTGACCAAGGAAAGCGCGCCCGACGATCTCGTCAAGGCCATCCGCACCGTGGCCCAGGGCCGGCGCTATGTCAGCGCCAACGTGGCGGACCTGCTTATCGGCGGGCTCGACAAGCCCACCAACCAGCCGCTGCACCAGACCTTGTCCAAGCGCGAGTTCCAGATCTTCTGCAAGCTCTCGCGCGGGCAGTCGGTCTCGGTGATCGCCGAGGAGCTGTTCCTGAGCGTCAAGACGGTCAGCACCTATCGCTCGCGCATCCTGGAAAAGATGGGCATGAAGACCAATGCCGACCTGACCTACTACGCGATCAAGAACGGTCTGGTGGAGTAGGCGCCGCAAAGGCAAGGCGCACTCCACGGCACTCTGCCGCGTTTGCCTGACGCTGCTGTAGGACGGACGCCGATGGTCTTTCCCGATACTCTGTTGCTACCATGGAACCATGTTGGATCAAGCTGCGGCCCCCTCGTATCGCGCGCTACGGGTCCTGCTAATCGAGGACTCAGCGGTACTGCGGGGTATATTGCTTGAATACCTGAACGCGTTTCCGTTTATCGAAGTCGTGGATTGGGCAGATACCGAAAGCGCAGCGCTGCGCCTCTACGAGGCGGGCAAGTACGAGGTCGTCATCGTCGACCTGCAGTTGCGGCAAGGCAACGGGATCAACGTGCTGCGCGCCTTGCAGAAGACCGAGGTGTCGGGCATCCGCATCGTTTACACCAATCATGCCCAGGTGCCCACATACCGGCGGCAGTGCGCCGAGGCCGGCGCGGACTATTTCTTTGACAAGTCGCTTGAGCTCGAGCAGGTGTTCCGGGTGATCGAGGAGTACGCGCAGGCAGATGGCTGAATGCGTATCGACCATATCGACCGTATTGTCAGTACCGGCAGTTCCAATCGCGGCCATGCCGCGTCAACCTAGAGCAAGGAGAGAATCATGAGAAAGCTGATGGCGCTGTGTGCCCTGGCAGGTGTGGTCCTGGTAACTGGTTGCAACACAATGGCCGGTGCTGGCAAGGACATCGAGAAGGGCGGCGAGAAGGTGCAAGGCGCCGCCGAGAGCACCAAGCAGAAGATGTAAGGTGCCAGCCGCCATGCCGTGTGCATGGCAACCGGGCAAGAGAACAGGTGGACAAGAGGAATGGAAAAGGGGCTCCGCGGAGCCCCTTTTCCATTTTTCACTGCTTGGCTGGCTAGTTGGCCGGCGGCGTGCCGGTGGGCTCGTCCTGCGGCTGCTCGCCGGGGTCCCCCAGGCCGTCGAGCTCGTCCTCATCGTCGCGCGCCGGCGCCACGATGGCATCGGTGAGCGGCACCACCACCCGGATGGTGACGCCGGCACCGGGTTCCGACTGGAGCTCCAGCGTGCCGCCCAGCGCAATCACGCGCTGCTCCATCCCCAGCAGGCCATGGTGCCCCACCGAGCGCCGCGATTCGAAGTCCTCCGGCAGCCCGCGCCCGTTGTCGCTGATTGCCAGCTCGAGCATGCCGCCGGCGCAATCGAGCTGGATGGACACGCGCTGCGCTTCGGCGTACTTGCTGGCGTTGGTGAGCGACTCCTGCACGATGCGATAAAGGGCGATGGCAGCGTCGTCGCGCAGCGCAGGCACCGCCTCTGCCAGCTGCACATCCGCCTCCCACTGGTTGCGCGCCGCCACTTCCTCCACCAGCTGGCCGATGGCCTCCTTCAGGCCCAGGTTGAGCAGCACGGTGGGCCGCAGGTCCTCGATCAGGCGCCGTTTGATCTGGATGCCCTGGTCCACGTGCAGCATCACGCGGGTGAGCTTTTCCGCCACATCCGGGTGAGTGTCCTGGATGCGGCGGCGCACCCAATGCATATCTAGCTTGGTGGCGGTCAGGATGGCGCCCAGCTCGTCGTGCAGCTCGCGCGCCAGCCGCGTCTTCTCGTCCTCGGTCACGCGCTGCAGGTGGGATGCCAGCGCCGATAGCTGGCGTGTGCGCGAGCGCACCATGCTGTCCAGGCGCGCGCTTTCTTCTTCCAGCTCGTTGCGTTCGGCTTCCGATACCGCCATGCGGCGCGAATGCTGCAAGCCCACCACGATCAGCAGCACGATATTGATGGCGGTCAGCAGGCCGATGCCGTAGCGCGACAGCGCAAGGTCGCGGTCGGCGTACTCCAGGCTCTGCGACACCGATTTGGCCTCGCGTTGCAGCAAGGCCTCCAGCCCGCGCCGCGCGTTGTCCATCGTCTGCTTGCCGAAGTCCGTGCGCACCAGGTCGAGCGCCACTTCCACGTCGCGCTTGCCGTAGATCAGTGTCAGGTCCATCTCGGTGAGCTTGCGGCTGACGGCGGCGGAGGCCTCGGTGAACAGCTTGAGCGCCTCCGGGTCGTCCGCGTAGCGGTTGCGCAGCGCGCTCATCAGCGCATTGATGCGCGGCACGGCCTGATAGTACGGTTGGAGGTAGCTTTCCTTGCCGGTCAGCAGGAAGCCACGCTGGCCGGCTTCGGCGGTGACCAGCTCGCCGAGCAGGGAGTTGATCTGGCCCTGTACCTGCTGCGACTGGATGACTTGCGTATAGCCCTGGCGCAAGCGGATGTTGCCCGCCTCGGAGGCGATCAGCACCACCACGGTAAGCACGATGCCGCCCGCCAGAAGCAAGGTCGAGCGCAGCAGTGACTGCTTGAACATGTTCGTTTCCCGATGTCGGGCGCTCGGCCGGCGCGGCGTTTCCCGCGCCTGGCCTGCACCTTGTCTGCGACGATGGAAGCACATCGACGGTCTGCGGTCAACCTGCCGCGTCGCCGGTGCTGCCCGCGAGGCCGCGCCGGCGCTTGGGCTGTAGGAATTGGCTGACAAGCGAATCGGTGCGGCAGCGGTGTCTGCGCGAAGGTCTGATTTCTACCATGGTTCCATGAGCTTGCGCACCCTGTGTCAAGCCAGCCAGGGAAGAGAGAGGGAGAACGTCAATGCTGAAATGGGCGCTGATTTTTGCAGTGGTTTCCGTGGTCGCCGGCTTGCTGGGGTTCACAGGTATTGCTGCCGGTGCGGCCGGCATTGCCAAGATCCTGTTCTTCATCTTCCTGGTGCTGTTCGTGCTGTTCCTTGTCCTGGGCGTGACCGTGTTCAAGGCGGTGAAATAGCCAACCGCAACCGCAACCGCAACCGCAACCGCAACCGCAACCGCAACCGCAACCGCAACCGCAATCGCCAGCCACCGTCATTTGCCAGGCGCGCGCCTGCTGGCGCGGCAGCCCAATCCATTTAGGGAGCTATCACCATGTTGCACTACGCACTCGTATTTTTTGTCATCGCCCTGATCGCCGCGGTATTCGGCTTTGGGGGCATCGCGGCAGGGGCGGTCGAGATCGCCAAGATCCTGTTCTTCATCTTCCTGGTGGTTGCGCTGGTGACGTTTGTGATCAGCCTGGTCAGACGCTAGGGGGTCGCTTGGGGGTGTCTGGTGCGGCTTTCGCGATGGCAGCGCGATGGCAGCGAAGGCGCCGCACTGCTCATGCAGATCCCACCTTCCCGATTTCCTGGCAGGCAGCACGAACCGCATCACAGTGCGTCATCAGACCAAACGGAGATAAGCCGATGTTGACCAACAATCCGAAGATCCGCAAAGAAGTGAATCACCTGGCTGACAGCGCCGAGAGCACGGTGCGCCAGATCCGGCATGCCGCGCGCGATACGCGCGGCGCCGCCCGCGAAGCCGCGGGGCCCCTGGCCGGCGAGGTCAGCCGGCTGATTGCCCAGCTCGAGCAAACCATGGAAGTGCTGGGGCGCGAAGGCTCGTCCGAGGCAGTGCAAGCCGCGCGCCGGTTGCAGGACCGTACGCGCGCCTTGCGCGATCACGTTGCGAGCCGCGCCCGCGAACGTGTCGACTATGCCGTGGACGGCGTGCAGCGGCGTGTGGCGGCGTCGCCGTTGAAAGCGATCGGTATCGCGGCGGCGGTAGGCGCTTTCGTCGGCTTGCTGATGGCAGCGAATAGCCGCAGCCGCAACGACTGACCGAGGCATTGCGGCCAGCCTGATGAAGCCGTGAGGCAGGCTACTCAGCCGGCCATCCCCCAACGTGCCCACAGGAGCACGCCGACGAACTCGCCGACATGCTGGACAAGGGCTAGCGCTTAGGCGCCGGCCAGGCTGGCAGTGCCGTATGTGCTGCATACGCCGTGTAGGCGGTACCCCGCAGCACCGTTCTACCCCCTTCCGGATCCCTCCCTGATCCGGCACGCCCGGCCCGAATCAGCGGCTGGGCATTTTTTTGCCGGAAGCGCGAGAAGGCAGGAAAAGGAGAGCGAGTGGGGCGGGACGCGGGGCCAAGGGGCGAGGGCTAGAAGCGGGGGCCAAGAAGCGGCGAGCGCAAGGGCGGACAAGGTGGCCGGCTGGCGCGGGCTACCTTGTTGTCAATCTACGAGTGTGCGGGGATTCGGCGCACGGCCTACACCCCCCACATCACCTCGGTCCTCTCGCGCTGGGATGCGCGCAGCATGTCGAGGAAGGGGTAGGCGCGCTGGCCCAGGTGCAGGGGCTCTTCCTCGTTGTCGTCGTCATTCTTGCCGGGATGGACGGACGATACGGCCGGGTGCACCTTCTTGGCGTCCGTCACGGCGGCTTCCAGTATATGGATGCAGCGTGGCAGTTCCTCGATGGTGATCACCCCGCGCTCCCCCAGGTGCTTGCCGATAATCCCCAGGAGCGTCACGGCAAGGTCTCTCATCATGATGAGGTCCTGCGACGCGTGGGATTTGAAGGTGATCAGCATGATATTTCCTTTCCTTGGCGTACAGCGAAGTACATGGGCGAAAACCATGCCCGCGCGGCTTGTCCCGGGACCGGGCAGGGGGCTCGCAACGGCCGGTTTTGGGCTTGCTGCATGATGTCAGCATAGCACCTGATAAAATTCTGCGTTCTGCAATTCATTGCCTGCCACGCGGCGCGGCCTCCACATGCCGCCCGTGACGGTGCCACCGCGGCAGAACCGCCGCGACGGCACCAGACAACCGCCTCAGGGCCACGACATCCATGCTGCCAGTTCAGACCACCAATCTTGCCGCTGCGTTCAATGACGCGGTGCGCGCAATCGCCCCGGCCGACACCGCCCTGCCCGACGCCGTCTTCGAGCGTCCGAAGGTCGCCGCCCACGGCGACCTGGCCTGCAACCTCGCCATGCAGGTTGCCCGCGCGCTCAAGCGCAACCCGCGGGAACTGGCCCAGCAGATCGTTGACGCAGTCAAGGCCGACGCGCGTACTGCCGGGCTGGTGGCCAGCCTGGACATCGCCGGTCCCGGCTTTATCAACCTGCGCCTGACGCCGGCCGCCAAGGCCGATGTGCTGCGCGCGGTGCTGGAGCAGGGCAACCGCTACGGCGCCAAGGCACAGGGCGTGCACGGCAAGGTGCTGGTCGAGTTCGTCTCCGCCAACCCGACCGGCCCGCTGCACGTCGGCCACGGCCGCCAGGCGGCACTGGGCGACGCGCTGGCCAACCTGCTGGACTGGCAGGGCTTTGCCGTGCATCGCGAGTTCTACTACAACGACGCCGGCGTGCAGATCCAGACCCTGGCCGTATCGGTGCAGGCGCGCGCCCGTGGCTTCAAGCCGGGCGATGCCGCGTGGCCGGAGTCGGCTTACAACGGCGACTACATTGCCGACATCGCCGCCGATTTCCTGGCCGGCAAGACCGTGCGCGCCTCCGACGGCGACGCCGTGACGGCCTCCGGCAAGGTCGAAGACATCGAGTCGATCCGCAAGTTCGCCGTGGCCTACCTGCGCAACGAGCAGGACATCGACCTGCGCGCCTTCGGCGTCAAGTTCGACCGCTACTACCTGGAGTCCTCGCTGTACAGCGACGGCCGCGTCGAAGCCGCGGTGCAGTCGCTGGTGGCCAAGGGCAAGACCTACGAGAACGAAGGCGCCCTGTGGCTGCGCACCACCGACGAAGGCGACGACAAGGACCGCGTCATGCGCAAGACCGACGGCACCTATACCTATTTCGTGCCGGACGTGGCCTACCACACCAGCAAGTGGGAGCGCGGTTTCGCCAAGGTCATCAACGTGCAGGGCAGCGACCACCACGGCACCATCGCCCGCGTGCGCGCCGGCTTGCAGGGGCTGGACATCGGCATCCCCAAAGGCTACCCCGACTACATCCTGCACAAGATGGTCACCGTCATGAAGAACGGCGAGGAGGTCAAGATCTCCAAGCGCGCCGGTTCCTATGTGACCGTGCGCGACCTGATCGAGTGGAGTAATGGTGCGGAAGGCGGCGAGACCATCCGCGGCTGCCTGGAAGCCGGCGTGGCCGACTGGCCTGAGCACTTCACCCGCGGGCGCGACGCGGTGCGCTTTTTCCTGCTGTCGCGCAAGGCCGATACGGAATTCATCTTCGACGTCGACCTGGCCCTCAAGCAGAACGACGAGAACCCGGTGTATTACGTGCAGTACGCCCATGCCCGCATCTGCTCGATCTTCGAATCCTGGGGCGGTGCGGACTGGGAGGCCAAGCTGCCTGCCCTGGCCAGCACCGACCTGGCCCCCGTGACCGGCGCCGACGCTACCCCGCAGGCGCTTGCGCTGGGCCAGCGCCTGGCCGATTTCCCGGACATGCTGGCGGCAGCGGCGGGTGAGCTTGCGCCGCATGCGGTCGCCTTCTACCTGCGSGACCTGGCCGGCGATTTCCACGCCTTCTACAACTCCGACCGCGTGCTGGTGGACGACGAGACGGTCAAGCTGGCTCGCCTGGCGATGCTGGCCGCCACCCGCCAGGTGCTGCGCAACGGGCTGGCCGTCATCGGCGTCTCGGCGCCGCAGCGCATGTAAGCCAGGCCGGCGTCATTGGGGGGGCAAGCCCCCTTTCATGACGCGCCTTATTCGTATCGCCCTGACCACAGACAGTGATGCCGGGATCGGCGCAGGCTCTATAATCGCGCCATCACGCTAGAGGAATTCATGCAACAGCAACGCAAGCGCACCCCGCGCAATGCCAGCCGCGCCCCACAGCGCGGAGGTACGTTCCTGGGACTGGTGCTGGGCCTGATCGTCGGGCTGGCGATCGCGGTAGTGGTCGCCCTGTACATCACCAAGTCGCCSGCGCCRTTCCAGCARAAGGGCGCGCAGAAGCCGGCCGAGCCCGGCAATGTGGTCAGCAACCTGCCCGCTCCGGCGCAGGAAGCGCCAAGCGATCCCAACAAGCCACTGTGGAGCAAGACGCCGGCCAAGCCGGTTGGGCCCGCCGTTGAGCCCGAGCAGCCGTCCGGCCCGGCGCCGACCACGGTGAAGCCGCCCGAGCGCCAGCCGCCGGTGGCCGTCACCCGGCCAGCCGACAAGCCCGCTGTCGACAAGCCCGCCGCCGAGAAGCCCGCGGACAAGCCTGCCGATCGGCCCGCTGCCGAGAAGCCGGCCGACAAGACCGTGCAGAAGCCGGCGGAAAGGCCTGCTGAAAAGCCGGCCGAGAAGCCGGTCGCCGACCCGATCGCCGAGATCGCCCAGGCCGATGCCAATAAGGTAGGCTACCTGCTGCAGGTCGGTGCCTTCCGCTCGCAGGACGACGCCGACCGCCAGAAGGCCAACCTGGCCATGCAGGGGTTCGAGGCCAAGGTGACCGAGCGCGATGTCAATGGCGTCAAGCTCTATCGCGTGCGCCTGGGGCCGTTCAACAAGATCGACGACATGAACCGTTCGCGCGACCGGCTGCAGGCGTCGGGCTTCGAGGCTTCGGTCATCCGCTTTACCAAGCAGTAACAAGCAGTAACGGTAACCCGGGGCAATCCGCTGAACCGGATTGCCCCGCCGCTGTCATACGCTCATTGCCCATTCTCGAAAGCCGCGCCACATGAAGAAACTCGCCACCTTGTTTGCCACGCTGGTCGCTGTGACCGGTTTCCTGATGACCGCGCCCGCCCAGGCAGCCGCGCCCACCTCGGGCAAGGAATACCAGGTCCTGAAAGCGCCGCAGCCCGTCGCGCCGGGCAAGATCGAAGTCACCGAGTTCTTCTGGTACGGCTGCCCGCACTGCTTTGACTTCGAGCCTGAGCTGGAAGCCTGGGTAGGCAAGCAGGGCAAGGACGTGGTGTTCAAGCGCGTGCCGGTTGCCTTCCGTGACGACCTGCTGCCGCACACCAAGATCTTCTACGCGCTGGAAGCCATCGGCAAGCTGGACGCCATGCACACCAAGGTCTTCAACGCTATCCACGTCGACCGCAAGCGCATGCTGGACCCCAACGAAATCGCCGACTTCATGGCCAAGAACGGCATCGATCGCAAGGCCTTCCTCGATGCTTACAACTCGTTCTCGGTGACCACCAACTCGCAACGCGCCAACAAGATCGCCGACGCCTACAAGATCGACGGCGTGCCGACCATCGTGGTGCAGGGCAAGTACGTGACCTCGCCGTCCATCGCCGGCACCAAGGGCACGGCCATCCAGACCATGGATTACCTGGTCGGCCAGGTGCGCGACAAGAAGATGTAATTCTCCCGGGCTGCGGCCGTCGGCCTTTGGGCTCGCCACGCGCGAGCCGGCTGATGGCCACCAGCGGTCGACCGGTACCGCCGGCGCCGGCGAGGCGCAGCGGCGTCCGGCGCGCGCCAGGGCGGGTCGGTCAGCATGAACCATGTTGCGCTTACCCCTGGACCCTCCCGATGCGAGCACAGAAAGTCTTCCTTACCGGCGCGTCGAGCGGACTCGGCCAGGCCCTGGCGCGCGAGTACGCCTCGCAAGGCGCCATCCTCGGCCTGGTTGGCCGGCGTGAAGAGGTGCTGCGTGAATTCGCCCGCACCCTGCCCAATCCCAATGCGGTGCGCGTCTATGGCGCGGATGTGCGCGATGCCGCTGCCATGCAGCGCGCTGCCCAGGACTTCCTCGATCATTTTGGTTGCCCCGATGTCGTGATCGCCAATGCGGGCGTATCGGTTGGCACCGTTGCCAGCGAGCGCGAGGACCTCGAAGCCTTCCGCATGGTGATGGACACCAACTGGTTCGGCGTGCTCACCACCTTCCAGCCCTTCATGCAGCCCATGCGCGAACGCGATCCCGGCGCCGGCGGCTGGCGCGGCACGCTGGTCGGCATTGCCAGCGTGGCCGGCGTGCGCGGCCTGCCGGGCGGGGGTGCCTACAGCGCCTCCAAGTCCGCCGTGATCAAGTTGCTGGAGAGCCTGCGCCTGGAACAGCGCCGCGAGCGCATCCGCGTGGTCACTATCGCGCCTGGCTACATCCGCACGCCGATGACCGAGCACAATCCCTATCGCATGCCCTTCCTGATGGACGCCGACGTGTTCGCCCGCAAGACGGTGCGTGCTATTGCCGCAGGGCGCCGCTTTGCCGTGGTGCCCTGGCAGATGGGCGTGGTCGCATCCATCCTGCACCTGATGCCGCGCTGGCTCTACGACGCGATCTTCTCCCGCGCGCCGCGCAAGCCGCGCGCGCAGGGAGGTAGCCAGGACAAGCAGCCATGAGCTGGCAGGACGCAGCCGGCGTCCTGCACGGCCCGGCCACGGGCGAGGTGCGCATTGCCTCGCTGGTGCCGTCCGTTACCGAACTGCTGTTCGCCCTGGGGCTGGGCTCCCTGATGGTGGCGCGCACCGGCTTTTGCATCCATCCTGAGCCCGCCGTGCGTGCCGTTGCCAAGGTGGGTGGCACCAAGGACGTCAATCTTGAACGCCTGCGGGCGTTGGCGCCCACTCACGTAGTGGTCAACATCGACGAGAACCGGCGCGAGACGGTGGACGAGATCCGCGCGTTTGTGCCGCATGTGATCGTCACCCACCCCTGTGCGCCCGCGGACAACCTGGCGCTCTACCGGCTGCTTGGCGGCATCTTCGGCCGCCTTGCCGAAGCGGAATCGCTCTGCGCCGCCATGTCGTCCGAACTGGCGCAGGTACGTGCCCGGCAGTGGCCCGCGCGCAAGGTCCTGTATGCGATCTGGCAGGACCCGTGGATGACCGTGTCGCGCGAAACCTATATCAGCCAGATGCTGGCGTTGGTGAACTGGCAGACGTGGCCTTCGGCTGACGCCATGCCGCAGGCTTGTGTTGAAGGGGAGTGCAGCCGGCCCAATACGCCGCAGACACGGTATCCGAGCTTCCGGTGGAGCGACGCGCTGGTGCGGGAGATTGACCTTGTCTTGCTCTCCAGCGAGCCCTATCGGTTTACCGAGGCGCATGTCGATGCGCTGGAGCGGCAGATTGGCAAGGAGGTTTTGCTGATCGATGGGGAGATGGTTTCCTGGTACGGGAGCCGGGCTGTGGAGGGGGTGAGGTATTTGTCGCGGTTTGCGGTTGGGGTTTAGTGGGGGGAGGGCGGAGCTTCGGTTTCGGTTGCTACTGCTTGTAGTGGTCAAGCTTGACGTCAACTGCAACTGCAACTGCTACGGCTTAACGTCAACTTCAACTGCAGTTTCACCTCCCCTGCCGACGAGGCGCCCCATAACGGGAGATGAAAACCCAGASGGCTCGCTKCGCATCGCGGGKAGGTGATTGCCGCCTGGGGGCGGCAATCACGGCTACACCGAATGGTGATTTGATCCCCACGACCACTGGTTCTGCCGTGTTTCCCGCCTGGGGGCGGGAAACACAGGAGCGCGATGCGAAGCGAGCCGTGAAGGTGTGCCAAGGCCGTATGGGGCGCCTCGGGATTTCATGAAAAGAGCGGAGAAGAGGGACCCATGTCTGAGTATCGCATTAAGGCGATGCGAGTTTGGGTCCCGGCCGCTCTTTTCGTGAAATCCCGAGGGGGTAGTCGCCCCATCCGGCGCGCCTTTTTTGCCTACTTTTTTGGCAAGACAAAAAAGTAGGTCGCCGCCCCGCAGGGGAGGTGAAACTGCAGTTGAATTTGCAGTTAAGTTCTTGATTTTGAATCGGATTTTGCAGTTGCAGCAAACGCCGAAGCAGCAGCAAAATCCCACCAGTACTCGCTAAACCCGAAACCTAACAACCCCATCCTCCCCAATCTCCCGCCTCACATCCCCCGCATGCCACAACACATGCAAGTGCGCCAGCGCCTCGCCCATGGCAAACGTCATCTGGTGAATATCAAACTGCCGGTTGAAAATCACGCCGACGATGTCATGCGCGTTACAGGCCTTCTCCACGCAGGCCGCCCGGGTCTCGGCAAGCCGCTCCACATGGTGTTCGCGCAATTGCTTGATGCGGATATGCAGGTTCCGGAACGGCCGGCCATGCGATGGCAGGATCAGCACGTCTTCCGGCAGCGGCTCGTACTTGCCCAGGGAATCCAGGTATAGCTTGAGCGGATTGGCTTCCGGCTCCATGTCGAACACGCTGACATTGGTGGAGATGCGCGGGAGCACCATGTCGCCGGAAATCAGCACATTCAAGGCGGCGTTGTAGAGCGCAACGTGCTCGGGCGCGTGCCCGAAGCCAGTGATCACTCGCCAGCCAGACCTGGCCGGGTCGGTGCCGATATGCACGGTATCGCCGTCCATCATGCGGCGGTACTGGGTGGGCAGGTCGGGCACCAGCGACGGGTAGTAGCTCTTGCGTGCGCGCAGTTTTTCCAGGCTGTCGGGGTCCGTCAGGCCGTGGCGGGCGAAGTGGCTGGCCGCGAAGTCGCCGCCGGCGTTGGAGCCGATGCCGCTGCCGCCGCCCATCACGCGGGCGTTCATGTAGTCGCCCAGGCTCATCCACAGGCGGGCGTCCCAGCGCTTGCACAGCCAGTGGGCCAGTCCGATGTGGTCGGGGTGGCAGTGGGTGGCCAGCACGCGCAGCACGGGCAGGCCTTCGAGCTCGTTGGCGAACACGGTTTCCCAGTGCGCCTTGATGGTGTCGTTGGTGACGCCGCAATCGATGATGGTCCAGCCGTCGCGGCCTTCAAGGCGGTCGCGCACCAGCCACAGGTTGATGTGGTCCAGCGCGAAGGGCAGCGGCATGCGCAGCCAGTAGACGCCGGGCGCTACCTGCTGCCGCGCGCCGCCTTCGGGCAGGGTTTCGCCAAACGGGTATTGGAGTTCGTGTTCTAGTGCGTTCATGAGGCGTCTCTCGGGTCTGAAGCCCTGTGCGCGCGGTGCCGCGCGCAGGCGGGCTTTCTCGTTGTCACGGTTGCATATCGCGGTTGCCAGCGGCCTTGCTTGACGCTAACGTTAACGTCAATTGGAGCGGGCTTTTTCCATCTTAAGCGAAAACTTCATTCCATACCGAACGACCGTTCACTTTTTTACCGGGCCACCATGCCAGACTCGCCAGCCACGCCAACCTACACCATCACCGATCTCGCCCGCGAGTTCGACGTGACGCCGCGTGCGATCCGTTTCTACGAGGACCAGGGCTTGCTGTCGCCGGAGCGCGAAGGGCCGACCGGGCGCAAGCGAGTCTATAACGGGCGCGAGCGCACGCGCCTGAAGCTCACCGTGCGGGGCAAGCGGCTTGGGCTGACGCTCAACGAAATCCGCGAGATTCTCGACCTGTATGAGTCGCCGCGAGACACCGCGCCGCAGCTGGAGCGCTTCCTGCATTCGCTGGCGCATCACCGCGGCACACTGGAGCGCCAGCTCGAGGACTTGCAGGCGCAGCTTGCCGAGATCGATCAGCACGAGCGGCAGTGCCGGGCGTTGCTGGCGACACATGCGTGCGAAGTGCCACCGGATGTGGTGAAAAGTGCTTGATGAGCCATTATCCCGGTTCGCGCATCTGATTCTATTGACGTTTACGTAAACGTCAATAGAATAGCTTCTCAAACAAGGAAAGCCCATGCCCCACGCTGTCGATGCCACGCCGTTGTCCGCCAAGCGCGCGGATGCCATTGCCACCAGCTTCTCGCGCCAGGGCCTGATGACCACCTTCGGCGCGGCGCTGACGCGGGTCATGCGGGGCGAGGTGGAGATCGCTATGCCGTGGTCCGAGGGCGTGACCCAGCAGCACGGTTTTTTCCACGGTGGCGCCGTCGGCGCGCTGGCCGACAGCGCTTGCGGCTACGCAGCACTGTCGATCGTGGGGGACGGCGAGGCCGGGCTGACCGCCGAGTACAAGATCAACCTGCTCTCACCCGCCCAGGGCGAGCGGCTGGTGGCGGTGGGCCGCGTGCTCAAGCCCGGCCGCACCTTGATCGTGGCGCAGGGCGACGTGTATAGCGAGACCGCCGGCGTGCGCAAGGCGGTGGCCACCATGCTGATGACCTTGTGCGTGGTGCGCACGCTGGACCACGTCTGACCACAAACGACAAAACAGACAAAGCAGACAAAGCAGACAAAGCAGACAAAACAACAAGACCGATTCCATCAGGAGACCGCCATGATCGCAACGACCGAGCTGCCAGGCCTGAAATTCGACTTGGGCGAAGACATCGAGATGCTGCGCGAAGCCGTGCGCAACTGGGCGCAGGCCGAACTGGCGCCGCGCGCGGCAGAGATCGACCACACCGACCAGTTCCCGATGGACGCCTGGAAGAAGATGGGCGACCTCGGCGTGCTCGGCATCACGGTGGCGGAGGAATACGGCGGCGCCAATATGGGCTACCTGGCCCACATGATCGCCATGGAAGAAATCAGCCGCGCCTCGGCATCGG
>NZ_JBFTOQ010000061.1:0-40786 GCF_056398045.1 Cupriavidus sp. 05L411 | reverse complement strand
AGCCCAGCTCCTGCGGCACGTCTTCCCACGGAATCCCAGTCTGCAAGACAAATAGGATGCCGTTTAGCGCTGCTCGGTCGTCCAGCCTAGGGCGGCCGCCCTTTGGGGAGGGTTCCACCTTCGGCAGCAGCGGCTCAGAGAAAGTCTCATTTCGCAACCGCCGCTTGCCAGTTGCCGTGCCGGAACGGCAATTAGTCCCACTCCATATCCCTGAGCAGCCCTACTTCGTACGCCTTAGACTCGCGCGCAGCATGAGATGCGGCTTGCTCAAGGAGCGGCGCGTGATCCTTCGGGACGACCAGCATTGTCAAACCCAAACCGGCTAGAGCACGGAGGACATAGTCGAGGTGAACACCCTTTCCGTTCTCTAGCTTCGACAGCATTCCCACAGACACCCCACACGCTCGGGCGGCCTGATCAATTGGTAGGCCTTGGGCGGCGCGAGTCGCGCGCACCCTATCCCCAAGATGGGAGCACATCTTGATCGTGGCGCGCGATGGCAATGTTGGATCTGGCAAAGGTCGTGGCATGTGCAATACAAAGTTATGAGAGTCCCGAGAGTAGCGAACACATCGTTATTTCACGAAGGTGAAAGTATATCGGAGACCGGTTTGCTTCGTACTATGTTCAAGTACCACTGCTCAAGTACCACTGCATCAGCGGGTAGTGACATTACCGCTGGCACCTACGACGCGAACCTGATCGAGCGCGCCAGAAAGCCGCTCCGTTATTCGAGCGCAATCCCGCCGAAGAATGGGTACGGCAGGTGCGTTGTTCAGAAGAGACGCTAGAACCCTTCTTCCTGCCTGAGGACGCCACGCCCGCCTGCTGGGCACGAGGGGGGACCAAACGCTGCGGCACAGCCGAGCTATCACGGCGCTCTTCCTTGACACCAGCGACACGCCGAAGTGCCGCGAACGACCACGCGCGAAGATCTGCAGACCGAGTCAACCGAGGAGGCTATTCTCACCCACTTCTACCGCCTGTACGGCCGCCTAGAATCAAGAGCATCGTTGCCACGGAGAATGCTGCACCGGCATAGAATGTGAACTCCGCACCCAGTCTGTCCCAGAGCCAACCGGCGAGCGCACTTGCAACCAGCAGGGCCAGACCACCGGCTAGATTGAAAACCCCGAACGCAGTACCTCGTAGGTCCGCCGGCGCTGTGTCGGCAACCATAGTCGCCAGTAGCCCTTGCGTGATGCCCATATGCAGGCCCCAAAGGGCGACTCCACAGAGCGTAACCGCCCAATGCGAGCTAGTCGCCAACACAATATCGGCAGCAATCAGTATCACGAGCCCCCAGACCAGGAGCTTCCTATGACTGTACCTATCCGAAAGTTTGCCAAACGGGTAAGCGAAAATGGAATACACCAGATTCATTGCCACCAGAACCAGTGGTGCCAAGAATAGTGGCAGGCCGACCTGCTGGGCGCGTAGTATCAGGAAGGCTTCGCTGAATCGTGCCAACGTAAAAACCGCACCGATGACAACCACAAACCAATAGGGGCGCTTCAAGCGTGCGAGGTTCGCGCGCTTGATGGGGTTCGCCCTCCTTGCGCCTTGGTGCTCCTCGGGCTCACGTACCCCGAACATCAGCAGCGCAACCGACAGGACGCCAGGGATGACCGCCACCCAGAAGATGGATCTGAAGTCGTTTGCCCACAGGAACATCAGTCCGATGGCAATGAGGGGTCCTAGGAACGCTCCTACGGTATCGAGCGCCTGCCGTAGGCCAAAAGCAGCGCCGCGCAGGTGAGTGGGCGCGATGTCAGCCACAAGCGCATCGCGGGGTGCGCCGCGAATGCCCTTGCCGACTCGGTCAATCAGCCTCGCACCGAGTACCATCCCGACACCCGGAGCAATCGCGAACAGAGGCTTGGACAGCGCGCCAAGCGCGTAGCCGACGACCGCCAATGCCTTGCGCTTCCCCAGGTAGTCGCTCAGCGCGCCAGAGAACACTTTCACAATGAGAGCCGTTGCCTCCGCTGCACCCTCAATGAGACCAACAGCCAGAGCGCTGGCACCAAGCGTTGTCACCATGAAGACTGGAAGCAGGCTGTGAATCATTTCAGACGAGACATCCATCAGCAAACTCACGAATCCCAGCATCCAGATTCCTGTCGGAATTCGGCTTAACGTGCGTGCAGGTGCATTCATCGACAACTCCTTATCCTGGAGGCAACACCAGGATTCAAGCGCTTGCTATAGCGCGGATTCAGGCAAAAATCCATGGCAAGCTGTGAGCGCCACTGAACCACACACCACGTCTAGTTGCCAACCGAATAAGACTCCCGAGCGAATCCCCGACTTTCCCCGCCATCGAGCGGCGTGGCACTCTCCAGCAGTATGCAACGCAGCGCGTTCCCGGCACCTACTCCCTGCGGACAAATTTGGATACAAGATCCTGAAGAGACCCCGTCAACGAGCATTTCACTGCTTTCGTTTTTGTTGACAACTGCCTCTGACTTTTCACACCAGACCGTCCTACGCTGGGGTCCATTCCGGTAGGCAGCGCTTACAGAGGATATGTAACCATGAGAAAGACTTCGTCGCTAGCCACCCTGGCGACGGTCGCCGCCGTTGCATTCGCCGGCGCGCAGGCTCATGCGAATGATGGCGTCGGCATCGGTGTCCCGATGCCCTTGGTAGCCGCACCCGTGTATGCCCACGCTCCTGCCTACCCTTCACCGCCGGTGGTCGTAGCGTCACAACCTGTAGTCGTTGCTCCGGGATACTACGACGACTGGCGTTTGGGCCCACCCATCGTTCCCTGCAGCTGACGAGCCGAATCAAGGACCGCGAGGCAGCCGGCGCAGACCAGCGCCCTTTAGTGGCCCAATCGATCATCCAGCATCAGGCCATGTTCGAGCATTTTCGGCGTCATCTGTTCGACGTCGACACCACCGTGGCCACGTTCGGCCCAGGCCATATCGATACCTTCTAGCAGGCGCCCGACGCGCGCGGCTACAGTACCACCACGCGCATGCGCTATCTGAAACTGCTGGACCGGTTGTGTCGACACTTGGTGGCCATCGGCGTGCGCAAGAGCAATCCAGCCGGCCAATTGGTCCGCGACGGTGATCGGCCGAAGGACGAGCCGGACCCTATCTATCTGCCCGAGGACACCGACGCCCGCCCGCAGGCATGGGTGCAGCCGCGCGCCGGGGATAATCTGGCGGCCTTGCGCAACCGCGCCATCGTGGCAATCTTCCTCGGCACCGGCGTCACGGCATTGGAAGGCTGCACGGCCCACCGGGATTACCTGCCGCCTGATGCTGTCCCGCCCTACCTGCGCGTGCCAGCCCACGGCGCGCACGACACCCGCAAGGTCCCTCTCGCGTCCTTCGCGGTGCCGATCCTGGCGGAATGGCTCGTTCGCCGACAGACACGGTCGACCTCCAGCGACCTCGTCTTCTCACTCAGGGCCAGCGGCGAGCCGATCACTGATATGAGCTTTGGCAAGATTGTGCGAGCGGCGCTCGTGGCCATCGATTTCGAAGGCGACAGCATGAGCCCGCGGGTGCTGCGCAACACGTACTGCCGGCGTCGACTACTTGCTGGCCACGACAGCGATGAAGTCAGCAGGCTGCTTGAGCGGGCCAGCACGCGAATCTGCGACCGGATCAGTGCTACCATCGGCGCGCAGTTGTAATTGTTGGTTTCACTCAGTCGCACACACCGCATGGAATTTGCTATTCTCTCGAACGCCTCCACGGCGAAAAATCAACGAGTAACCAGACCACTGAAGAATCCATGGCAACCAAAGCGAAAACTGTCGTAAAGACCCCGGCCAAGCCTGCCGCCAAGAAGGCAGCGCCGGCCAAGAAGGCAGTAGCACCGGCAAAGAAGGCAGTAGCACCGGCAAAGAAGGCCGCAGCGGCTGCACCGGTGGCGAAGCCGCTGAAGGAAACCTTCACCAAGGCGAGCTTGCTGGCCCACCTGGTCGCCCAGACCGAGCTGGACGCCAAGACCGTCAAGACCGTGCTGGCACACCTGGAAAACACGGTCCTGAGCGCGGTGCACAAGAAGGGGGCAGGCGAGTTCACGCTCCCTGGCCTGCTCAAGGTCACTGCCCTGCAAGTGGCGGCGACCAAGAAGCGTTTCGGCAAGAACCCGTTCACCGGCGAAGATCAGTGGTTCGCAGCAAAGCCCGCAACCGTCAAGGTGAAGGTCCGCCCGCTGAAGAAATTGAAGGACGCCGCCCTGTAAGGCGTACCAACCTGCTGAACGAATGGAGCCCGCGAGGCTCCATTTTTACTTATGCCCGGCTAGCAAAAGAATAGGCCCCTTACATGGTGGCCCGAAGGACGGGCGCACGGCGGATATCAACGCAGGCAGACGGCTGAGATCGGCTGCGGATTCAACCGGTCAACGCAACAGCTTGATGGAATCGTTCAGCCGGTGTATCGAAGTTTAGTGTTTTGCGCGGGCGTTCGTTGAGCCTTCTGGCTATGGCGTTGAGCTTGGCTTGCGAGTAGCCCGAGAGATCGGTGCCTTAGCCGCTACACGCGAAACTCGCCGTATAAGGCTATGTTAAGTTACGAGTCACTCGGCGATGCCAATGGACACCGATGACGCCAAGGCGTGGCTTTGGCCGGACTCAGCCCTCACGTTCTTGCAAGGCTTTCTCGGCGCCGGTCTTGCCAAATCTCAACGGATTCCGCGCAGTCTTTCCAGAGCGACTCGCTCACGGGCCAACTCTTCTTCTTGCCAACCGCAAAAGCATTGCCTGAGCCGTTGCTCGCTGGCATCGAACTGTACGGCCGCCTGATCGATTCGCTGGGCGCGTTCTGCCGGAATGACGCTTGCGGCAGCYAGAAGGCGGTAGCCCACCCCGAGCCCCAGTTCGAGCGAGCTTGGTTGCATGGACTGCGGCTGACGTGAAAGCGCGACCTGAGCGCGCTGCAGCGCAGCGATGGCCTCATGCACGCGAGCCGCGTCAGGATGGCCGGCATCCGTCAGGAGCGACTGCTCCAGGATATCGACCATTGCGCGCTGACGCTGCAGCTTCACGCGCTGGAGGCATGGGCTGTCGCCTTGGACCATGTTGATCTGCCAGTGTCCTTTCGCAGATTCCAGCCCTCTGTACGTGGCGTCGGAAAGACTGGGGCCCCAGCCCGGTGATTTAGCCATGAGAACGACTTGCTGATCAAAGCCCCATCGAAGTTCTCCAATGACCTTCAGTCCTTCATCGCCACGCACAAGGGACGCGAGGTCATAGAGTGCTTTGCCCAACGCATCAAGTTGTGCGAATTGTTCAACGGGTATTGCCCGGACATCCAGTGCGTCACGTAGGCCCCCGATCTGCTTCCTTAGCTCGTCTGCATCTCGATGCAGAAAGGCCCGTTGCGCCAACAATTGGCGATGCTGGCCCTCAAGGAGCCGTAAGCCTTCGTTGGACTCTACCTTGGGTGCCAGAGACAGCAGCGCGGTCGACTCCCTGATCGCTTCGTCCCACAAAGAGCGCCCGGCAGCTCCGCCTAGGCCGTCGGCTTCCTGATAGAGAGCACGCACGAGGATCTGCCTTGAGTTTAACTCGACAAGTTGGCCGTTCGATCCTCGACTCGAGTGGAGCATCTGCGTGAGCTGCTGGCGCGCTGTAGCATGAGACAGAAGATCGCGGCGCAAGGCCGCCAGTCGCAAGCTCGCGATCAAGGCAGCACGCTGCATGCCCTCTTTTTCAGGCCATTTTTTCAACTGGTCAATCGCCTGCAATAGGTGCACTTCATCGCCCTCCGCGTATCCGATGCGGAGATTGAGAAGCGCCTTTGCCTCCTGCGCAGTCGCAACGTTTGGCGGCGAAATTCCGCGCTGCAAGTCGTCAAGTCCTTTGCGAGACGCTTCGTCACGCGGAGGCGCACACACGGAGGAGGTCAAAGTTGCGCTTGGTCCTCCAATTGTGAAAGGGCGCGCTTGCCCGAAGGCCGAAAGGGATGTAACGAGACATGCGGCCAGCGCGCTGGCGAACGACCAGGTCCGGTGCGACGTAGTGCAGAAGCGGCCGAGCTTTTCCAGCCTTGTCCGGCAAGCCAACTGTGGATGTGCGGATGGTATGACCATGTTGTTTTTAAACTCCTGAGCAATTGCATTATCCAGAATTACTCCGATCCCTCCCGCCGCTCGGCTGGATAAAAAGAGGCGTCATCTTTCAATTCAGGATGCCCTCTTGCAGTGCGTGAGCTTGGGGCCGATTCACCTGTTCTCCGCGAGTAGTGCCCCGGGGAGTGAGGCGAAATGCAGTAGTGTGCGAGATATCAGTATTCCAGCTCTCTGTGACAGAAGGCCCAGCGTCTGTGTAGGCCTTACCGTAACCGACACCACCCGGCTGTTGCGGTAACGCGCTGGAAGACCGTTTCTGTCAGACTTGCTCATTTCCGCTCAACCAGGAACTAAGCTGACCTCCTGCTTGGTCCAGGCCAGAATTAATTCTGGCGTTTTCGCCGTGGCCAGGTCTTTCCTCCACAGAGGCACCGCACGGGTGTAAGGGGTGTTCACTTAGCTCCGGGCGCTTATTCGCCATCACGGGCCTGGTCGGATTAAGTTGCCGTCAACGCTGCGTACCTCGGAGACGCCATGTGGAGCATCAACGGTTAGACTGATCACGGCGAAGTGGTACTTGTCGACGGTCAAAACGCGGAAGCGGGTTCGCCTGGCACGCCGGCGACTTCTCCGGCCACACCTCCGACCTGAAGTCAGCCAAACAAGTGCGGAAGCGGCTGCCGCATTTTGAAGCAGGCAGCTCGGCCTATTCCTGACATACTCGCCTTCGCATCTCCGTCCGCGTTCGCTCTCGGTTAGCTGTTAATCCCCGGAAACTCACTTTTGACGGTCCACGAGATACTCGATAGAGATCATACCGATATCCGACTCGTTAGACCTCCGTGTATTCCAAGTCGGTCCGATCGATGACCTTGTCAATAACAAGGCCGTCCGGCGTCTCCCTCATGTTGCAGAACACCACCTCGTCGGTGTAATAGATCGCCAGGTAGTTAACACCTGATATTTCGAAATGCGAAAGCCATACTTCCTTGCCTTTGTGCTCTTCCGTCCAATTATTCTTGGCCATAAAGGGCAAATCCGGGCCGTGCTGCCTGGCGAGGCCGGCGGCGTATTCCCATCGGCTCTTCTTCAGCGGCGCATTCGCGATTAAGTCTGTCACGAAATCGCGCTTCTGCTTGCCCAATGCCGCCAGCCTGGCATCCAGCAAGGGGTTACGTCCGAAAATTTCCGCCATGCTGAACTTCCATTGCAGATCCGGAACGGGCTTGATGTACGACAGAGATTTCAGCCACCTCTTCTGCAGCGTGGTCACGTCGTTGGTTGCGTTCAGCATGTGGAATTCACGGTCCTTCTGCTCGATCCATTCGTCAACTTTGCCGTGGATTGGGTGGTTGAACCCGCCTCGCGCGCGCACGGCGGCCGTGCGTTCGGCACTCGCGTTGGTGTATTGCGCAACCTCCCGGAAGAGGCGCTGATGAGCGTAGGCGCCTACCGCCCCGAGCCCTTCTTCCACTTCGCGCTGTACGTCTTCCGACCATCCGCTATTGGCCACGAACTGCTCATGCCCGCCGTTGCTGACCTCAGCCTGGTAATTGCTGAGGCGATGGTTGTAAAGAAGCGCTGCGGGGATTTCGTGCCGGGTGTAGGCACCATAGTCGGCTAGGTATTCCATGATCTTCATCAGCGCCCCGATCAACGCATGAGGATCGTCACTGTCATAAATGCCTTGGCGGACTGGAATCATGTTCAGACGGGGCAAGTGTGGGGCCAGGGGGTCAAAGATATCCATTGCCGGTTCAGCAAGGTATTTGCCTCCGCACGACAGTGCGGACGATGGCGGTTAATGGCTGCTCAACGGTCTTGAGGCGCTGTTGACTTCGAAGTACTGCGCCATGGTGTTCACATGAGCCACGGACAACTCACCGGCATAGAAGCGGAGCTTTAGCCATGACAACAGGTGGGCGTAGCGAGCCTGCGCCAAGTTGCGCAGCGCGTCATAGAACTGCTGTTCGGCATCCAGGATATCCGCATTGACGCGCTCACCTCCGGCCACGCTCTTTTTCATCGCAACGGTCAGTTCGCGCGCTGAATCCACGGCATATTGATAGGCTCGCATTTTGGCCGCACTGCTGTTTTGCAGGTTGAACTGCTTGCGCAACTCGTTTAACACTTCACTAAACTTGGCATCATTTTCGTAGCGCAGGCGCTCCTTGCTGTCCACTGCCTGCCTCACCGTAGCGGACACGCCACCGCCAGCAAAGATCGGCACGGTGACTTGGATGCCGATGCTGTTGGTCACATAGCGCTGATCGAAAGTCGCTTCCGAACTGGATTTTTGGCGGCCCGCCGTCGCGTATAGACTGACCTTGGGCAGATGGCCGGCGCGAGCCTGCTCGACCTGCTGCTCGGCTGCATCCAGCGAGTAGCGCAGTGCCGCAAGTTCCGGATTACCTACCAGGGCCATCTTATGCCAGGCCTCGAAACCGCCGGGCTCCTGCGGCAGCGCGCCAAACGCCCTGGCCAGCGGCGCTAGGTTCTCGGCTCGCAACGACTGTCCTATCATGGCGCCAAGATCACGCAGCGCGGCGTCCAGATTGTCCCGCGCCTCGATCTCCTGCGCCTGTGCCAGGTCGTAGCGGGCCTGGGTCTCCAGCATGTCGGTGCGAGTGCCTTCGCCAGCGTCGAGGCGCCGCGCGTTCAACGTCATCTGCTCAGCAAACGCGCGCTTCTGCGCCTGCGTCAGGTCGATCTGGTCTTTAGCAAAAAGCGCCTCGGTATAGGCCTGCGCGACGCGCACAGCCACCTCCTGGCTGCGGCTGCGGAAGCGGGCGTCAGCATGGTGTGCTTGCGCAATGCCCCGGTAATAGCGCGAGATCGCCTCGTAGTCGAAGACCGGCTGCTCCAGCGTCAGTGACGACGAATAGCTACGGTAAGAACGGTCCGACGTAGACCTCCCCAAAAACCCCGGTTGGGTCACCTCAGATTGATTGCGCCCCGCCTGATACTGGAACGACAGCTTGGGCAACAAGGCCGCCCGGCCGATAGCGCGTTCTTCGAGGCCTGCATCCCGCTCTTTGAGAGCGGCGTGGTAGGTCGGATCGTATTCCAGCGCCATGCCATAGACTTCCATCAACCCGATCATACGGGTGTCGGCGCCGTCTTCCATTGCAAACCGAGGCGGCGACGCTTCTGCGTCCATGTCTGTCGCCGCACCAGCATCCGTGCTCGCATCCAGGCACAGCAAAGCAAACGCCAGTAAACCTCCCGGTCCGACCCATCGCCATCTCTTGCTCCCGCCCCCTGCGCACCGCGCCAACCTGCTCCTCATCAACGCTCCCGAATACTCTCGCTGCCATACTGGATCAGCGGATCGAGGAAATACTCGATCACGCGTCGCCTGCCTGTCTTGATCTCCGCGGTCACCGCCATGCCCGGTGCCAGACGAATGTCCGCCCCATTGACGGCAATGGTTGAGCGCGCCATGGCGATACGCATCGAATAGACTAGGCCGCGCTTCTCATCGCTGATTGCATCGTCCGACACCGAAGTCACGGTGCCTGGCACGACGCCGTACTTGGTGTAAGGAAAGGTCTCGATCTTGACCTCGGCTTCCTGTGTGGGCAGTACGAAGCCCACGTCCTTGTTCTCCAGGAACGCCTCGACCTCCAGCACGTTTTCTTCCGGCACCACCAGCATTAGAGACTGGGCTTCCGTCACCACGCCGCCCAGTGTGCGCACAGCCAGTTGCTGAACCGTGCCGGACACGGGGGCGGTCAGCCGCGTCAGGTGCTCGGACTGCCTTGCCTTGATCAGGTCCTGCTCCAGCAGGGAAATATGCTGGCGGCCTTCATTCAAACGGTCCAGGCTTGCGTGCCGCGCGTCCGCCCGCAGTGTCTCGCGTTGCTGCCTGGCCTCTGCGATAGAGGCCTCGATTTCTTTCAGGCGGCTGCGTTGCACGGCGAGATCCGCCTCCTGTTCGATACGCTCGCGCTCGCGTTCCAAATAGGTATTGCGCGCCACGTATTGCTCGCCCGCCAAGGCTTTCAGGGCCTCGGCGCGCTGGCGCACGATAGGTGAGGTCTTTTCCAGCTTACTCACAAGCGCCAACGTGGACTGGTGCTCGGCCTGGCGGCGCGCCAGCTCCGCATTGATGCCGGCCAGCTTGGCCTGCAATGCCGAGAACTCTGCCTCAGCCAGACGCTGCACATCGGCGAAGGCGCGCGGATCGACATCGGCCTGCGCCAGTGCGGGCGCACGCTTTCCATCAATGGCTGCCAACATGGCTTCGGCATGTCCGACCTGCAAGGTCCACGTTTGTAGTTCGTTCACGATGCGCTGCTGTTCTGCTCGGGTAACGGTGCCGTCAAGTTCGATCAGCAAATCCCCCGCCCGCACCGATTGCCCTTCGCGCACGTGGATGGCCTTGACCGTGGCCGTACCGATGGGCTGCACAACCTGGGTGCCTTCGCTGGGGATGATCTTGCCTTGCGCAGTCGCCACGATGTCCACCCGGCCGAAGATTGACCACAACAAAGCCAGCAGCGCAAAGACGATCAGCAACCACATGGCCACCCTTGGTGCGGGCGACACAGCCGTCTGCTGCAGGGACAAGGCGGCCGGCAGAAACTCTGCTTCGTCGGCATCGTAGCGCTTGCCCTCCCAGGACTTGCGCTCTCGCCAGGAGGCCGCAAACACTCCGACGTAACGTTTGCACAGGTCGCCCCATGCACCAAAAATATGCCCCCAAGCCACGCGCTACCCCTGCTGCATGCGATGCAGGGCGGCGTACTGCCCTTGCTCACGCTGGATGAGGTTGGCATGCGTGCCTTCCTCGACAATATCGCCGCGCTCCATGACGACGATGCGGTGTGCGTCCTTGACTGCCGACAGGCGATGCGCTATGACGAGTACTGTCCTGCCACGGCTGATCTCGCGCATGTTCTGTTGAATGATGCGCTCGGACTCGTAGTCCAGCGCGCTGGTCGCCTCATCGAAGATCAGGATGCGTGGGTTAGACAACAGCGCCCGCGCAATGGCGATACGCTGGCGCTGCCCGCCAGACAGCGTGGCGCCGTGCTCGCCCACCATGGTGTCATAGCCTTCTGGCAACTCAGCAATGAACTCATGCGCGCCGGCCAGCTGCGCGGCGCGGATCACCTGTTGCAAGGGCGTGCCGGGATCATTGAGCGCGATGTTGTCACGGATGCTGCGGTTGAACAGCACGTTCTCTTGCAGAACCACCCCGATCTGCCGGCGCAGCGAACTGGCGTCGATGGTCGATATATCCACCCCGTCGATCAGCACACGCCCCTGCTCGGGCTGGTAAAGCCGCTGCACCAGCTTGGTCAGCGTGCTCTTGCCCGAGCCCGAGCGGCCAACGATGCCGACGGTCTCGCCAGCTTGGATCGCCAGGTTTACGCCGCGCAACACTGGCTGCGCGCCTGGCCGATAGCGAAACTCGACCCGGTCGAACTCGATGCGCCCCTGCACCGGCGGCAGCGCTGGCCGGGGCGTATGGACTTCGGTGCGGGTGTTCAGGATATCGCCCAGCCGCTGCATGGAAATGCCCACCTGCTGAAAATCCGTCCATAGTTGCGCGAGCCGCATCACCGGCCCGGCCACGTTGCCCGCCAGCATATTGAAGGCGATCAGTTGCCCCACCGTCAACTGACCGTCGATGACCAGCCGTGCGCCAAGCCACATCGTCCCCACCGTCACCAGCTTGCTGATCCAGGTCACACCGCCATTGGCAATAGTGCTGATCGCCGTCGTGCGAAAGCCCGCCCTTACGTATGCGGCCAACTGGTTGTCCCACTTACGTATCCACTGGGGCTCTACCGCGCTGGCCTTCAACGTCTCGACACCGCTGATGGTCTCAACCAGGAAGGACTGGTTTTCAGCGCTGCGATTAAATTTTTCGTTCAACCGCGCTCGCAAGGTGGGTGTAAACCCGAGCGACAGCAGAAAATAGCACGGCAGCGAAGCCACCACGATCAGGGTCAGCCAGACGCTGTAGTGCGTCATGACAGCCAGAAACAGAACTGAGAAGAATAGGTCCAGCACGACGGTGATGGCATTGCCCGTCAGGAAGGATCGGATGTTCTCCAGCTCGCGTACCCGCGCCACCGAGTCTCCAACTTGCCGCGCGCGGAAGTAGGCTAGCGGCAGGTTCAGGAGGTGTCGAAACAACCGTGCGCCCAGCTCCACGTCGATACGGCTGGAAGTGTGCGCAAAGACATAGCTGCGCAGGGCATTGAGCACCACCTCGAAGGTCACAACCGCCAGCAAGCCGACCGCGATGACATCCAGCGTCGTAAAGCTGCGATGCACCAGCACCTTGTCCATCACGACCTGGAAGAACAAGGGCGTGACCAGCGCAAAGAGTTGGATCACGAACGAGACAATGAAGACTTCCAGTAGCAAGCGACGGTACTTGACCACTGCCGGGATGAACCAGCTGAAATCGAATTTGGCCAAAGCACCAGCCACAGACGCGCGCGAGGCGATCAAGATCAGTTCGCCGGACCACGTCTGTCGGAAGTCTTCCAGCAGCAGCTCCGTCGGGCCTGGCTTGCGCGGATCCTGGATCAGCACCTTGCCTGCGTCGTGGCGGGCCAGGATGAAGTAGTTGCCATCCTTGTCGCGCCCGATGGCAGGCAAGGGCGTAGTCGCCAAGCGCTTGGCGCGGATCGTCGCCTGGCGGGCGCGCAGATCGAGCTTCTTGGCGGCGAGTAGGATTTCGATCGCGCCAAAGAGCTTACCGTCCGCCCGAAATTCATGGGCAAGCTGATCGACGTCGGCGGCAACTTGGTGAAAGCGGGCCAGCATGACCAAGCATACGAGACCGGTGTCGAAAGGAGGTGGTTGGTCCGCCCCCTCTTCCCCCGATTCAATGCCAAGCCCCGGCGGCGAACGACTGGGCCCGCCGGGCATTTCCTCAACGCGTTTCATGGGATTGATGCGTTCCTGATCTCGTATTACTGCCAGTTGGCAGCGATAACCGGGGCCAACGTGGTGGCGTAGTTGGGCGGCAGGGTGAGTTGACCGCTGACGGGCGGAGCAAACGCTGCCATTGCGGTGACCAAGTTATCGACCTTGCTGTCCAGCAAGAGCTTGGCACCCGCCTGGAATGTCTCGACTCTGTGTTGGCTGCCGAGGTACCAGTCGTCCACCAGAAACTTGTCGCCTGTCCCGATCACGCTGACCTCCAGGTCGTCGGCGACCTTTCGGAACCACAATTGGTTGATCGTGATGGACCCCATGATCATCGCAACGTCGGCATTGCCCGCAGTCGCATCGTTTTCAACGATGCGGTCCATTCCGCCGCCTGGCATCAATAGATACCTGTCGTTGCCAGTTCCACCAATCAGGGTATCGTTGCCCGCATAGCCGTTCAGGGTATCGTTGCCGGCGCCACCGTTTAGGGTATTGGCAGCTCCATTCCCGAACAGAACGTTGACCGCATCGTTGCCCGTGCCATCAATAGCGGCGTTGCCTACCAGCGTCAATCTTTCGACATGCTCGGGCAAAACAAAGGACACGGAAGCCCGAACCAGGTCCGAACCCTCGTTGGCCAACTCCACGATCACGTCCTGCGCGCTGTCGACATCGTAGATGTCGTTGCCCAGTCCGCCGATCAGGGTATTGCGGCCGGAGCCGCCCGACAACGTGTCGTTGCCGGCGTGGCCGATCAGGGTGTCGTCACCCGCGCCCCCCGAGATCGCATCGTCGCCCGCCCCGCCCTCGATCGTGTCGTTGCCGGCCCCTCCAATCAAACCAAAGGACTCACCTTGCTCGCCTTGCCAGTTCGCCGCCATGACGGGGGCCAATGCTGATGCATAGTTCGGGGGCAGCACGACCTGCCCCAAAGCCGGAGGCGTCAGGTTCGCCATGGCTTGAACCAGGGCTTCTACCTGCGAGCCGAGCAACACTCCGCCCGTCGCGGTCTGGAACTTCTCCACCCGGTGCTGCGCACCGGCATACCAGTCGCTCACAAAGATACGATCATTCGTTCCAATGATCCTGATACTCAAGTCGTTTAGCTCACGCCCAAACCAGAGTTGGCTGGCCGTGATTCCTCCCGTGAAGAGTATGGTGTCCGTGTTGCCGGCTGTCGCGTCATTTTCAATGATGCGATCGATATCGCCGCCACGCCCAAACACATAGGTATCACTGCCCAAGCCACCGATGAGCGTGTCGTACCCCGCCTCACCAAACAAGGTGTCATTGTTGTCGCGGCCATCGAGCCAGTCGGCACCTGCTCCGCCGTACAAGGCATTGGCCTCGGCATTGCCGCTCAGCTTGTCATCGGACTTGCCGCCAATCACATTTTCGACATTGATCAAGGTGTCGTTGCCAGAGCCTCCCGTCGCTTGGCTGCTTGTCACGGCAAGGTCGATAGTGATTGCGCCTGTCGCACTCACGTAAGACACGGTGTCGATGCCCCCAGCGCCGTTGATTACGTTATCCCCCGCGGCAGCCTCGATCCGGTTATCCAGAGCGTTCCCTGTCATGTTGGCCACTCCGGTCGAATCGATCACCACGTTCTCGACATTCTGTGCGAGGGTGTATTGCACGGCCGAAGAGATGACAGTGTCCACCCCGCCATCCGCCGCTTCAACGATGACATCACCAACGTTATCCACTCGATAGATGTCATCGCCAAGTCCTCCGCGCATAACGTCGGCGCCAAGCCCGCCATCAAGACTGTTGTTGCCGGTATTGCCTATGAGTACGTCGTCATACCGGGTGCCAATCACGTTCTCGATAGCGATCAATGTGTCTCTGCCCGACCCACCAGTCTCTTGGGCCGCCGTCAATTCCAGATTGACCGCGACCGCCGATGTCATGTACTCGTAGCTGACGGTGTCGACACCACCGGCCCCGTCGATCACGTTGTTGTCTTGACTGGCATACAAGACATTGGCCAACGCGTTGCCGGTCAACCAGGTCGTGCCCATCTGCATGATGCGGCCATTCTCGACGTTATCGGTCAGCGTATAAGCGACAACGTAGGAGTGCACCAGATCGTTGCCGGCATTGGCCCCTTCGATCACTACGTCGCCAGAATTGTCGACGTAGTACACATCGTCCCCGGTGTCGCCGGCCATGATATCGGCCCCGCTTGCACCATCAATCACGTTGGCTTTCTCGTTACCCTGGATCGTATCGTTGTAGCCGCTGCCAACAATGTTGTCGATATCGAGCAAGTCATCTTTACCGGAGCCGCCTGTCACCTCCGGACCGGAGTGGTCGACATGCAGATTGACCTGTACCGCCGACTTAGCATACTGATAACTCACCGTATCGATGCCCGGGAGGCCATTGATTCCCGGCGTCGATCCGATGATAGTGTCGTTGCCGTCCCCCGCGTACAGGATGTTCGCTAACGCGTTCCCCCGAAGAGAAGTACCGCTCGGACCAATGATGCGCCCATTTTCGACGTTTTCCGGCAAATCGTAGTACGTCAATGAGACATAGACGGTGTCCGTCCCGCCGTTGACGTTCTCCGCGATCTTGTCATCCTTGTGATCCACGTAGTACAAGTCGTCCTTCGCACTACCCACCATGGTGTCGGCAACTGGACTGCCCTGCGGCGGCTGGGGTCCGGACCCACTAATGGGAATGGCCGCGTTGGCAAGCGCAGAGCTCAATTCGGCCGCGCCGGGAATCTCGAAGGCCGTTTGCACATCAAAAGCCGGGTGTGCGGTCCGGTAGGCGGTCATCGCTTGTACCAAGCCGTCGATCTCGTACAGCGAAATGCCATCGCCCGCCAGAATCCGTTCGAGCCGGAAGGTTTGCCCGGAATACCACCCCTTTACCTTCACCCGGTCATCACTTCCCAAGATTTCGATGATCAGGTCATCGCCCGTACGGCTAAACCAAAGTTGCCGAGAGTTGATATCGCTTCCCAGCAGCAGGGTCCCGCCTGTCTCCCTAATACCGGACAGCCCGTGGACTATCGTGTCCTGCCCGTCACCGCGCTTGAACAGATATGAGTCGTTGCCACCGCCGCCATAAAGCAAGTCGTTGCCGCGGCCGCCACTGAGCGTGTCTGCACCCATACCGGCATTGAGCAGATCGTCGCCGCCCAAACCGTACATCACGTTGTCGCCAGCATCGCCGTGCAATTCGTTGTCCTGGGCGTTGCCTGTCAGATGCAGACCAGACCCCATGGACACCAAGACTTCGACGTTCGCAGCCAACTGCAGCACACTCAATGTCGTGTGGATCGCGTCGTAGCCACCACCAGCCGCCTCAACGACGGCATCGGGTCCATTGATCACATAAACGTCGTCTCCACCAAGCCCCGTCAGGCGACTGCCTTGGCCGTTCCCCGACAAGCGGTTGTTACCATCGGTGCCCGTCAACGCCAGCGTCCCCGCGCCTGTCAGCTGACCGTTCTCCACGTTCGCAAACGTGCGCAGATCCAAATCCACAGCCGACTGAATCGTATCGCTGCCTTCTCCAGCGAGCTCTATGATCTCGAGATGTAGGTCTGCATCGTCCCAGATGTAGGTGTCATCGCCGATGCCGCCGTACAGGTGGTCGCGACCCGAGCCACCAGCCAGTGTGTCATTGCCATCGCCGCCATAGAGGAAGTCATCGCCGTCGCCGCCATAGAGCGCATCATTGCGGGTATTACCATACAACGTATCGTTGCCGCTACCACCGTACAGACGGTCGTCAGAGTTAAAGCCTCCGGAGATGACGTCGTCACCGCCCCGGCCATAGACAACCGCACCATTGAAGGGCGCCACGAGCTGGTCGGCCCCCATGGTGCCGACGACAGGCCGGTTGGTATCCAACCAGCCATTGAACAAGTCACTGCGCTGGAAGAATTGGTCGAAGTACGTTCCATTGGCACCCATGACGTCCGCTAGCACCATATAGCTGGTGAAAACCGACCCATCCGCCCTCGTCTTTTCAAAGGTCAGGAGGATATCGCTGGCGATTTCATTGTCGGCTGATACAGGCACCCAGGCGTCGAGCGAGTATTTCCCGTCCTTGGCGCGCGCCGGATCGAGGCGGCCTAGCTGCCAGCCATGACGATTGCTGGCGTCATCCCGGATAAGATTCAACGAATAACCGTCATAGTTCGGTGCCCCTCGCTCGACGAGACGATCACCACGGTCCATCTGGACGACCGCAAAGGTCAAGGTATCTCTGTCGAACACGTAAGTATCCGCGCCTTCGCGGCCTCGTACGTAGACATTGCCGCTCAACGCAAAGGTTTCCGAATTGGCCGTGCCGATGACGACATCCGCCGCGGCCATCGGCCCCTGGAGGTTGCGAAGATTGTCGGCCGGCATATCCGCTTCGACAGGACGCGTGACCGGAGGTGATTTCCCACCCGCGGTCATCAAGCTGCGTACAGATACCGAGGCTTCGTCGAAGACGATGAAATCGACCTGCAGTTCGCCATTCGCACCTTTTTCAACGCGGATGTCGGCAGCGGCAGAGCCCGTTCCTCCTCCCGAGATGCGCATTGCTCCGTCGTCCATAACTTGAACCGTCACATCCTTGCGCAGATACCCTTCCATCCTCAAACGATCCTGGCCCTTGGCTCCCGCAGTCGCCGAGCCGACGAGCGCAATGACCGTCATGCCTCCATCGCCTTTGCGATAGATGTAGGTATCATTGCCGTCGCCGCCGTTCAGATAGTCACGCAATACCAGGCCGTCGCCTGGCGTCGGATTCCCATTGGGATCCAGTATGAGTGAATTGTCGGCGTGATAGACGGGGGTGGACCAGCGCTCCGTGACAGTTGAGGTGTCGCGCTGCTGCTTGCCGCTGTCCAAGTACGTGCGCTCCAGGTATGCACCGCCACCCCATAGCGTGTCGTCGCCACCAAAACCGAACAAGACATCGGACAGCCCAATCACGTCACGGTAGGACGTGCTGTCTATCAAGGAGCTAGTAGGCGCGATACCGAAGTTCCCATAGCTACTGGCGGTAAGGTCGTTGCCGCCCTTGGTATAGAGATCCATCCACGAGGGGCTGCCAGGCGGGAGAGACTTGATGCTCCCCAGCCGGAAGCTGATGCGACCTTCGATAATCTCGCCGGCTTCGGATCCAGTCACCATCGACGATTGACGGCTGCGAGCCACCTTGAACGCCTGGTCCAAATAGTAGTTCTGCCCGCTCTGACCTCCCCCGAAGAAACGCCCATTCAGATCCGGATCGGTGCGTGTCATCCGTCCCTTGCTCTCGATCAGGGCAGCCAAGTCCATCACCAGGGGGGTGCCCTGTTCATCCAATATTGAATTGAACGAGATGTTCTTGACGTTGTTGTGCTCCACACCCTCAGCAAAATAGCCGACGATGTCCACCGTCATCTTGCCATCACGCGATTGCACCCTGAGCGTATCGAAGGCGTCGCCATTGAACCCGAATCGTAGAGGATCTGACGTATTTATCAGAAAGTGCTCCAACTCAGTCGCGTTGCTGCGCGGCCCATTGCCATCCATGCTATAGGTGTCGTATCGCAGCGGGTTGGCAATTCGGTTGAACACCAGTGTATCGGGTGTGTTAGCCGAGACGACGAGTGTGTCTTCGCCATCATCCCGGTAGGAACCGCGAATAATGGCGACGCCGTTGCTTGCCAGGTACTTGTCATTGCCTTCGCCGCCATCGAGCAAAGCTCCCGACGCGCCGCCGGCCAAGTCATCATTGCCTTCGCGCCCGACCACATACCAGTACGCTGCCTCCGTGGGGAGAATCGGGCCGCCATACAGGTGATCGTCAGAGACCGTCCCAGTATAGGCACTCAGCTTCGTCTTGTCGCCGATCAACCCTGTGTCGTAGACTGCCACCCAACCAAAATCCACGGGAACGTAGCCGTCGTCCGTCGGCTCGTAGTCGCGGAGTTTCTTGCGCACGCCGTCTGCAAAAACCAGCGTCGTGTCGTCGGAAAAGTCCTTGAGCGTCAGCGAGTTCGTGCCCCATTTGAGGGTCCCACGAATTTCATGAAAGAGATCAAATGTCACCGCATCCGCCTTCACATCTGTGAAGACGATCGTGTCCGCAGCCGACAAGGCCCATACGGTGTCGTGCCCTGAGTTAGAACTCAGGCGTATCGTGTCTGTGCCCGAACGGGCAATGATCACGTCGTCCCCCACGCCGCCCTCGTAGAGATTGACCCCGTCGCCGCCGATCAGCGTGTCATTGCCCGCTCCACCGTACAGTTCATCATTGAAGTCGCCCCCATTCAGCAGGTCATCTCCCTCATCGCCGTACAGGAAGTTGTTACCCGTACCGCCAGACAAGCTGTCATTGCCGGCACCACCAAAGAGCTTGTCACCGCCATTGCCCCCGCTCAGTACATCGTCACCCGCGTCGCCGCGCAGTTCGTCATCTCCATTGCCGCCCACCAGCTTGTCCTGACCGTCCCCCCCGGACAGCATGTCGTTGCCATCACCGCCGAGCAATTCGTCCAGGCCGTCACCGCCAACAAGACGATCGTCGCCACCCAGGCCCTCGATCCTGTCGTCGCCCGTGCCGCCGTCCATGCTGTCCTTGCCGGCACCCCCGCGCAGCGTATCGTTGCCACTCCCACCGAAGAGGATGTCATCGCCCTGACCGCCACCTTCCAACACATCACTGCCACCCCCGCCATACAGGGTATCGTTCCCCAGGCCACCCAGCAGCATATCGTCACCCGAAGCAGTGCCGGCGACATCATCTCCATAGATGATAGAGCCGTTATTTGCGGCCCTCAGGATGTCGTTGCCCGCCCCACCAATCAGCGTGTCGGCAACTGTGGCGGCGGTGGAAACCAGCACCTCAATGCGGTCATCGCCTACGCCTGTATCGATTCGGTCGCCGCCTGCCAGGGCATAGACAACATCGTTGCCTTCACCGGTATTGATGGTGAGTCCACTGTTCTTCCGCGCAAAGACGATGTCGTCGCCACCCAGTGTGTCGAAGGACTTGGCGCCAAGCTTCTCCTGCACGATGACGTCTGCGCCCTGCGTGACCGCCTTGCCGGTTAACAGCAATGCTGCCCGCTCACCGCCCTGGAAGACGAAATTGGTCGGAACCAAATCGATATCGTTGGACGCTAGCCGATCAGCACTGTAGGTGAACGGAACATGCAATTCGACGCGTTCGCCGTCGTTGTTCGTCAACCGGATTTTGGCTGAAAAGCTGTTGACGTCCGTGCTGGAGAATGTGGCTCCAACGGTAAAGTGGAAACTGCCGGCGTTCTGGAACTCCACCGTATCCAGGCTATCGAGATCGCGGATCCCCGAGGTCTTGAAGCCTGGCGCGAAGACGAAACGGTCAGCGCCCGCGCCGCCCGTGAGGATGCCGCCGAGCGACACCAGGATATCGTTACCTTCGCCGCCGCTCAATATTCCGGATCCCGTCAGATGGTCGTCGCCCTCGTCGCCATACAGTGCCCCACTGCCGACCAGAACGTCATCGCCTGCGCCGCCGTTCATCGTGGCTGTGTCGGGAGCATGGTATTGAACACCGTTCCACATGATTTCGCCACCCTGCAACAGGACTCCAGCGCCGCCGGTCTGTGCGCCGCGCAGGATGTCGTCACCGGCGCCCCCGTCCATGGTGTCCCCACCAGCCGTACCGATCAGCGTATCGTCGCCGTTGCCGCCGATCAGCTTGTCGTTGCCGGCGCCACCGTCCAGCACATCGTCGCCATCACCACCGAACAGTTCATCGTTGCCGGCCCCGGCATTGAGCGTATCGTTCCCGCTACCGCCCAAGAGCAGGTCGTCGCCGCCATTGCTCGTGAGTAAATCGTCCCCGGACCCGCCATCCAGTATCTCGCCGGTGTCGTCTCCGATGATCTCATCGTTCCCAGCCCCAGCGCTGAAGATACGTTTGCTGTTCTTCAGCACCTGCGCCCATTCGGCGGTCAGCCCCATGGGATTGACAGTCGAGGTCCCGACGAGCATCAAGTCATCACCGTCCGTGCCCTGCGGCCCCCAATTGACTCCCACGATCTCGAAGTAATAGGCCAGTTGCTCAAGGGTGTAAGTGTCATTTCCCACCTTGTACACATTGATCAGCTCGCCTGTGCTGGTACGCTCCTGGATCAAGGTCGGGTTGTAAGCTACACGCTCATTATGTTGATACGACACGACCCCGCCACTGACGACGCCGTTGAAATACACCCCTTGATCAGTGACCATCAGGCCATCCCTGGCGTAGGGCTTCTTACGGCCGACGCCAGGAATAGGCGAGACATAAATGACGGTCTTGTTCGTCACGGCGCCAGACACAGGATTGACCTTGACGACCCCATCGGTCGACATCCATCCCATTTGCTCGGCGGTCAGCTTCTGCGTCACCCCTTGCAGCAAAACACTGCGCGTGCCGGAGTGACCCGCATAGCTCAGTAGCAACCCGCCCGGCTGCAGGATCTGGGTCACCGCGTTGGCCGACAATCGGGCCGCGGACCGGAGCATCAACAAGTCACCCGAGGCCGCGTTGAAATCCGTGATCGTGGTCACACCTGCACCGTCGTCCTCGATCACGAAGCTATCCGCCTCGGTGCCGCCTGTCAGAGAATCGCCAATACCGCCCAGGAGTACATCCTTGCCTGCTCCCCCGGTAAGAGAATCACTGCCTTGACCGCCTTCCAACCGGTCCTTTCCTTCGCCGCCCACCAGCGTGTCGTTACCCCGCCCTCCTACCAGACTGTCGTTTCCGGCCGCACCAATCAGCGTATCGTTCCAGTCGGTGCCGACTACGCGGTCGATCCCGGCGTTCACCCCAAGACCATAGTCGTTGGCGCGACTGGCCGTCGCGCCTGACAAGTCAATGTAAACCGCACTGCTCAAGGCCGACGCATTCAGCTCCGACAGCCCGCCCTCTGGCGCGATGGTCAACTGTCCGGCGTACTCGTCGGTAAGCACATATCGCTTGACCTGATCTGCGCCACTGCCAACTACCTGCAGGCTGGCCTGAAGACCGTTCACCCCACCTGCGCCCGCCGCCTTGTCTTCGACCACGAGTTGCCATTGACCATGAACGTCTTCGCCCCGGAAATGCACGCTCATCAGGTCAACGTCCAGCGTCGTCGCATTCAAGGGGTTAGCGATCCCACCCGTCAGGCCGGGCCTGTCCAGCAAGATGCTACGCGTGCCGGACGGCGAAATGAGCGTGACCACCAGGTCGCTCCAGCGTGCGTGTCCTAGGCTCAGGTGCAGCAACACCTGCTCGGCGCTGACATGCTGGTCGACATGGAATGCCAGTATGCGCTGCCCGCCATCAGGCAGCGCATTGGCTTGTGCGGCCACCGAATCAGTATAGACGGGGGCCTGGTCATTCGAAACCCAGGTCTCCGCCATGCGCACGGCCGCAGCGGCATCCACCATGCCAAAGCCGAAGTCGTGACTGAAATGCATGCCCACGCCGTTCCAGGCCTTGTCCTGGTTGTTCGACCACGTGGTACTGGACGCCGCGCCGGCGCCCATATCCTTGCGCGCTGTCAGCGCGAGAATGCTCTGGACGTCGCGGTACGTCAGCTTGGCATTGGCTTCCAGCATCAGCGCGGCCACACCCGAGACGATCGGTGYGGCAAAGGACGTGCCCTGGGTCTCAGCGCTCTCGCCACCCACCTTCTCGCCATCGGGCGTTTCTACCGACACGCTGGCCGTCAGGATATTGGACGCCGGCGCGGCCACCAGAATATTGGCGCCGCGCTCACTGAACGCCTTGGCAGGCTGGTTGCTGCCGCCCACATTACCGATCTGATTCACACCCCCGACGTTGATCGTATATTCGTTCGAGGTCAGCGTGTTCAGCCCCGCATCAAAGCCTTTGGCGCGCTGATTTCCTGCACCGTAGACCATGACCGTTCCCAGGCCATTGCGTCCGTGATTCGCTGCGGATTTCTGCGCGACAAACTCGGCTTGTGTCTGCAACATGATCGCCGGATCGCCGGCGGTCAGACTGGCTAACCAGCCAAACTGGTCGGGGGTACCGTGTCCCCAACTGTTGTTGACAACGTCGTAGTCGCGCATCGTCATCAAGTCTTCGCGGAAGCGGGCGACCGTCGATGCGGGGTTGGAAGACGGGATAAAGGCCCTGGAGTCCAGCGTCACGCCATACGCCACGCCGACGCCGCCGATGCCATTACGCGCCGCACCGATGACACCAGCCACTTGTGTGCCGTGAGCGGAGTGCTGATTCGTGTCCTTGAAGTACGCGCTTTTGTTGGATACCAAGTCGGCATGATTGAGATCTGCCGCCTGGCGATCCACCGCGAAATCGCCGCTGGCTTCGAGCACCAGGACCTTCACGCCTTTGCCGCTATAGCCACGATCCCACGCCACGGGTGCGCCCACGGCACCCAGGTACCACTGCTTGACGTAGTCAGGATCGGCTGGGGTGTTGCTGGGTACCAGCAGGACGCGTGCCTTCATCTCGGCAGTGACGGTCGGGTCAGCGGCGTTGGCGATGATCGGTGCCGCGTTGCCCTGGGCATCCTTGACACGATAGCTGAACTCGATCGGACCTGCGTAGCCGGTCTTTCGCGTAAATGTGACGGTTTGACCGTCTTGACTTAAGGAGACAAAGCCGCCGACTGCATCACCGACCCAGTGGATGGCAATCTGTGCGGCGCCAAGGTGCTGGAAGTCCAAGTCGTTGGCCAGCAGGCTACTCACGGAAATCGTCACGGGGCCGGCGGCGGCCACCGCAATGCGATCATCCACGGGCAATGGCTCGTCCAGCCCTAAATCAAGGGTGGTGGAAGCCGTGCCGGTTTTGAAAGAGAACTTCTCGATGTTGGTCAGCACCACTGTGCCGTCGCGATCAGCCACGGTATCCGTGATCTGATATCCGCCGCTCGCCGTGCGTATGAAGCGATAGTCGGACAAGGCGCCCGAGAGTTCAATCAGGTCGATGCCAGCCCCGCCGTCAATGGTGTCCCGTCCGGCCGAGGCCGAGATCACGTCGTTGCCTGCGCCGGCATCGATGATGTCGTCGCCTCCACCGCCATCGAGAACATCACCGCCCGCTCCCCCATACAGGTGGTCATTGCCCCGCCCACCACGGATCAGGTCGTCGCCGGCTCCGCCGTCCACGATGTCATCGCCATCCTGTCCCGACAACGCGTCATCAGCGCTGCCRCCCAGAATATAGTCATCGCCCGCAGCGCCCTCAATAAAGTAGTTGTCCGCTCCGCCGCCGACTAGCACATCCGCACCATAGCCGCCATAGACAACTTCAACGTTGGCCTGCGCAAGGTTAAGGGCAACACCCTTGTCGTCTGCAATCAGTACGGTGTCGATGCCGGCGCCACCATCGATGTCGGCCTGCATATCGGCAGCGTCGATGACAAGCAGGTCGCTACCAGCGCCGCCCAGAAACTTGTCTGCCCCTTCCCCGCCGATGAGCCAGTCGTTACCCCCCGTTCCGACGAGCGTATCGTTACCTGCGTGGCCAAAAGCCTGCGTTGCTCCGCTTCCGTTCAGGTCCAAGCGCACGCCCAGCGCGCTTTTAGCGACCAGCGCCACCTGCTCACTCAGCACAGCCTTGGCAATACCCGGCGCATAGGCAGTGGTGGTTGGCGCGCCCGTGGGAGCCTGAGGCTTAATATCGATATCCCACAACGTGCGCGTCGACCCATTCGTATACGTGGCAATGACGCCTTTGACATTGCTCTGCCCTGCCACCGTTCCAGAGACCGGTGCAAGCGCGATCGATCGAACGCCCAAATCTGCCAGACTGGAGAGTTCCCCCGTGCTTGCGTAGGCGTCCTGGTTGCGATCGGCCCACAAACGCAACTCGGACCAGTGCTCATCCGCAGCGTCCAACTTGCCGTCACCATTGGAATCCAGCGTCGCCAGAGCTGGCCGGACTCCACCACTGCCTGCCGTCAGGGTGAACAACTCCGCGCCATTCGAGATGCGTCCATCACCATTCCGGTCCATGACCAGTAACGGGTCCGTGGGAGACACCCACGGCAACCGCTCCGCGACACCGTCAGCATCCAGATCGAAGTCCACCTGACCCACGCCCACACGCACGCCATCGCCGCTACCATCCAGGACGACGGGATCGGTGTTGGGCAACTTGTCTTCTGCAGCATTCGCGTTCGCGTTCAGTAACGCCGCGTAGTAAGCGCTGTCTTCTACCCACCAACCGCTGGCGTTTACACCGCCACTGGCGGTGGCCGCGTTTTCGCCCACAAGAATGGTTGTTGCGTTGTTCAACTGCACTTCGTGCCCATTGGCCAACTTGACAGTGCCGATCTGGCCCGCATCGGGGGTAAAACCGATCCAGTTGCCTTGTGCGTCGAAGTACAGGGTGGCGTTGTAGCTCTTACCTTGGTAGGTCACCACGCCATGGTTGCCGCTGGCCGGAATCGGCATCGCCCAGCCCGGCCCCTCTTCGCCCGCAAGGCCGCTGCTACCATAAATCTGCGCCCGCAAGGCTGCCATCTGGGCCGCCAGATCGTTAAGGCTGCCGTTGCCGGGGCGGGTTCCGCCCGTGACGACGTTGCTTGGGGAAACGAACTCGATGCCGCCGCGATTGACGTAGCGCTCGAGCATGGTTGCCGCATAGCCAGAACCGGATTGCAGCAAGCCGTGCCCGCCACCCGAGCTGCCCAGGTTCAGGTTCGACGGATTCATACGAGTGGGATCGGTGGCTACATCGAGGATGCTTCCATTGCGATTGGTAGACCCGTTGAACTGGCTGGCGATCCAAGCCTTCAGCTGTTCCTTGTTTTCCTTATAGGCCGCGTACGCCGGCGCCTTTTCGATGCTGTCCGCGATCGTGTTCAACTGCGAAATCGTGCTATTTCCGGGATACAGTTGCCCATACAGCCGGATCGCACCAATGATGTCCTCTCCCGAGAGCAGCAGTTCCCAAGCATGCTTGGCCCAACCTGCGGGCAGGGCAAGACTTACACCGATATCGAATGCGGCGTCGCCGGCGATCTGCCTCAACGTCGATTCATTCAGGTCAATCCCGAGCGATAGCCGCGCCTCGTCGAAAGATACGGGACGCCCGAGCTCCGCCGCCATGGCGTCCTTATGCTGGAATACCATTGCGACCAACCCACCGGCGGTAAGCGCGACAATTGCCGTGCTGTGCCCTTTCTTCACGATATCAAGCGACTGGTGAATATGAAGTTTGTCGAATACGGAGATTGGGGTGCTATGAATACCGTATTGGCTGTTCAAAGCTGTAGCGACATCGGCAGGTTTCGCATACGTGGAGATATCCAGCGCGCTGCCGGAGCCGGGAGTGGCATCGAGTACGCCAGCGCCTGGATGAACTCCCGGCACATACTGGCTGCCCACCATAAAGGCAGGGTGACTAGACACAGCCGGATCCCAGGTCAGGGTATTTGAGTCAAAAAGCTTATTGGTAAATTTTTGCCACAATTCGGTGGATTCCATTTCCACCCGTACCTTGTCCGAGGTGTGCAGCTTCAGAGCAGAATTGGGATTAGTTAACTCCGCCTTTAAGAAAGCGGCGAAGCCATGCACCTTTTTGGCTTGCACCGAAAGCCAAGCACGCTCAGACCCAAATCCGTTCCAATCAGCACTCAGGGCTGCCGTCTTGTACGCAATATCGAAATCGCCAAAAATTCTAATTTGCGCGGCATTATATGCCGTGTGAGACCCTGTGTGGGCGGCCGCCCCGACTATTTCACGGCTTGTTGTTTTGGTTGCTGTTACTCCGTCGATTTTCTGGACCAAAGCGACGCCGTTAGTCTTGAAATCTCGCTGATCCCATAGCCCATTTTCCTGCAAAGCTTTCAGAAAATCTGACCTTTCAAACGCTTGGATAGATATAACGTGATGACCTGCGTAGCCAACCAAATTACCGGATCCACCATCGCCATTTGGTATCAAGATTTTTGGCAGGTCAAGATTCTTGAATTCCCAATTTTCGTCGATCATGTGAATCCCTAATCCAAGATTGGTGCCAAGGTTGATTTCAAGAACATTCTACCGAGCGGATCAGTCTTTCTTTTCCACGCATTTCTTTATAAAATCCCAGCCATCCAGATGATTTGACTTGATGAAATCACGCAATTCGTCAGAGCAGAAGTACGCCACCCAGGCATTATCAGGATGTGCTTTCGTTGCACCAAAGTCGCTAGGTAATTGCCAAAGATGATGGCCCGCAATGACATCGCCATCCACAACGCAGATGTCAGCGGCGGAGCTCGAAATCCTCCCCCCGCTCAGTTCATACCCCGCACGACCAACTCCTTTTGTAAAGGTCGTCTCTTCAATGATTACCGCATTAAGCCTGGGCGGAGAGAGAATCCAGTAGTAAATTCCATAGCTCTTTTCCTGCTCATGCTGCCCTGCGGAAAAAATCTCTATTGGCATGAAACTATGGATGCCCGGCTCGAGTGACTCCAGTTTCTCCTTGAGTAGCTCGCAGACGATAAATGGACCGGTAATCCAGCCGAGAATCGCTGGAATCCCGCCACGCCTGCGTTGTGACACCCTAAGCACTTTGGGAACAGCCGCCTGCTCTTCCTCAGTCAGTGGAAGCCCCAAGGTAATCTTGGCCTTTAGCCTGATACCGACGGGCGGATCGAAGTCCTGACTTACAGCGCTTTCCCCACTATCGACTGCTAATATATATGCCATGGTCATTTCCTTTTGTTGCCTTCATCATTGACAAAAACATTCAGCCATTAATAAAATCCACCACCACATGATTTTTTGAGTGCTTTCTAAATCATAACAATCTTTCGCTGCATAAATCGTTAATGCAGTCTTTATTATTGCGCGTCATTAATATAAGTCAATTAAATAATATAATGTAATTTTTTGCAGATACATTATCTATACCTCATCTTGCCTGACTTGATAAAATCGTCATATTTCGATCTGGCCGTGTCCATGGTGTTATTCCACAGCCCCAAGCTCGCTAGCCAGCCGCCAGCCACAGCGAATGCACGCGTCATCCGTGGCACTCGCGATTCGCCCGATACTCAGTTCATAGCCTGCGTGATAAAATCCCCTGCCTCCTTGGAGAAAGTCGC
This sequence comes from Cupriavidus sp. 05L411, assembly GCF_056398045.1. Classification (NCBI taxonomy): domain Bacteria; kingdom Pseudomonadati; phylum Pseudomonadota; class Betaproteobacteria; order Burkholderiales; family Burkholderiaceae; genus Cupriavidus; species Cupriavidus sp. 05L411. The sequence continues at coordinate 12,792 of NZ_JBFTOQ010000061.1, read as the reverse complement.
GTCTTCGATAATCACCACATATAGGTGATGAAGGCAGACGACTTCATTAGCAAGTTCCATCGCAGTTGTCCAGTCGAGCTTGCTCTAAGCCAAAATTTCGAACTGCGGAAAACCGTGTCTACTGGGTTTGAGTGCCTCCGGTCTTTTCTTGAGTTCCTAGTAGACGATGAATCCCGCCCAGAATGGGGGGAATCCCACCGCGCTTACGTTGTGACACCCGCAAGTTTGTTCGCCATCTTTCAAATTCCGACCCCGATTGATCCGCGTTTAGGCATAAGAGGAACGAGTTTCGTGTCAACAGAGCTTGCCCCGCTGTTGACCGTTACTAGATAGGACCTTGCCTATAAGACGAGCCATGCTTGAGTCCCATCCGCAGGGCAGATATCGTCAAATCGAACGGCTTTATTGTGCCTAATACAGCACATTAAGTCATGGTATTCTTGTGTCACATTGTGTTTGGTAAGTCCCCACCGAGGAGGAGGCCGTCCGGATGGCCATCCCAAGAATCTGGTTAGAACTGTAGGTAGGCCAATGATGCTCTCTCCAGACAACTGCGATGAGTAGACACCAGCTGTCGCCCGGAATATTCCCTCAATACGTTTCATCAGTTGGCGTTCCTTCGCAGACCAGTTTCCATTTTCGTTGCGACAATTGGGGCGAGGGTGCTGACGCGCGTGAAGATATCGAGTGCAAAGCGAACGCTCTCCGCGTGCCGAATAGTACACACCAATTCATGACATTCTTGTGTCATATTGTATTTGGTATGTCCCCACCGAGGAGGGGGCCGACGGAATGGCCGGATGTTGCCGTCTGCCTGAACGTCTTCGATGAAACGGCCTACCCGGATGGCAGCGATTGGACCTTCGCGCGCTGCTATTTGCCTCGGGCCCTTGATGCAGACTACCGCTTGGTGTGCGATGCCCATCAGCTGTGGGATGGTTTCGAGCTGGCGCACAGCAAGGCCAGCCTCGCGGGCCGGCTGGACCATTAGAGGGCGGCAATGCAGCGATTAAGCCGGCCAGCAAATGCGGAGCGTGACAGGACAACGAAGAGCTTTACGGCCTACTGCATGCCGCATCACGTGCGGCTGCCGGCGACACGTGTCGCACCGCCCTCTTGACAATAGCTCGCGCGAAAAAAATGCCTCACCCTTCCGGGCATGAGGCGGTCGTTGACCTCGAGCGGGGGCACATGGATGTTGACCATATCGGGAATCTGGCCGCGTCGGTCGGTGCCAAGTGGGCGCGGCAGGCGCTTGGCGTGGCTCTGGTGCAGACAGACGATGAGCTGCCGACGCAGCTCGCCGCGCGGATAGGCGTAGATGGCGTTGTAGATGGTTTCGTGGGACACCGGGACTAGCTGGACTACGTGCGCTTTTGCTGGACTAGAAACCCGGAATTAGCTGGATTGCCGTGCGGCCCGATGGGGGCGCGGCTGCTCCAGGGTCCGGGTTCGGCGCCAGGACAGGGCACGACCGCTGTCGGCCGGCCTGAGACGGTCGCAGTTTCACTCAGACGCCCGTCGGTGGCCAATAGGTGCCATCTGGCAACGCATTGCGAACGCCTGCCTTCAGCGATAATGGCCATTCGAGCGCCGCAAACTTCATGGATTGTGTCTGGTGGGACCAGTCTGCGCCTATGGGCCGAGGCGCCGGCTAGAGTTTGAGCGCGATCCCACAGAACAATAGATTGACAATGATCACAGGACACGTCATCCAGGACTGCTGGCTGCGCTGTATCGACTGGCGCATGGTTCCCCGCGTGGCGAACGGAACCCATAGCCTTGGCGATGGACTCGTCACTTGGAAGAAACAGCGAGTTCTCCGGAGCGTCGATATCAAACCGTTTCGCATTGAGCAGCAGTCTGAGCACGGAACTTTCTTGTCCGACATTCTGCTGCAGTGCATGTGCCGTTCCATTACGGCATTCGCCATTATTGCATCCCCCAACGTTCGATCGGAAATTGCTACGGTTGCAAGCTCTGGAACGAAAATCCTTCGATTTTTCGCTCCGGAGTGCGTCTACCACCACGTCATCGGCAATCTGTATCAATGAAGCGTGTGTGAGTCTGAATACACGCGCTTCCCCAACTGTGTCGCGCCTCACTTTCACATCAATAAGAATCTTGTATACCTTGAATGAAACGTCTTCGTAGTGGGTAACTTGCGACCGTTCTTCGTCAATGCAATCAAGCCTGCGCACAGCGCCGCAAAACCAGAATCCGGGCCCAGCCCCATCGAAGTTGCTGTTGTCCACCTCCGCCCGCGCAAATGCGAACGCAGTCGGATCCAATTGAATGAGCAAATCTCTCGGCCTGTCTGAAACCAACCAGATACCAAAAGTGATGGTATAGGCGTCGCGGAGGGCGCTGGGTCGTGCTTTCTTGTCAAACTCGATCCTGGGTGATTCGTAGAATAAAGGGCCAAAGAAAGGCGATGCCTCATCGGCCGAAAACCTCTATTTCAGCGTCTCTTCATTTACCCAAACACGCCAATGTTTTATTTCAAGGTTGAGATCAGTGTCTAGCCTTTAGTATTTCCTCTCCTTCTCCTACTTGCCGTCGCCTCCAGAAATGTTCAGTTTCCCGCCCGGCATTTTATTTTTACCGTCTCACCCTGCAATTTATCACACAACGAGTATACATACCCACTGACCCCGATTGTCACATTTTCAAAATGCTCTATACTTCTGTTAATTATATTCACAATTCTTAGGTCGACACATTAGGTCAACAAGGAAGTCAGTCGATCAAACCGATTACTCTTTCTTTTTGATGCATTTCTTCGCGAAATTCCAGCCGCCCATGCGCTCTGACGCGACAAAGTCCCGTAACGCGTCAGAACAGAAGAACTCATTGCTAGAGTGCTCCGGATACTGTTTCGTTGCCCCAAAATCGCTAGGCAATTGCCAAAAATGGTGACCGGCCACTATATTTCCGTCTAACACGCAGACACCATCAGCAGCGCTAGAGATTTGACCGCCGCTTAGTTCGTAGCCAGTGCGGCCATATCCCTTGGCAAATGTCGTCTCCTCGACAATCACCGCATCAAGCCGCGGAGGCGACACAATCCAGTAATAAATCCCATAGCATTGGTCCCGGTGCGAGTTCTCCAGCCCCCATATCTCGAGCGGCAAAAAGCGGTGCCTACCCGGCTCGAGCGATTCCAGTTTGTCTTTGAGAGACTCACAAACAATGAAAGGGCCGGCAAGCCAACCGAGAATCGCGGGTATCCCACCACCCTTGCGTTGCGCCACTCTCAGCACTCGGGGAACGCCCGCTTGCTCTTCGTCTGTTAGCTCCAGTCCGCGGTCGATTTTGGTCTTTAACCGGATAGAAATTGGCGGATCGAATTCCCTCCCCACAGCGCTTGCTCCGCTGCTGACCATTACTAGGTATGACATACCGTCTCCTTTTCCTCATCCTTGCGTTGACAGCGTTGTTGCATAAATCGGACTTAAAAACACAGAGGCTCCTGTGATCCGAAATTCAGACGATGCGGACGGACTTCGGGCGTGCAAGAGCCGCCATGCGGTTAAGCACGCCTACGCGGATCGCCACTTCTGTTGCTTGCGAGCCGATGCCACGCGCCCAGAGGCGATTAGCACAGCCGGATTTATGCAACAACGCCCCTCACGCTGGATGACCGCAATCTCCCTTCGTGTATGAAGACCAGTTCATTCAGACGATCAAATAGCCAGCTTGTGTCAGCTGTACTTCGAGAATCTGTGACTCTTTCCTTAAGCGGGTCTTGCGATCGGATCCCGATCCGAAGGTTGGATCCCCCATCCGGCTAGACGGATTCGCGCCATTCATCGAGCAGAAAGTCACAGAAAATTCATCTCAGATCGCGAAAAAATGGCGACCGTATCCAGTTCCCCACGCCACCCAGAACTATGCGATTCGATACGCTATGGCACGCCAGCCCGTAGACACGTACGTCCGGTACGTACGTTCATCGATGCTTGGAAATGCACTTCTTGTCGCCGGCCCATCCGTCCATCTTCTCAGCCCTGATGTGCCTCCATAGCTCGTCCGAGCAGAAGTAGCTGGGGATACAGCGGTCTGGGTGGCTTTGTGTTTGGCCGTAGTCCCGTGGCAGTTGCCAGAAGTGATGACCCTCAATGACATCCTGATCAAGCACGCACTGCGCATCGTCGTCCGTATCTATATCTGCGCTGCGTTCATAGCCTTCGCGGCCAAATCCTTTGGTAAAAGTGGTCTCCTCGATGATCACAGCGTCGAGTCGTACTGGGCACAAGATCAGGTAGTAGGTGCCGAACACCTTTTCATTGGGTCCCGCGTCCAGGCTGCGAATCTCGATCGGCACGAAGTCATGCCGTCCGGGTTCCAGTCCTTCCAGAATGCCGCGCAGGCGCTCGCACACGATAAAAGGGCCATTTCCCCAACCAATAATCGCCGGCACCCCGCCACGGCGCCGCTCCTCGACCCTCAGGATGCGGGGAATCACGGCCCGCTCTTCTGGCGTGATCAATGTCCCGATCGAAAGGCGTGCCTCCAGACGCCCATCGATCTCCGGATCAAATTGCTTGGTGACCGCACTGCCGTCGTTAACGTTAACGGTGATCAGGTAAGGCATGTTCATTCTTCCATTGGAGATGGTGTCAGAAATTAGTTCCCGTGAGGCTGGCACCATTGGAACATCGGGAATCCCGTAAGATCGGAAAGGCCGATAGTGTCAACCACGGCGCTTCCTGACGAGTTCGATTCGATGGAGTATCGCTGAAACGGCATGCTGGGCCTCGGACACGTACGTCCGCCATGTTCCTCTGCGTTTGGCAATGCACTTCTTGTCGCCGGCCCATCCGTCCATCTTCTCGGCCCTGACGCGTCGCCATAACTCGTCAGAGCAGAAGTAAGTGGGGATACAGCGGTCTGGGTGGCTCAGTGTTTGGCCGTATTCCCGTGACAGTTGCCAGAAGTGATAACCCTCAATGACATCCTGATCAAGCAGGCACCGCACATCGTCGCCGCTACCATCCAGGACGACGGGGTAAGATTGTCTTAATATCTTATATATTTCTTACGACACACTTTTTCTCTATCGTCCACCCATCCATCTTCTCGGATTTGAACCTAGACCATAGTTCATCTGAACAAAAGTAACCTGTTTCTGAGTGATTCGGATAATTCGACGTACTCCCGAAATCAGATGGCAATTGCCAAAAATGGTGACCCTCTATAACCATTTTATTCAATGCACAGACGCCTTCCTTTAGTGTTGAAATTCCACCTCCGCTCAGCACATAACCCTCCCGCCCAACCCCCTTATCAAATGAAGTCTCATCGATAATCACCGCATCGAGCCGAATAGGACACAAAATCAGGTAGTACGTACCAAATATTTTTTCATCGACCCCACGATCTTCGCTGCGAATTTCGATAGGCAGAAAGTCATGTCGACCCGGCTCCAACTCTTCAAGAATATCGCGCAAACGCTCGCAAATAATAAACGGTCCGATATTCCACCCAATAACGTCGGGTATTCCGCCGCGTCTACGTTCCGAAACTCTCAATACTCGAGGAATAGCCGCCCGATCTTCTGTCGATATTGACGTCAGGAGAGTTATCTTCGCGTGCAACTCACGGGCAATCTCTGGATCAAACTGCTTACGAACAGCGCTCCCATCTGAAACACTAAGTCCAACTAGATATGGCATAGTTACCCCACTTATCTTTGTTTATCCTAAACCAAATCAGTGATTTATATTCCACTGAATCAAATAAATCACACAAGTGGAATTATAAATATACTCTCAACCCGCCAACGGAATAAATAATCTCGATCACCGAGCCTGGCTAGGGTTAGTCCACCGCATGGCTACTGCCGTCGAGCCGTCGAGAGACTTGACAGTAATCTGGGGCAACTCTTTGAAATCCGTAAAGTCGATAGGGTCAGCCATGATGCTTTCCGATCACTTCACTTCACTATTGGTTGGTTCCGAAGCAGAACGCCTGAGCCTTTCCGGAACATAGACGTCCGTCATCTTCATCTGCGTTTGGCAATGCACTTCTTCTTGGCGGCCCAGCCGTCCATCTTCTCAGCCCTGATGTGCCTCCATAGCGCGTCCGAGCAGAAGTAGCTGGGGATACAGCGGTTTGGGTGGCTTTGTGTTTGGCCGTACTCCCGTGGCAGTTGCCAGAAGTGATAACCCTCAATGACATCCTGATCAAGCACGCACTGCGCATCGTCGTCGCCATCAATCCGTGCGCTACGCTCATAGCCTTCGTGGCCGAATCCTTTGGTGAAAGTCGTCTCCTCGATAATCACGGCGTCGAGTCGCACCGGACACAGGATCAGGTAGTAGGTGCCGAGCACCTTTTCATTGGGTCCCGAGTCCAAGCTACGAATCTCGATCGGCACGAAGTCATGCCGTCCGGGTTCCAGTTCTTCCAGGATGTCGCGCAAGCGTTCGCAAATGATGAAAGAGCCACCACTCCAGCCCAAGATCGCAGGAACCCCGCCACGCCGCCGCTCCCTCACCCTCAACACGCGGGGAATCGCGGCCCGCTCTTCTGGCGTGATCAATGTCCCGATCGAAAGGCGCGCCTCCAGACGCCCATCGATCTCCGGATCAAATTGCTTGGTGACCGCACTGCCATCGTTAACGTTAACGGTGATTAGGTAAGGCATGTTCATACTTCCATTGAAAATGGTGTCGAAAATAAGTCACCGTGAAAGGCCGGTGGTGTCCCCCACGGTGATTTCTGACGAGTTCGATTCGATGGAGTATCGCTGAAACGGCATGCCCGGCGTCGGACACGTACGTCCGTCATGCTCTTCTGCATTTGGCAATGCACTTCTTCTTGGCGGCCCATCCGTCCATCTTCTCGGCCCTGATGTGCCTCCATAGCTCGTCCGAGCAGAAGTAGCCCGTGATACAGCGGTCTGGGTGGCTTTGTGTTTGGCCGTATTCCCGTGGCAGTTGCCAGAAGTGATGACCCTCAATGACATCCTGATCAAGCATGCACTGCGCATCGTCGCCGCTATCAATCCGTGCGCTACGTTCATAGCCTTCGCGGCCGAATCCTTTGGTGAAAGTCGTCTCCTCGATGATCACAGCGTCGAGTCGCACCGGACACAGGATCAGGTAGTAGGTGCCGAACACTTTTTCATTGGGTCCCGCGTCCAGGCTGCGAATCTCAATCGGCACGAAGTCATGCCGTCCAGGTTCCAGTCCTTCCAGGATGTCGTGCAGGCGCTCGCACACGATAAAAGGGCCACTTCCCCAACCTATAATCGCTGGCACCCCACCACGCCGCCACTCCTCGACTCTCAGGATGCGGGGGATCGCGGCCCGTTCGTCTGGCGTGATCGACGTATCGATAGCAAGGCCCGCCTGCAGACGTCCATCGATCTCCGGATCAAATTGCTTGGTGACCGCACTGCCGTCGTTAACGTTAACGGTGATTAGGTAAGGCATGATCATTCTTCCATTGGAAATGGTGTCGGAAATTAATCACCGTAAGGCTACCACCATTGGAACATCGGGAATCCTGTAAGATCGGAAAAACCGATAGTCCCACCGCAGTGCGTTCTGACGAATTCGATTCGATGGAGTATCGCTGAAACGGCACGTTGGGCCTCGGACACGTGCGTCCATCATGCTCCTCTGCGTTTGGCAATGCACTTCTTCTCGGTGGCCCAGCCGTCCATCTTCTCTGCCCTGATGTGCCTCCATAGCTCGTCCGAGCAGAAGTAGCTGGGGATACAGCGGTCTGGGTGGCTCCGTGTTTGGCCGTAATCCCGTGGCAGTTGCCAGAAGTGATGACCCTCGATGACATTCTGATCAAGCACGCACTGCGCATCGTCCTTCGTAGCTATTTGTGCGCCACGTTCATAGCCTTCTCGGCCAAATCCTTTGGTGAAAGTGGTCTCCTCAACGATCACGGCGTCGAGTCGCACCGGACACAGGATCAGGTAGTAGGTGCCGAACACCTTTTCATTGGGTCCCGAGTCCAAGCTACGAATCTCGATCGGCACGAAGTCATGCCGTCCGGGTTCCAGTTCTTCCAGGATGTCGCGCAAGCGCTCGCAAATGATGAAAGGGCCACCACTCCAGCCCAAGATCGCAGGAATCCCGCCACGCCGCCGCTCCCTCACCCTCAACACGCGGGGGATCGCGGCTCGCTCGTCTGGCGTGATCGACGTACCGATAGATAGACGCGCTTCAAGACGACCATCGATTTCGGGGTCGAATTCTTTAGTCACCGCACTGCCATCGTTTACGTTGTCGTTGATCAGGTAAGGCATGTTCATACTTCTATTGAAAATGGTGTCGAAAATAAGTCACCGTGAATCTACCACCATCGGAACATCAGAAGTCCTGTAATATCGGAAAAGCCGATAGTGTCAACCACGGCGCTTTCTGACGAGTTCGATTCGATGGAGTATCGCTGAAACGGCATGCTGGGCCTCGGACACGTACGTCCGTCATGTTCCTCTGCGTTTGGCAATGCACTTCTTCTCGGTGGCCAGCCGTCCATCTTCTCTGCCCTGATGTGCCTCCATAGCGCGTCCGAGCAGAAGTAACCCGTGATGTAGTTGTCTGGGTGGCTCTGTGTTTGGCCGTAGTCCCGTGGCAGTTGCCAGAAGTGATGACCCTCAATGACGTCCTGATCAAGCACGCACTGCGCATCGTCGTCCGTATCTATATCTGCGCTGCGTTCATAGCCTTCGTGGCCAAATCCTTTGGTAAAAGTGGTCTCCTCGATGATCACAGCGTTGAGTCGCACTGGGCACAAGATCAGGTAGTAGGTGCCGAACACCTTTTCATTGGGTCCCGCGTCCAGGCTGCGAATCTCGATCGGCACGAAGTCATGCCGTCCAGGTTCCAACTCTTCCAGAATTTCGCGCAAGCGCTCGCAGATGATGAAAGGTCCGACGCTCCAGCCCAGGATCGCTGGCACCCCACCACGCCGCCGCTCCCTCACCCTCAGGATGCGGGGGATCGCGGCTCGTTCTTCTGGCGTAATCGACGTATCGATAGCAAGTCCGGCGTGCAGACGGCCATCGATCTCTGGATCAAATTGCTTGGTGACCGCACTGCCGTCGTTAACGTTGACGGTGATTAAGTAAGGTATTTTCGAGGCTTCCCAGTCTCAATGGAGTAGCCTATGCGGCTCAAATGATCTACCCGTTGAGCCTTCTTGTATCGCTCGGTGGTCATTCCGAGTCCTCTTGCGCAGGCGACCCACTGTAAGCATCTGGAAGCGTCGCACCGTCAAGGTTTGCTCCGGCCAAATTTGCCCCGGTAAGGTTCGCCTCCTTGAGATTTGCACCCGTGAGGTTCGCGCGCGCTAGATTCGCGTACGTGAGATTTGCACCCGTTAAGTTCGCGCGGGTGAGATCGGCCTCGAGCAAGTTTGCGCCCGTGAGGTTCGCATTGCTCATGTCGGCTTCACCCAGCCGCGCACAAAGAAAAGTGGCCTTCGACAGATTCGCTCCGCTCAGGTCCGCATCGAACAGATTGGCCTCAGTAAAAATGGCAGCCCTGCAATCCGCACCGCTCAGCGTGACACCGGGCATGTCCGTTCGCGAAAAATTTGCCCAGATCAACGTCGCACCGGAAAAGTAGGCGCCGCAGGCCTCTTCTACGTTGGCGAGATGGGCCCCCGTGAGATTAGCACCGGTAAAATCGGCATAGAGAAAGTCGGCCTGCTCTAAGTCCGCACCACTGAGATTCGCGTTGGTGAAGTTGGCCGCACGGAGTTGCGCATAGGTCAGATCGGCATTGATGAATTCGCTGCCAGTGAGATCCGCACCGTCGAGATTCACGCCGTACAAATCCGCACCGCTCAGGGATGCGCTGCTCAGTTTCGCCCCGCTCATGTTGGCGAAACGCAGTTCAGCGGAACGGAGAACTATGCCTGCAAGATCCGCATCAGCCAAGTTCGCATTATGAAGATCCATGATCCCAGCGGCGATCCGTTCAGAGCGGGTGAAGGCGCCAGCCGCCGCCTGCAGCGTCAGTCGGATACTGTTGTTTTCTGCTTCATGGGAGAAAATGACCCGATCGCGGTCGTCTTTGACGTCGATTTTCATGGGGACCCTTTGGAACAAAAAATCAAACTTTCGACTGAAGTGCCGCAGCGCACGAGAATATCGAGTGCAAAGCAAGTGCTCTCTGTGTGCCTAATAGTACACAGCCATTCATGACGTTCTTGTGTCACATTGTATTTGTTGTGTCCCCACCGAGGAGGGGCCCGAGCGGATGGCCCAATGTTGCCGTCTGCATTAACGGCTTCGACGAAACGGCCTATGGGTGGCACGGCCTCGCAAGGAGCGTTTGGTCCGACGGCACGGCAAGGTGGCAACTAGCGAGTGCCCTGCGGTCTGCCTTGGCTCACGGCGCCCTCTTGGCCGATTGATCGCGTAACATACCCCACCCGGAAATGCTCCTCCATCTGCCCCGTGTGGGATCGCACGCTGCAGCCACTCCGGCATGGCGCCGCGGCCGTCCCAGCTCTGCCCCTGTGCGTTGCGGTAGCGCACTGGCCCAGACGATGGGGTCGGCGGTATCTCGACAAAACAGCCTGCCGCCTGCAGGTTGGCCAGGGTCGGGCCGTGCTGGGCCATCAGGATGATGGATCCAGATAGTTGCTTGGGCGCGCTCGATTTCAATCGACATGGTGTGGGTGAACAGATTTGGGGCCGCGCCGGATTCCGCGTTGTGCCGTCTTGCGGGAGCGCTGGACTTCAGGGTTGTTCTAGGTGATGGCTGTTGTGGGAATCAGTGCCGGCGGGAAGACGTGGCCACCCTCGCTGCTTAAATTTTAATCAAATCTGCTGACGCCGCTGGCACTCGACCCCCGCGCGGCTTGTCCACAGGCTTGTCCCCTCGCGCTGTGGATAAAAGCCATCCGACACCTCCGGCCTCCCCCCTCAGCCCGACCCCGGCTTGAACTCGATTTTCGTCGCCGGCGCCCAGCGCTTGCTGCCTACCAGGCGGCGCGTCGCGGTGGCTTCCGCATCAGCCCTCTCGGCCTGGATCCGAGCCCGCACCTCGCACCGGCCACATTCGCCGAAGCGTAGGGCCAGCTCAGGCACGAGCAACCCGTGTCTTTTTCATCTGGTTAATGGAGAAGCCCCCATGCCGTGGTCAATGATTGGACGAGCGGCGCTAGTCTCGCGCTGCAGCGGAATGTGCGGTATTGCTCATCGGTGACCTCCACAAGCGCTGCCCTGCCCTTCATGAAGGCATAGTCCCCAGAACCACCTGGTCAAGCACCCAGACCAGTCGCTCAGTGTCCGGCACCTCGCACGGCAACGCCACCCTCGCGCGGTGCCGCGCACTCCCCTGGCGCCCGGCATTGAGGCAGCGACCTTCACTTGTGATTCAGCACGCCAATGCTAGACTTAACGTTCCCCGGTTTTAGGAAGCAAGTCATGGCAACGGTCCAGCGCGACAATCTATTTATCGTCACTTCCGTGGAGGAGTTGCCGTCGGGGCGATACCGGGGATTTTTGACCTTGACCGGAGGTGCCAACACAGACAAGCGGCATACCTGCGCAAAGTGCCGAGACAATCCACTTGATGCACACACCGATGCAGATGCCGACGTTGAATACGCCTACAGGCACTATCTGTCCGACAATATTGATTGGCGGTCCGATGAAGGCAACATTGAACACTAAGCCCCACATGTTACGATCTCTCCTCGCCGAAACGGGGGGACGATGGAGCGCCAGGAACGCGTGGGGTATCACGATCTGAAGGCCTATACGCAGCTTCTTTCCACAGGGAAGTATCAGGGGTTCGTGCTGGTGAAACACCACACCCTCGCCGGCATTGTTCAAACGGTCTTTCACGCAGGAAGATCGACTCTGGACGAGGCTGAGGCGTTTGCGCAAGCAGAAGCCAGAATGGAACGTCTAACGGGCCTTCTCACTGGCTAAGCAATCGCCGCGAGCATCTCCGCTCCCCCTCCCTCTCGGCTTGCCGTTTCGTTTAGGTCGGCAATTTACTTAAAGCGGAGTTCGGACCATCGTTATTCGCGGTCCAGCTTGGAGCGAGACATGCGCGCGCCAGGTCGTGAAAGGACAAACCACCGCGAGCAAGGGCATTACGGAACTCAAGTCTGCGTTCTGGCAGAAGATGTTCACCGGGCGATTTGATGTCCAGACGTGGAACCCATGGCTCAAAACTGTTCTTCCCTACGTCGGCCAGGGAAGACCGTGCAAGCCGCGCCGAGAGCTTCGGAACCGGATCGCACATCCCAACCCATCCTCGCTCAAGCGCTCGCCTCCGATCTTACGATAATCGAGGCGCTAGTTCGGCTGCGATGTCCTGTCACGGCAGCTTGGATGATCTAACACCAGGATGCTCGGTCCCTGATCGGGATCGGACCTCCTTGATTGACCTCTGATGCGGTCAAACCTGGTCCCGTAAATAACGCTTGAGCTGGCTGTAAGCGTGGTGGCAACCTTTCCAATCCGTCTTCCCACTCGGCCCGGTCAGACGCGGAACGTCATCCCATTCGCAAATGCGACCGCCCGCCGCAACGAGCCCGGCATCTCACCCTTCCCATCCCATTTCTGCCCTTCAGCGTTGCGGTGTGGGTCGTGCGGGTTTCGCCGGCCGTGGCATTTCGCGACTGCCGCTTGCTAATTGCCGTGCCGGGACGGCAATTAGTCCCATTCCAAATCCCTCGCTCCCCCTACTTCGTACGCCTTAGACTCGCGCGCTGCATGAGATGCGGCTTGCTCAAGAAGAGGCACGTGATCCTTCGGGAGTGATCCTTCGGGACGACCAGCATTGTCAAACCCAAACC
>NZ_JBFTOQ010000060.1:0-31918 GCF_056398045.1 Cupriavidus sp. 05L411 | reverse complement strand
GCGCAAGCGTGTCACCTTTGCGCCACCGCTCCCACATTAGTGCCTTTTGAGTCTCGGTGTAGTAGATCCTGCGCCTCTGTTTCATTTGCAACACCTCCACTGCTCACGCAGCGTCTAGTGTTGCATCGACCCGTTGAATCCACGATGCATCGGCGCTGTCCGGCTACAGCTTTATCGACAGCCAGTACAAGACCAATGCCGGCACCGTCTTCGTGGCGATGAAGCCGTTCAAGGAGCGCAACAAGCCGGACCTGCTCGTGCCGGGTTTGCTGCAGTCGATCACGCCAAAGCTGCGGGCGATTCCGGAAGCCATCATCATCCCGGTCAATCCCCCGTCGATTCCGGGGCTGGGCTCGCAGGGCGGCTTCGAGTTCTGGCTGCAAAGCCGCGGCACCGGCAGCACGGCGGAGCTGGAGGCGACCACGCGCGCGTTCATCAAGGCCGCGGCCAACCATCCGGAACTAGGGCGGCTCAACAGCACCATCCAGGCGGCCTCGCGCCAGATGCGGGTGGAGGTGGACAAGGAGAAGGCCGAGACCATGGGCGTGCCCATTGCAGACGTGTACGGCACGCTGCAGACGCAGTTCGGCTCGCTCTACGTCAGCCAGTTCTCGCAGTACAGCCGGGTCTGGCAGGTGATCCTGCAAGCCGAGCCCCAGTACCGCGCCAATCCGAACGACCTGCAGTTCCTCTACGTGCGCCAGCAAAGCGGCGCGATGGCGCCGGTGTCCGGCCTGCTCAAGACCTACTACAGCAGCGGCCCGGATCTGCTCTCGCGTTTCAACAACTTCCCGGCGGCCAAGATCACCGGCGACGCCGCGCCCGGCTACAGCTCGGGCCAGGCGCTGGCGGCGATGGAGGCGGTGGCCAAGGAAGCGTTGCCGCCCGGTTACGCCTACGGCTGGAGCGGCGAGGCGTTCGAGGCGAAGAAGTCGGGCAACACCACGGCCATCGTGTTCGTGTTCGGCATCGTGATGGTGTTCCTGATCCTGGCCGCGCAGTACGAGTCGTGGTCGCTGCCGCTGTCGATCCTGAGCGCGGTGCCGTTTGGCCTGTTTGGCGCGCTGGTCGCGATCTTGCTGCGCGGGCTTTCCAATGACGTGTACTTCCAGATCGGCATGGTCACGCTGATCGGGCTGGCGGCGAAGAACGCCATCCTGATCGTGGAGTTCGCGGTGCTCAAGCAGAAGGAAGGCCTGTCGCACGCGGACGCCGCGGTGGAGGCGGCCAAGCTGCGGCTGCGCCCGATCGTCATGACCTCGCTGGCGTTCATCCTGGGCGCGGTGCCGCTGTTCATTGCCAGCGGCGCGGGCTCCAACGCGCGGCATTCGATCGGCACCGGCATCATCGGCGGCATGATTGCCGCGACCACGCTGGCGCTGCTGTTCGTGCCGCTGTTCTCGTACCTGATCGGCACGGGCGTCGACAAATGGGCCAGGCGCAAGGGCGAACCGGCAGCGGCAACGCAGCCCGAGCCGGCAGCGGGAGAACGTCATGAGCGCGCGCCGCCTGCTGGTGGCTGCCGGCGCGATGGTGCTTGGCGCTTGCGCGCTCGGACCGGACTACCGGCGCCCGGACGTGGCGCAGCCGCCGCAGTACCGCCTTGATACCGGCGCGCTGACCGTGGCCGCGGATAGCGCGTGGTGGGACAGCTTCGGCGATCCGGTGCTCAACGCGCTGGTGGATGCCGCGCTGCGCAGCAACTACGACGTGCGCATCGCGGCTGCGCGCATCGATGCGTTTCGCGGGCAGTTGCTGGTGGCGCGCTCTGGCTTGTTCCCGCAGGTCGGGCTCTCCGCGTCGGCCACGCGCCAGCGCGCGGGCACGTTCAACGGCACGCCGTTCGCGTCGCTCGATGGCCCGCGCAACAGCTACCAGCTGCTTGCCAACGCCAGCTGGGAGATCGACCTCTGGGGCCGCATCCGCCGCCAGGCGCAGGCCGCGCAGGCCGACCTGCTGAACGCGGAATACGCGCGGCGCGGCGTGGTGCTGGCGCTGGCCGCATCGGTGGTGCAGGGCTACGCCAACTTGCGTGGGCTGGATGCGCAACTGGACGTGGCCCGCCAGACGCTGGACGCCCGTGCTCACGCGCTGGAGATCTTCCGCATGCGCTACGAGGGCGGCGTGGTCTCACAGCTGGAACTCTCGCAGGCCGAGAACGACTACTACACCACCGAGGCCTCCATTCCGCCGCTGCGCAGCGCTATCGCGCAGACCGAGAACGCGCTGTCGGTGTTGCTCGGGCGAGAGGCCGGCCCGATCGAGCGGGGCAAGTCCATCACCGAACTGCAGGCGCCGCCGGTTGGCGCCGACCTGCCTGCGGCCTTGCTCGCGCGCCGCCCGGATGTGCTGCAGGCCGAGCAGAATGCCGTCGCGGCCAACGCGCTGCTCGGCGCCGCCGAGGCGCTGTACCTGCCGGCGGTGAATCTCTCAGGCTTGTTCGGTGCGGTGGCGGCGTCGCCGGGCGCGCTGTGGCACAGCGCCTCGCAAGTGTGGGGCATGACCGCCGGGCTGACGCAGCCGATCTTCCGGGGCGGTGCAATCCGTGGCCAGGTGCAGACGGCCGGGGCGCAGCGCGAGCAGGCGCTGCTGGCCTACCAGGGCAGCGTGCTGGCGGCGCTGGCCGATGTGAACAGCGCATTGGCCAACGGGTTGGAGACGCGCAACCGGCTGGGCAGCCTGCAAAAGCAGGAGCGCAGCCTGACGGTGTATGCCGACCAGGCCGGCGCGCGCTACGAGGGCGGCTACTCCAGCTACCTCGAAGTCACCACCGCGCAGGAGAAGCTGTTCGATGCGCAGCTTGCCGCCATTCAGGGACAGGTCGATGTGTTGAATGGCACGGCAGCCTTGTACAAGTCGCTGGGCGGTGGATGGCCGGCGGTGCCGGCCGAGGTCAGGGATGCCGGGCTGAGCAGCAACGCGCGCGCCGTGATGCGCTGAGTGGGCCGCTTGCGCCGCCCACTCAGGCTCAGCGCGCCGACCAGTTAGCGCCGCGCACGCCAAACGCCGTCACCACGCCGTAAGCGGTGATGCCCAGCGCCACGCCCAGGAAGTGCCCGTCCAGGCCCATGCCCGCCACGTTCGCCAGCAGCCAGCCGCCGCCGGCGGCCAGCGCGATGCGCGAGATGCCGGCCGCGATCGGCCAGCCCATGCGGCCAGCGCCCATCGACGCGAAATACAGCGCCATGCCCAGCCCGAAGCCGCCGAAGGCCGGCGCGACCCAGGACAGCGCGCGCGCCGCGATGCTCGCCACTTCGGCGTCCTTGGTGAAGAACCCGGCAAAGGCATCCGGCGCCAGTCCCACCACCGCACCCACCGCGCCGGCCACCGCCAGCGCCATCAGCGCGCCGGCCCAAGCCGTGCGGCGTGCGGTGGCCCAATCGCCGGCGCCGACTGCTCGCCCCACCAGCGCGGTTAGCGCGGAACCCACGCCGAACGCCAGCGGGATCATCAGGAACTCCAGCCGCGCCGAGATGCCGTACGCGGCCACCGCGGCGGTGCCATAGTGGCGCAGCTGGGTGGTCACAAGGATCGTGGACAGGTTGGCCACCGAGGCCAGCGCGCAGGCCACCAGCCCTACCGACAGGATGCGTGTGAACAGCGCGCGTGACGGACGGATCCGCAGCATCGGCACGAACCCCGCGCCGCCCCGCAGCACCACCCAGGCCATGGCCAGCGCCGCCGCCCACGACACCGCCGCCAGTGACGCGCCGATACCGGCCAGGCCCATGCCTGCCGGCTCGGCCAGCGTCCAGGCCAGCACCGGGAAGACGATCCACATCAGCGAGAGCACCCGCGCCGCCAGCGCATGGCGGCCACCGCCGCGCAGCACCGATGCCAGCGTGTTGGCCAGCCAGGCCGGCACCGCGCCGGCGCCGAACAGCCAGATCGCATACGTGGCGGCCGCGTCTGCCGCGGTCTGCCCCGCCACCGCGCCCAGGACGGCGCGCGGGAAACCGGCCATCGCCACGGCAAACGCCAGCCCCGCCGTGACCGCGATGATGAGCGCATGCAGCACCAGCGACGAGGCCTCCTCGCGCTTGTTCGCGCCCAGCGCGCGGGCGATGGCCGCCACCACGCCACCGCCCATGGCGCCGGTGGACATCTGCTGCAGCAGCAAGGCAAACGGCAGCACTACCGCCCAGCCCGCCAGCGCCGCCGTGCCCTGGCGCGCCGCCAGCCAGGTCTCGATCAGTTGCGCGCCTGCCTGCAGAAATGCGATCAGGCTGGTGGGCGCGGCTAGCAGCAGGATGCGGCGCATCAGTTCGCGCATCAGCGGGTGCGTTGGGGGGGCAATGGGTGCGGCCGTGGCTGGCGCTATCGCGGCTCCGGCCATGGGATTGGCTTGCGGCTCATTCATGGCTGGACTCCGTTTCGTCTGTCGGTTGCTCGTCCGCGGCTTGCAGGCCGGCAGCGGCGCCAAAGCGCCGCCGCAAATAGCTGCCCGCGCCAGGGCCTGGCGCGACGCGCAGGTCGTCCAGCGTCAGCGGACTGCCGTCCGGGCGGGCCAGCGCCGGCGTGGCGATCTCCGCGCCGGTGCGCTTGTCCTGCAGCAAGGTGAGCGGGCCGCGCTCGTCGGTCATCCAGCGGTCGGCCCAGGCCTTCAGCGCTACGAAGGCGGGGAAGAAGTCGCGGCCTTTTTCTGTGAGGTGGTAGGCATGCCGTGCACTGTCGGGCGCCGGCACGCGCTCCAGCATGCCGTGTTCGACCAGCGTCTTCAGGCGCGCGCTGAGGATGTTGGGCGCGATGCCCAGGTGGCGCTGGAATTCATCAAAGCGGGTGCTGCCGTAGAACGCCTCGCGCAGCAAAAGAATGGCCCAGCGCTCGCCCAGCACCGCCATCGAGCGGGCAATCGGGCAAGGCATGCTGGCAAAGTCGGTATGTCCCATGGTCTCCTCTCGCGCGGCTTGCAGAGTTGGCTCGGATTTTTACTTTCGTTTTGCAAGCCAAGGGTTTCGGCGCATCTTAACTTGCAATTTGAAAGTTTGCTGGCGAGCTGCAAGCGGCGTGCGCGGTACGCGCGGGACCTGTGCCAAGACGGATTACGGTGCGCACAAAGCGGTACCGCCCGGGGCGCTGAAGACATCCAGCGCCGAAATCCGCGCGCGCAGGAAGTCGATCAAGGTGCGCGTGGCCATCGACGGATGCAGGTTGGGCGTGGTGATGATGTAGAGCCGGCTGCCCAACCCTTCCGGTTTCCATTCGGTCAGCACCGGCACCAGGCGGCCTTCGCGCACATCGTCCCAGCCGGCGTAGACGGGCAGCAGGCCCACGCCGTGGCCGTCGCGCACCGCGCGCATCAGGAAGGGGAAATGCTCGGACTGCAGGTGCGGGCTCAGTTCCACCTCTTCGCGCTGCTCGCCGCGGTTGAGTGCGAGCACGAAGCGTCGGGCGGGATAGGGCGGGCACAGGAACTGGCAGCGCGCCAGGTCGGCCGGGGTTTGCAGCGGGCCGTGGCGGGCCAGGTAGGCGGGCGAGGCGCAGAGCTGCCAGTCGATGGCGCAGATGTCTCGTGCTACGTGGTCCAGCGGCGGCTGCGAAGTCACCTTGAGCGCCACGTCGATCTCCGCGGCGATCAGGTCCACCACGCGGTTGGCAAAGAACACGCGCAGCGAGATGCCGGGATGCTGCCCGGTGAATTCCAGCAGCAGCGGCGCGAGGAAGGTGTCGCCCAGCCCGGTCGGCACGCTCACGCGCACGTGGCCGCGCAGGGTGGTGCCCAGGCTGTCGATCTCCGCCTGGGCGGACGCCACTTCCTGCAGGATGCGCAGCCCGTGCTGGTAAAGCGCGCGGCCCGCCTCGGTCAGCTCCAGCCGGCGCGTGGTACGGCGCAGCAGCTGCGCGCCAGCCTGGTGCTCCAGTTCGCGCAGCTGGCGGCTGACCTGCGAGCGCGTGACGCCGCGCCGCCGCCCCGCCTCGGACAAGTTGCCGGCTTCGACGATATCGACGAAGGCCTGGATCAGGTTGAGGTCCATCCGGGATTCCATGGGGAATTGTCGCGTATGGCGCAACATTGTGAGTCGCTGCGGGGGAATTGTCGATGCGGGGAGCCGAGGCTACAGTGACCATGCCCTGCCGGATCGCCAAGGCAGGGCCAGGCGGGCGCGACGCCGCCCTGAAACAAGCAGGAGACACCATGTTCAAGAACGATCTTTTCGCCGGCCAGCGCGTGCTGATCACCGGTGGCGGCACCGGGCTGGGCCTGATCATGGCCCAGCGCCTGGCGGGGCTGGGGGCGGAGCTGCACCTGTGCGGGCGCCGGCTGGCGGTGCTGGACGAGGCCGCCGAGATGCTGCGCCACCAGCACGGCACCAAGGTCGTGACGCACGCGGTGGACATCCGCGACGCGGCTGCCGTCGACGCCATGATCGAGACCATCTGGACCCGGCACGGCCCGCTCGATTGCCTGGTCAACAACGCCGCAGGCAACTTCATCAGCCGCACCGAGGATCTGTCGCCCAACGGCTTTCACGCCATCTCCGACATTGTCTTCCGCGGTACCTTCTACACCACGCAGGCCGTGGGCAAGCGCTGGATCCGCGACGGCCATCCCGGCTCGGTCCTGTCCATCGTCGTGACCTGGGTCTGGACCGGCTCGCCTTTCGTGGTGCCGTCCGCCATGTCCAAGGCGGGCGTGGATGCCATGACCAAGTCGCTGGCCGTGGAGTGGGGCCGCCACGGCATCCGCTGCAACGCCATCGCGCCGGGCGTGATTCCCACCGAAGGCGCGGGCTCGCGCCTGCGTCCGCAGGATGCGCAGCAAGACGCGATGAGCGGCCAGAACCCCACGGGCCGCATCGGCCAGCCGCAGGATATCGGTAACCTGGCCGCCTTCCTGCTGGCCCGCGACAACGCGTGGATCAACGGACAGACCATTGCGCTGGATGGTGGCGATTACCTTGCCAACGGCGCTTACTTCAAGCAGTACCTGGATTGGGGCGATGTCGAATGGCAAGCCGCGCGCGAGCGCATCGCGGCCACGAACGCTGCCGATCGTGCCGGGCGCACCGTCAACGCACCGACCCCGACCCGCTCTACCACCAAGCCTAGCCAGGCTGGAGACAACTGATGGCCGCTGACCTCCTGTTTGAAGACATCCACCGTACCGGCGCCGAACTGAGCGAGCGCGGCGCGCGCCTGGCCGGCGGCCTGCGCGCGCTTGGCCTGGGCGAAGGCGACGTGGTCGCGGTGCTGCTGCGCAATGACCCGGTCTTTGCCGATATCGTGCATGCCTGCCGTACGGCCGGCACTTACTACTGCCCGATCAACTGGCACTTCACGGCGGAAGAAATCCGCTTCCTGCTGACCGACAGCGGCGCCCGGGCCTTGATCGTCAGCGCCGACCTGCTGGACGGCGTGCGCGCCGTGGTGCCCGAAGGCGTACAGGTGCTGGCGGTGGGGGCGCCCGGCAAGGACAGCCCCGCGGGCGCGACCGGCTACGAGAGCTGGCTCGCCGCGCAGCAGCCCTATGACGGCCCGCGGGTCGCGCCGCGCGGCCACATGGCCTACACCTCCGGCACCACCGGCCGCCCCAAGGGCGTGCTGCGCGCCGCGCCGCCGCTGGCCATGCTGGACGAGCAGCTCGCGCGCATGCGCTCGGTGGTGGCGCAGACCATGGGTATCGTGCAGGGCACGCGCGCGCTGATGGCCGCGCCGCTGTACCACAGCGCGCCGGGCGTGTTCATCCAGAACGCGCTGCAGCTTGGGGAGCGCCTGGTGCTGTGCGCGCGCTTCGATCCGGAGCAGGTGCTGGCGCTGGTGGAGAAGCACCGCATCGACGTGCTCTACCTGGTGCCGATCATGTATGTGCGCATGCTCAAGGTGCCGCCCGAAGTGCGCGCCCGTTATGACTTGTCCTCGCTGCGCTTTGTCGCCTCCACCGGGGCGCCGTGCGCGCCCGAGGTCAAGCGCGCCATGCTGGACTGGTTCGGCCCGGTGATCCATGAAACCTATGCTTCAAGCGAGGCCGGCATGATTACCGTGGCCACGCCGGCCGACGCCGTGGCCAAGCCCGGCACGGCGGGGCGCCCGGTTGACCAGGGCGAAGTGCGCATCCTGGATGAGCAGGGCGTTGCCTGCGCCCCCGGCGAGATCGGCCTGGTCTATGTGCGCCAGCCCGCCTACCCGGACTTCACCTATCGCAACAACGAGGCAGCGCGCCGCGCCATCGACCGCGACGGCCTGGTCAGCCTGGGCGACATGGGCTACCTGGACGCCGACGGCTACCTCTTCATCTGCGACCGCGCCTCCGACATGGTGATCTCCGGCGGCGTGAACATCTACCCGGCCGAGATCGAGCACGAGCTGGTGCGCTATCCCGGCGTGGCCGACTGCGTGGTGTTCGGCGTACCCGACGACGAATACGGTGAGCGGCTGCTGGCCATGGTGCAACCGGTGGCGGGCGCCACGCTGGAAGAGGGCGCCATCATCGAATGGCTGCGCCAGCGCCTGTCCGGCTTCAAGGTGCCGCGCACCATCGTGGTGGAGGCGCTGCTGCCGCGCGACGATACCGGCAAGCTGGCCAAGCGCCGCCTGCGCGACAAGTACTGGGAAGGGCGCACGCGGCGGGTTTGAGCCGCACCGGGCACCGCATGCCGAGTACCGAACACCAGACGTCAAAAAACGCCAAGGAGACTACGCAATGCATAGCTGGAAAACCGGATGGCGCGCCTGGGCTGGCGCCGCCGTCTTCGCCTGTTCGCAACTGGCCGCTGCCGCCTATCCCGACCGCCCCATCAAGCTGGTGGTGCCCTACACGCCGGGCGGCTCCACCGACCAGTTCGGGCGCGGGCTGGCCGATGGCATGAGCCGCGTGCTCAAACAGACGGTGGTGGTGGAGAACCGCCCCGGCGCCGCCACCATGATCGGCACGCAAAGCGTGGCGCGCGCGCCCGCCGATGGCTACACCATGGTGCTTGCCACCAACGGCAGCATGGTGCTCAATCCCATGCTCTACAAGAAGATCGCCTACGATCCGCCGCGCGACTTCCGGATCTTCACCGTTGGCGCCGAGGCGCCGCTGGTGGTGGTGACCAACAGCCAGGTGCCGGCGACCAATATCCGCGAGTTCGCAGCCTACGCCAAGGCCAGCGGTGGCAAGCTCAACTACGCCTCGGTCGGCCTGGGCAACGCGCTGCAGCTCGCTACCGAAATGCTCAAGACCGAACTCGGGATCTCGGTCACCCATGTGCCATACAACGGCAGCGCGCCGGCGCTCTCGGCGCTGCTCGCCAACGATGTGCAACTGATGGTGGATGTGGTCAGCACCTCGCTGCCCCACATCAAGGGCGGCAAACTGCGCGCGCTGGCGGTTACCGGCCGCACCCGGCTGGAAGTGCTGCCCAACGTGCCGACCGTGGCCGAGAGCGGCTATCCCAACTTCCAGGCCGCAACCTGGTTCGGGCTCGCCGTGCCGGCGCAGACACCGCCGGACGTGGTGGAAAAGCTGCAGGCCGCGGCCGCGCAGGTCCTCAAGGATCCGCATTTCCGGGCGACCTTCAGCGCACTGGGACTGGTGATCCAGCCGCCGCGCACCCAGGCCGAGATCGACCGCTACGTAGAGGCGGATCGCGAGCATTGGGGCAAGGTCATTCGCGCCAACAACATCAGCCTGGACTGAGCCAGGGGCCTCTGGCGCGCACTTTGTGCGCGGCATGCCCGGCGGCGATCGGCGTATAGTTCCATCACGCCGTGATGAATCCGGCCCTCGGGCTTGTCACGGCGTTTCTTCGCCCACGCCAGCCGCTCCATGAACGACGTCACGCCAAATCGCAGCCAAGATCCCGAGCCGTCCGATCCTGACGACGTTTCCGGGCGGGCCTCCGACCACAACCGGCTGCGCGCGCTGCGCCGCCGCGCCCGCATGGCCGCGGGCCGCAAGTCGCGCCAGATGTGGCGTATCTCCCGCACCACGCTGCGCTACGCCGTCTTCATGTGCGGCGCCGGCTGCGTGGCGCTGTTCTCCCTGATCTTCGCCTGGATTGCCGAGGTAGCCCTGCGCTGGAACGCGCACCTGACAGCGGCCACGCCGTGGCTGGCCTTTGTGCTGCTGCCGTTCGGGCTGGCCGCGCTGCGCTGGCTCACCATCCGCCTGGCGCCGCAGGCGCGCGGCAGCGGCATCCCGCAGGTGATTGCCGCATTCGGCCTGCCCCCGGCGGGGCCGGCGCAGACCCTGCTGGTGTCGTTCCGCCAGTCCATGTGGAAAGTGCTGCTGACCACCGGCGGGTTGCTGGCGGGCGCCTCCATCGGCCGCGAAGGGCCATCGGTGCAGGTTGGCGCCGCGGCCATGCTCGCCTGGGGGCGCTGGTGCCAGGAGAAGCTGCGCTTTCGCATCGGCTTTCATCCCAACGCGCTGATCGCCGCCGGCGCTGCCGGGGGGCTGGCCGCCGCCTTCAATACACCGCTGGCGGGCGTGGTGTTCGCCATCGAGGAACTCGGCCGCGGCACGGCCGTGCGCTGGGACCGGCTGGTGCTGTCAGGCGTGCTGACCGCCGGCTTTCTCTCGCTGGCGATCCTTGGCAACAATCCCTATTTCAGCGTCAAGACGCCGATCCTCGCGCTGCACGATGCCTGGGGGCCGGTACTGCTGTGCGCCCTGGTCAACGGCGCGCTGGGCGGCCTGTTTGCCAAGTTGCTGATCGGCGGCGTGCCCGCGCTGATGCCGGCACGGCTGCGCGCCTGGCCGTCGCAGCATCCCGTGCAGGTGGCATTCGTGTGCGGCCTGCTGGCCGCGGCGATCGGCTGGTCCACCGGGGGCGCCACCTTCGGCACCGGCTATGAGCAAGCCGCCGGCCTGATCAATGGCGAGCCGCACGCCACGCTGTGGTTCGGGCTGGCCAAGCTGGCGGCGACCGTGGCGTCGTATTTCGCGGGCATTCCCGGTGGCATCTTTACGCCATCGCTGGCCATCGGTGCCGGCATCGGCGCCAATGTGGCGGACTGGGTTGGCCACCTCTTCGGTGGCATGGCCGAGCCACGCGTGCTGGCGCTGGTGTCGATGGCCGCCTTCCTGGCCGCCGCCACCCAGGCGCCCATCACCGCCAGCGTGATCGTGATGGAGATGACGCGCTCGCAGGACCTCACCTTGTTCCTGCTGGCCTCGTCGCTGCTGGCTTCGTTCCTGGCACGCCAGTTCTGCCCGCACCCGTTCTATCACCACGTGGGCCATGCTTTCCGGCGCGAGGCGCTTGCCGCTACGCGAAAAGTGGCCCCCACCACATAAGCAGAGGCTGTGGCCATGGTGCCCGGAGCCGCTTTGTCTTACCATGTGCGGCGCCCGGGCCATGCACCCGGCGCTGCGTACCGGCGGCACATGAGGATCCGCGCCGGCACGACGAACCGGGGAGCACAGATGGCCACAAAACGACCGCCGGGCAGTAACGGCGCACCACGCCCGCAGGCGCAGCCGCAGAGCCCACGCAAGCCGCAGGGCAAGGAAGGCACTGCATTGCGCGACCTCGGGCCGGACACCGTCTGGCACACGCGTGGCCTGCATGGCCATACCCGCCAGCGCGCGCCGCTACCGTCGTCGGCGCGCTCGCCGCGGCGGCAGTTGCCGCCCAGCCGGGTGCCGCGCCTGCTGCTGTGGGGCTTGCTGCTGATGGTGCTGGCGGTGATGGCCAGCGCGGTGATGAATATGACGCATTAACCCCCGGCAGTGTGCCTGCATGCCATCTTGTGGCGGGTGGCAGGAACCACGCGCGCAGGGGGCGCTCCAACCCGGAGCTTATCTCAGGAGTCTGGATGAAATACCCCCTCGCCGGGCTGGCCGTTGCCAGCCTGCTGCTGGTTTCACCCTGGGCCGGCGCCGCCCCCAAGGATGGCATCGCCGACAAACTGGCGCCGATGCTGGGTAGCCTGGAGATCGGCAGCCCGCTGCCCACGCTGCCCGATTGCGCCGACAAGCGCACCCCCGACGGACGCGACGTGACCGCCCTGTGCGTCGAAGTGCGTGGCGATGGCGTGATGCGCCAGGTTGGCGTGCCGCGCGACAAGCGGCCCGCCTTCATGGACGGACCCCACGTGGTGGCCTTTGTCGACGGTAATGCGCTGGTTGGCGTGATCGTGCCGACCGATGGCGTGCGCTCCGAGAAAGACGCGCTGGACAGCCTCACCGCGCGCTACGGCAAGCCCTTTCGTTCCGAGCAGGTGAAGATGAAGGACAAGGCCGGCCAGCCCGTCACCAGTGTGCACGCCGGCTGGATGAAAAAGCCGCTGACCGTCGAGCTCTACGCCATTCCGGAGGATCCCAATACCGGCACCATCGAACTGCTGCTGCCCCAGGCGCGCATGCTGATGGCCAACCAGGACAACGCGATGGCGCAACAGCTCAACCCCAAGGCGGCATCCGCCCCGCAAGCGGCGCCGGGCGGCAAGGGCGCGGAAAAGAAGGGCAAGGAAGGCAGCTGGTAGCGTTTGTGGCTATGCGGCGCTCCGCGCGCCGCAAAGGCCCTCAAAGCCCTTCCATCACCTTGTCCAGCCCGCGCACCAGCCCGGTCAAGGTATGCACCTTTCGGATCGCCAGCAGGGCGCCCGAGACATAGGGCTTGGAGCCGTCGCCGGACTCATGCTTCAGATGCAGGCGCTGCCCGTCGGCGCCGAAGATCACCTCCACGCCCAACTGAAAGCCCGGCAGGCGCACGGCGTGCACCTGGCTGCCGGACATCGTTGCGCCACGCGTCTCCTTCGGGCCCTTGACCTGGTCGATGGGCACCGCCTGCCTGGCCTCGCGGACCTGTCCCAGCCGATACGCCAGCTCGCGCACGGTGCCGGAGGGCACGTCGATCTTGCCGGCCTTGGCGTAGTCGATGATCTCCCAGTGCTCCAGGTGGCGCGCGGCCATCTCGGCGAACCTCTGCAGCAGCACCACGGTGATGGCAAAGTTGCCGCAGGCCAGCACGCCGCGCCCGGCCTGGCGCGCGGCGGCATCGATCTCGGCATAGTCCTCGTCGGATAGCCCGGAGGTGCCCACCACCACGTGCGCGCCCTTGGCCAGCGCTTGCAGGATGTTGCGCTTGGCAATGTCCGGCTTGGTGTATTCCACATAAACGTCGAAGGCGCCTTGCGCCAGCTCGTCGATGCTGGCCACTGCCACGCCTGGCGTGCCCTTGTGCGCGGTCAGCGCCGCCAGGGCCTGGCCGGCCGCGCCGCGCGACAGCCCGGCCACCAGCGTCATGTCGTCCGCGTGCGCCACGCCGCGCGCCAGTTCGCCGCCGGCCCAGCCGGTCACGCCGCCTACGGCGACTCGAATGCGATTGCTCATCGTCTTGCTCTCCTGATCTGGATGATTTTCCGGGGTGCCCCACCGCGCCGGGCTGGCTGCCAGGTTGTGCAGCATAAGCCTTTTACGCGCGCGCCGCTGGGTTAGCCGGCGGCTCGGCGCCGGTCGATCTTGCGCGCCAGCACGATCGAGGTGGTGGTGTGGTTGACGCCATCCAGCGCACCGATTTCGTCCAGCAGCTTGTCCAGCCGGGCATGGGTGTCGCAGCGAATCACCGCCATGTAGTCCACCGGGCCGCTGACCGAGTTCAGCTCCTCGATTTCCGGAAAGCGCTGCAGCGCCCGCACCACCGCGGGCGCGCTCTTGGGCATCACCGACATGCCGCAGAACGCCAGGATGGCGTTGTCTTCCATTTCCTTGCCCAGCCGCACGCCGTAGCCGGCGATCACGCCATCGCGCTCCAGCCGTGCAATGCGAGCCACCACGGTGGTGCGGGCAATGCCGAGCTTGCGCGCGAGATTGGCGGCATTCTCGCGCGCGTTGGCCTGCAGTAGGGAGAGCAGGTGGCGGTCGGTCTGGTCGAGTTCGGTCATGGGCGGGCTAGGGCTGCGGGCGGGTCAAATGCCGGTGTTTCGTCGATTCGATCGTTGGCTTCGTCTAATCGTTCGATTGTGAGGCCTTTTCGTCAATCTTATCCCTTCATTCTGCCTGTGCCCGCAACCATACTTCAGCTATGGTCTTGCTCCGCTGAATCACTTCCATGAGGGACATCATGACCTGCATTACGCCAACCGGCCATCTGGACCAAACTGGACAGAACACCCAAGCCAGACAGCCGCCGATGCGCGTGGTCGTCCTGGGCGCGGGCAAGATCGGCCGCACCATCGCCGTCATGCTGCATGACAGCGGCGACTACCGCGTGACCCTGGTCGACCGCGAGCCCACCCATCTCGAGGGCGTGCCGGAGGGCATCGCCGTGCGCATCGGCGACCCGGACCAGACCGAGGATTGCGCCCGGCTGCTCGGCGGCGCGCAGGCCGTGCTCAACGCACTGCCATTCCACGCCGCGGTTGGCGTGGCCACGGTAGCGGCCAGCCTTGGCGTGCATTACTTCGACCTGACCGAAGACGTTGCCGCCACCCACGCCATTCGCCGCCTGGCCGAGGGCGCGCGCTCCGTGCTGATGCCGCAATGCGGGCTGGCGCCCGGCTTTATCGGCGTGGTCGGCAATGACCTCGCCCAGCGCTTCCTGCGCGGCGGTGGCGAACTGCTCGACCTGAAGATGCGCGTTGGCGCGCTGCCGCGCTACCCGAGCAATGCGCTCAAGTACAACCTGACCTGGAGCACAGAAGGCCTGATCAACGAATACTGCAACCCGTGCGAGGCCATCGTCGATGGCCGCCGCGTGGAAGTGCCGGCGCTGGAAGGGCTGGAGAGCTTTGCGCTGGACGGCATCGAGTACGAAGCCTTTAATACTTCAGGAGGGCTTGGCACCTTGCCCGAGACGCTGGCGGGCCGGGCGCGCGGCGTGGACTACAAGTCGATCCGCTATCCGGGCCACTGCGCGGTGATGAAGCTGCTGCTCAACGACCTGCGCCTGCGTGAGCGCCGCGACTGGATGCGCGAGATATTCGAGAGCGCGATCCCCGCCACGCAGCAGGACGTAGTGATCGTGTTTGCCAACGCCACTGGCTATGCCGCCAGCGGTGGCAAAGGCGGGCGCGGGCCGCTGACACAGGCGTCGTTCTCGGCGCGCATCGGTGGCGCGGATACGGTTGCCGGCCACGTCAATGCGATCCAGCTCACCACGGCGGCCGGCATCTGCACCGCGCTGGACCTGGTTGCCAATGGCGAGTTGCCACAGGCGGGCTTCGTTGCGCAAGAGGCGATGCCGCTGGACGTTTTCCTGGCCAACCGTTTTGGCCGACACTACACCCGTCATCCGCTTCAAGAGGCAACGGTATGAAAGCAAAGGAATTCGCGGCCTGCTGGCAGGCCATCGGGCTGACGCCGCCCTGGCGCGACGGCGAAGGCCCCACCGGCGCCTTGCCGGTGCGCTCGCCGATCGACGGCGAGGCATTCGGGCACTTGCCCGCCTGCAGCCTCGCCGAGGCCGATGCGCGTATCGAACGCGCCCGCGTGGCGCAATCCAGCTGGGCGCTGGTGCCCGCGCCAGTGCGCGGCGAGGTGGTGCGGCGCTTTGGCGAAGTGCTGCGCGAACACAAGAAGCATCTCGGTGAACTGGTCTCGCTGGAGACCGGCAAGATCCTGCAGGAAGGGCTAGGCGAGGTGCAGGAGATGATCGACATCTGCGACTTCGCCGTCGGCCTGTCGCGCCAGTTGCATGGCCTTACCATCGCCTCGGAGCGGCCCCAGCATGCGATGCGCGAGACCTGGCATCCCTTTGGCCTGTGCGGCGTGATCTCGGCCTTTAACTTCCCGGTGGCGGTCTGGGCCTGGAATGCGGCGCTGGCGCTGGTGTGCGGCAATGGCGTGATCTGGAAGCCGTCGGAGAAAACGCCCCTGACAGCCCTGGCCATGCAGAGCTTGCTTGACGGCGTGCTGGAGATTGCCGCGCCACAGCACGTTGGCATTGCCACCGTGCTCTCGGGTGGCCCGGCGCTGGGCCAGCATCTGGTGGAACACGCCGCTGTGCGGCTGGTGAGCGCCACCGGCTCCACCCGCATGGGCCGCGCCGTGGGCATCGCTTGCGCAGAGCGGTTCAAGCGCGCCATCCTGGAACTCGGTGGCAACAACGCCGCGATCATCGCGCCCTCGGCCGATCTCGAACTCGCCGTGCGCGCCATGACCTTCTCGGCGGCAGGCACGGCCGGGCAGCGCTGCACGTCGCTGCGCCGCGCCTTCGTGCATGTCGACGTGCTGGAGGCCGTTACCACGCGCCTGATCCAGGTGTTCGGCCGCCTGCCGGTGGGTGATCCGCTGGCCGAGACAACGCTGGTCGGTCCGCTGATCGATGGCGCCGCGGGCGCCGCCATGGCCGCCGCGCTGCTGCGCTGCCACGAGCACGGCAACACCGTGCACGGCGGCGAGCGCGTACTGGCCGACAAGTACCCCAATGCCGAGTACGTGCGGCCCGCGCTGGTGCTGACCGATCGCCAGCACGAGATGATGCTGAGCGAAACCTTCGCGCCGATTCTCTACGTGATGCCGTACACCACGCTGGACGAAGCCATCGCGCTGAACAATGCGTCGGAGCATGGCTTGTCGTCTTGCATCTTCACCGAGTCGCTGCGCGAGGCGGAGCGCTTCATGTCGGCAAGCGGCAGCGATTGCGGCATTGCCAATGTGAATATCGGCACCAGCGGGGCGGAGATTGGCGGTGCGTTCGGTGGTGAGAAGGCGACTGGCGGCGGCCGTGAATCTGGCTCGGACGCCTGGAAGGGGTATATGCGGCGCACGACCAATACTGTGAACTATGGGGATGCGCTGCCGTTGGCGCAGGGGGTGCGGTTTGAGATCTGAGGTTTGATATCTGAGGCCTGCGGCCCGCGGCCTTTACGTTCATCCAAACGTTGCGATTCGTAACAAGGGTTACAGCAGGTTGACCCTGTATTACCAAACCGCCCCGTATAACGTTCTTATGGCTAAACCAAGGCTAAACAAGCCACAAGGACGATGAGATGAGAACGTTGATGATGGGACTCGCGATGGTTGGCGCCGCCATGCTTGGCGGTTGTGCGGTCTACCCGGCTTATCCCGGCTATGGCTATGGAGGCGGCGAGGTCGCAGTGGCGCCGGCGCCGGTCTACGCCGCGCCGCCGGTGGTGGTGGCCCCTGGGTTTTACGGTGGCTACTATGGCTATCGCGGCGGCTACTACGGCGGCCGACGCTATCGCTACTGGCATTGACGCAAAAGCGGCAGCACGGGGTAGCACGGGACAGGACGAGGTAAAACGCGTGTGTCAGGCCTGGCCGTTGAGCCCGGCCCAGCTCGGCGCCAGCGTTTGCGGCACGTCGATCAGGTCCAGCACGCGGCCAACCGTATGGTCGACGAGTTCCGCCACGCTCTGCGGCTTCTGGTAGAAGCCGGGTACCGGGGGAAAGATGATGCCGCCCATCTCGGTGACGGCGGTCATGTTGCGCAGGTGCGCGAGGTTCAACGGCGTTTCGCGCACCATCAGCACCAGCTTGCGGCGCTCCTTGAGCGTGACATCCGCGGCGCGGGTGATGAGATTGTCGGACAGGCCATGCGCCACAGCCGCGAGCGTGCGCATGGAGCAGGGCGCCACCACCATCGCATGGGCGGCAAACGAGCCGCTGGCAATGGTGGCGCCAATATCGCGCACGTTGTGGACCACCTGGGCAAAGGCTTCCACCTCGGCCTTGCTGATGTCGAGTTCGTGCTGCAGGTTCATCACGCCCGCCGCCGAGATCAGCAGATGGGCCTCCACGCCAGGCGCGGCGCCCAGTATCTGTATCAGGCGGACCCCATAGACCGCGCCGGTGGCGCCGGTGATCGCGACGACGATGCGCCGCGGCTTGCTTTCACCCGCTGCGCCCGCTGCGGTCATGTCGCGCTCAGGCCTTGAGCAGCGATTGCAGTTCGCCGTTCTGGTACATCTCCATCATGATGTCCGAGCCGCCGACGAACTCGCCGTTCACGTAGAGCTGCGGAATGGTCGGCCAGTTGGCGTAAGTCTTGATGCCTTGGCGGATGCCGTCGTCTTCCAGCACATTGACCGTGGTCGGCGCGTCGACGCCGCAGGCCTTCAGGATCTGGATCGCACGGCCGGAGAAGCCGCACATCGGGAACTGGGCGGTGCCCTTCATGAACAGGACCACCGGGCTGCCCTTGACGATCTGGTCGATCTTTTGCTGCACGTCACTCATGATGTCTCTTTTCAGTTGCTCGCGGTGCAGGCACTGGCCGGCACCGCTATCGGGAAATCGGAAAGGGCGCGCGTGATGCCCGCGCCTTGATGCAATCAAGTATTTGATTTTACCGGAATCGGCTGCTGGCTTCAGGCGGCCGCCCCGGCATGCGCTGGCAGGCGAGCCGCGCTGCAGCGTTCATGGCCGGCCAGGTCGTGCGCGGTAAAGATCTCGGCCATGCCGGCGGCGGCCAGCAGGTCGCGGGCAGCCTGGCCCTGGTCGTAGCCGTGCTCCATCAGCAGCCAGCCGCCCGCATGCAGGCGCGCGGCGGCCCCGGCCACGATTGCCCCCAGGTCCGACAAGCCATCGCCATGATCGGTCAGCGCATCGATCGGCTCGAAGCGCAGGTCGCCCTGGCCCAGGTGCGGGTCCGCGGCGGCGATATAGGGCGGATTGCTCACGATCAGGTCGAAGCGCAGGCCAGCGGGCAGCGCGGCGTACCAGTCGGAGGCCAGGAAGCGCACATTGCCGGCGCCCAGGGCGCGCGCGTTGTCTTGCGCCACCTGCAGCGCGCCGGGAGAGATATCGGTCGCCCAGACCTCGGCGTCGGGCCGTTCGCAGGCCAGCGTGACGGCCAGCGCGCCGGAGCCGGTGCCCATGTCGAGCACCCGGGGGGCAGCCAGTGGCGCCAGCAGCTTCAGAGCCGCTTCCACGGCGATTTCGGTGTCCGGGCGCGGAATCAGCACATCCGGGGTCACGCGGAAGGCGCGCCCGAAGAATTCCCGCTCCCCTAGCAAGTAGGCCACCGGCTCGCCGTCCAGGCGGCGCCCGAGCAAGGCGGCCACGCCGTCGCGCTGGGCCGGGGCAAGCGTTTCGTCGTCGCGTGTGATCAGCTGGGTGCGGGTGAGCCCGGTGACATGGCTGATCAGCAGGCGCGCCTCCAGCGCTGGCAAGCCGGCTGCCGCAGCCACGGCCAGGGCGTCGCGTACCGTGGCTGTCTCAGGCAGTGAGACAGGCGTAGTGGCATTGGGGCTGGGGGAGGTGGCGGTGGACGTGGTGCTGGGCATGGAGAAGGCAAAAAAACAAAACCCCGTCGGGAGGTGCCCTGACGGGGTTTGCAGTGTAACGCGCTTGCCTGGACGGCGGTGCCTGGCCGCGATGCGCCAGTCTCTTGCCGCCGTGGCGTGCGGATTACTTGTTGACGGCGTCCTTGGCCTTGTCCGCGCTGGCGTTGACAGCATCCTTGGCGGCGTCCTTCGCCTTTTCCATGGCATTGCCGGCATCGACCTTGGCCTTCTCGGCGGCAGCGGAAACGTCGGAGGCAGCGCTGCTGGCAGCGGCCTTGGCAGCATCGGCGGCATTGCTGGCGGCGGATGCGGCGTCGCTGGCGGCGGCCTTGGCGGATTCAGCGGCGCTTTGCATGGCGCTGTCGGCGCTCGGCGTGGCGGGGGCTTCTTCCTTCTTGCTGCAGGCAGCCATGGCGGCGGTGATCATCAACAGCGCGAGCAATTTCTTCATGATTTCGTCCTTTTGTCCGTTTTCGAGTGGCGACACGCCGACCTCTGTGTGGCGGCTCAGTCGAAATCGATTATAGACAGCGAAAAATGGCGCGCCAGTGCTGTTGCAAGCATTTACAACAGATACAAAGGTTTTCGTTCGAAAATCGCGATTTATGCAGGGCGGTCCAAAAATCTGCCTTAATGACCGGTAATTCGTCGCAATAACCTGCTAATGCCGAGCGATTAATGCCCTTCGCCCAGCGCCGCCAGCTGGTCCGCCTGGTGTTCCGCGGACAAGGCGGACAGGAGCTCATCGAGATCGCCGTCCATGATCATGTCGATCTTGTAGAGCGTCAGGTTGATGCGGTGATCCGTCACGCGCCCCTGCGGGAAATTGTAGGTGCGGATGCGGTCACTTCTATCACCGGTGCCGATCAGGTTGCGCCGGGTGCTGGCTTCTTTCGCCTGGGCCGCGCGCAGCTTCGCGTCCATCAGCCGGGCCGCCAGGACCTTCATGGCCTTGTCCTTGTTGCGATGCTGGCTGCGGTCGTCCTGGCACTCCACCACGATGCCGGTGGGCAGGTGGGTCAGGCGCACTGCCGAGTCGGTCTTGTTCACGTGCTGGCCGCCGGCGCCGGAGGCGCGGAAGGTATCCACGCGCAGGTCCGACGGATTGATTTCCACCTCGGTCACCTCATCGGCCTCAGGCATGACTGCCACCGTACAGGCCGAAGTGTGGATGCGCCCCTGGGCCTCGGTGGCTGGCACGCGCTGCACGCGATGGCCGCCGGATTCGAACTTCAGCCGGGAAAAGGCCGCATCCCCGGCGATCCGGATGATCACTTCCTTGTAGCCGCCCAGGTCGGACGCCGATTCGCTCATCACCTCCACCTGCCAGCGCTGGCGCTCGGCGTAGCGTGTGTACATCCGCAGCAAATTGGCGGCGAACAGCGCGCTTTCCTCGCCGCCGGCACCCGCGCGGATTTCCAGCAGCAGGTTGCGGTCGTCGTTGGGATCCTTGGGCAGCAGCAATGTCTGCAGGCTGCCTTCCAGCGTTTCCAGCCGCTCCCGGGCCACGGTGATCTCATCGGCCGCGAACTCCTTCATCTCGGGATCGTCCAGCAGCGCTTGCGCGGTGGACAGGTCCTCCTGTGCCTGGCAGTACTGCGCATATTGCTCGGCCACCGGCGTCAGTTCGGCGTGTTCGCGCGTGAGCTTGCGGTACTGGTCGATCTTGGCGGTGGCATCTTCGCGCGCAAGCAGGGCGTTGACTTCGTCGAGTCGCTCGGACAATTGGTCGAGCTTGGCAAGCATGCTGGCTTTCATGGGGGTCCGAAGAGGCGCGGTGAAACGGGTGGAGACGGATGTTGCTGCTGGGATGCGTGCGGGCCAATGGCCAATGGCCTGAGGCAACGCAAAGCTGGCCGCGCGCAGGACACGCACGGCCGAGGCGAGCGCGGCTAGCGCTCGGAGTGGCTGCTGTGGCGGAACAAGCCCGGCACCAGGCGCAGCAAGGTCTCGCGGTCGTCGCCCTGGGTGTGGTTCAGGGCGTGGGTCGGGCCGTGCAGGAATTTGCGGGTGAGCGCGCCGGACAAGGCTTCGAGCACGGCTTGCGGGTCGTCGCCGCGCGCCAGCATGCGGCGCGCGCGCTCCAGCTCAGCCTGGCGCATGGCCTCGCCCTGCACCTGCAGTTCGCGGATGACAGGCACCACGCTGCGGGTTTCCAGCCAGTGCATGAAATTCTGCACGCGGCTTTCGATGATGGCTTCCGCCTGGGCCACGGCAGCCTGGCGCATGGCATTGCCCTCGCGCACGATGGCGCCGAGGTCGTCCACGGTGTACAGGAAGACGTCGTCCAGGCGCGCGACTTCGGGCTCAACGTCGCGCGGCACGGCCAGGTCCACCATCATGATGGGGCGGTGGCGGCGCAGCTTGACGGCGCGTTCCACCGCGCCCAGCCCGATGATGGGCAGGGAGCTGGCGGTGCACGACACCACGATGTCGAACTCATGCAGGCGCGCGCCCAGCTCCGACAGGCGGATGGCCTCGGTGGTCAGGCCCTGGCCGGCGAGTTGCTCGGCCAGCCGCTCGCCACGCTCCACGGTGCGGTTGGCCACCACGATCTGGCGCGGCGTTTGCGCCGCGAAGTGCGTGGCGCACAGCTCGATCATCTCGCCCGCGCCGATGAACAGCACGCGCTGGGTCGAGACGCTTTCAAAAATCCGCTGGGCCAGGCGCACCGCGGCAGCGGCCATGGATACCGAATGCGCGCCGATCTCGGTCTGGCCGCGGACCTCCTTGGCCACCGCGAACGTGCGCTGGAACAACTGGTTCAGGTAGGTGCCCAGCGCGCCGGCTTCACCGGCGGTGCGCACCGCATCCTTCAACTGGCCCAGGATCTGGGTTTCGCCCAGCACCATCGAGTCCAGCCCGCTGGCCACGCGGAAGGCATGGCGCACGGCTTCGGACTGCGGCAACGAGTACAGGTGGGGAGCGAGTTCGCCGGCCGGCACGTTATGGTGCTGCGCCAGCCAGCGCAGCGTGTGCTCGAAGCCTTCCGAACCCGACAGCAGCACATCGGTGGCGCAGTAGATCTCGGTGCGGTTGCAAGTGGAAAGGATGGCGGCTTCGGTGCCATTCTTGCCGGCCAGGTGGGTGCGCAAGGCGCCCAGGGCGGGTTTGATCTGCTCAAGCGGAAACGCCACTCGCTCGCGCAGCGAGACGGGCGCCGTGGTGTGATTGATACCGATCGCGAGCAGTTGCATGGTGGGGAGCATGTCTCTCTGGCCGGGCTCCGGGCGGCGGCTTTGCAGGCTGCAGCGCGGGAGTCAGGTGCAATCCGGGCATGAATTCAAGCGCGGATTCCGGCGCAAAGCGCCGCCGAACCGGGCTACATTATAGCGCCCGGCGCGGATCTTGCCGGAGCGCGGTCGGGTTTACCGTATTGTCGCGGCCACGCGCGGCGCCCGGCGGGACTCCCCGGGCAGCGCGCCATATTCCGGAATTTGGGAGAAAGTGATGTTGGGTACGCTGGTGGTAGGGGTGCTGGTTGGGCTGGCGGCGCGGTGGCTGCACCCCGTGGGCCGGGTCAGCCTGCTTGCGGCGGTGGTGTTCGGCGTACTGGGCGCGCTGGCCGCGTTTTACGGCGGCCGCGGGCTGCACTGGTTTGTCGACGGGCAGATGGCGGGCTGGTTCGCGGCCGTTCTGGGCGCGGCCGTGCTGGTTGGCGTCGGGGGTGTGGCGAGGGGGCGGTGAGACCGGCTCAATGCCTCTCAACCTGGAATTAACGCCGAACCAAGCTTCAGGCAGGTTACCCGCGCTGCTCCAGAAACCGTCTCAAAACCCCGCTTGAATAATGGCTGGCCACGTCGGTCAGGAACGCCGCAAAATCCACGTGCGCGGTATCGTCGGCCCGATCCGAGAGCGTGCGCATCACCGCATGCCGCACGCCATACTCATGGCAAACCTGCGCCACCGCGGCGCCTTCCATTTCCACCGCCAGCACGCCGGGCAAGCGCTCGCGCAACTCGGCCGCGGCGGCGGGTGAGCCGATGAACTGGTCGCCGCTGGCGATCATCCCCACATGCAGCCTGGGCGCGCTGACCCCAAAGCGCGCCAGCACGCCGGCCGGGACGGAGGTCGGCAGATCATCCCGCAGGTAGCCTGCCACTGCATCGCGCAGCGCGGCGGTAAGCGCCGGGTCGGTGGGGAATTCAGCGCGATCCAGCAACGGGACCTCATGCCGGGCAAAAAACGGCCGCGCGTCCAGGTCGTGCTGCAGCGTGCGGTCCGCCACCACCACGTCCCCGACCCGCGTCTCGGCCCCGATGCCGCCGGCCAGGCCGGTGAAGACGATCTCATCCACGCCGAACTCGCGCACCAGGGTGACCGTGGTGGCCGCCGCCGCCACCTTGCCCATGCGCGCGAGCACCAGCACGCAGCGCTGGCCGTAGAGATGGCCAACGTG
Source organism: Cupriavidus sp. 05L411 (assembly GCF_056398045.1). Taxonomy (NCBI): domain Bacteria; kingdom Pseudomonadati; phylum Pseudomonadota; class Betaproteobacteria; order Burkholderiales; family Burkholderiaceae; genus Cupriavidus; species Cupriavidus sp. 05L411. The sequence goes on along the minus strand of NZ_JBFTOQ010000060.1, from coordinate 8,400 downwards.
ATAGTCGCGCATGCCGATCGTCCGCACGGTGGCGCGGGCATCATCGTGGCGCATGGCGGCGATCAGGCCGTCGACTTCATCGTGGATGGCGGCGAGGATACCAAGGGTCATGGCGTGGCGTGGCTGAATTGGAGAAACGCACAGCATACCGGGCCGGGACAGGGCGGCAAAGCAGCGCTGTTGCAAGTTCCCGCTCACGCAAGGAAAGCTGCGCAGATGGCGGCGCCTTTGCTACAGTGCGCTGGCGTATCCATCACATGGGGCATCGATGCAGGCAACCACAACGCAGGGTTTTCAAGACCGGCGGGCAGCGCGCCAGGCGCTGGCAGACTGGCGTGAGCAGGGCGTGCTCGGCGCCGACGGCGTGGCCGCCGGCTGGCCAGGGACCGAACCCGACGCGGCGCAGTGGCGGACCTGGCTCGATCGCACGCTGCTGATGCTGGGCGCCGCGCTGCTGTGCGCCGGCGTGATCGTATTCTTCGCCTTCAACTGGCAGGACCTGCACAAGTTCGCCAAGTTTGGCCTGCTGGCCGGCGCGCTGACCCTGCTGGCGGGATTCGCCTGGCTGCGCCCGCCCGCCGACATGGCGGGGCTGGCGGCGCTTTGCGGCGCCCAGGTGGTGGCCGGTGTGCTGCTGGCCGTGATCGGGCAGGTCTACCAGACCGGCGCGGACGCGTGGCAGCTGTTCGCCCTTTGGGCACTGCTGGCGATCCCCTGGGCGCTGGCCGCGCGCGCGGCGCCGCACTGGTGGGTGGTGATCGTGCTGGCCAATATCGCGCTGCTGCGGTATTTCAGCGTGCGCCTTGGCGTGGGCGGCATGTTCGACCTGCTGTTTGGCGCGGCTGGCGAACGCGCCACCACGCTCTCGCTGCTGGCGGCCACGCTCGTGCAGCTGCTGCTGTGGTTCGCGCTGCGCGCAGTGGCGCCGGCCTACGGCTTTCGCGGGCTGGCCGGCGCGCGCATCCTTGCCACGCTGGCGTGCGCCTATGCCGGCTGGCTCGGCCTCGCCAGCATCCTGCACAACCGCTTCGATCCCGCCATGTTCGGCGTGGCCATGCTCACGCTGGGCGGGCTGCTGGCCTGGTTCCGGCTGCGGGCATTCGATGTGGTGGCGCTCAGCCTGGCCAGCTTCTCGGTCATCGTGCTGCTGGTGACCGGGGTTGCCCGGCTACTGCTGGAGGGCAGCCGGGACGCGTTCGGCGCCTTCCTGATCCTCGGGCTGCTGACCATTGGCCTGTCCGCGGCGGCGGCGGCCTGGCTGCTGCGCGCTTATCGACACCACGGGCAAGCCCAAAGCGGCGCGCCCAACGGAGAGCCGGCATGACCAGCGACCATCACGTAGCACAAAGGTTGTGGCAGGACCTGGCCGCGCGCGGCTTGGTGCAAGGGCAGCTGCAAGCCGCACAAGGGCGCACGCCATGGGCCGTCAGGCTGCTGATGGGACTTGCGGGCTGGCTTGGTGCGGTGTTCTTCCTCGCCTTCCTGCTCGGCTCGGTCTTTGTGGCCGCGCGCGACAACGCCGCGGCAATGGCGCTCTGCGGTGCCGCCATGATCGCGCTGGCCGCGGTGCTGTACCGGCGCCGCGCGGGCGCCACCGCGCTCGAGCAATTCGCGCTGGCCGTCAGCCTCAGCGGCCAGGGCCTGCTCGTGTACGGCGCGAGCCAGGCCTACGGCGGCGGCCGCCTGCTCGAATCGGCCGCCTTCTGGGGCGCGCTCGCGCTGCTGGAGGCCGTGCTCTATGTGCTGGTCAGCAACCGGCTCCATCGCTTCCTGGCCGCGCTGGGCGTATGGACCGGCGTGGCCCTGGCGCTCCACCTGGCCATGACGCCCGGCCTGCGCCACGTCTGGCAAGCCATGAGCTTTTCGCTAGGCTGGCTCGCGCCCTTCGCCATAACGCTGCTCACCGGCTTCGTGCTGGCGCAAGGGCGGCTCTGCGCCGCCGGGCTGCACAACTGGATCGAGCCGGCCGCGGATGCCACGCTGCTGTTCGCACTGGGCGCGGCTCTGGTGGTGACCGGCCTCAGCCAGCCTCAGGCACTGCTGTTCGATGCCGACACCGGGCGCCACGCCGGCAACTACTGGATGACCGGCGCGCTGTTTGGCGCGGTGCTCGCCGCGTTTGTCCTTGCCGAAGCAGGCCGGCTGCAGCTAAGCCCGGCAGTGCGGGGCACCGCGCTTGTCGGCGCGGTGCTGTTCAGCGCGTTGCTCGCCGGTGCGCCGGCGGTAGTCGCCGCCGCCCTCGCGCTCGGCCTGGCGCTGCGCCGCGGCTCGCTGCCCTGGCTGGGCCTGGCCGTCGCCGCGCTCGGCAGCGGCTTCATCTGGTACTACAGCGCGCTGCACTGGACGCTGCTGATCAAGTCCGCCACGCTCGCCGGCGCCGGCATCGCCGTGCTGCTGCTGCGCCTGGCGCTGCGTCGCGATGGCGCAAGGAGACAAGCATGAAACGCTGGATACTATTGGCATGGGTGCTCACGCTCGGGCTGGCCGCCTTCGCCATCGCCGGCAAGGAACGGCTGCTGGCGCATGGCGACACCGTCTACCTGCGCCTGGCGCCAGTCGATCCGCGCTCGCTCATGCAAGGCGACTACATGGCACTGAACTTTGCCATCGCCGAGTCCATCCGCCAGGCAGGCAAGCTGCAAGGCATCGAGCCCGCCCGCGAGCAAGTTGCCGTGATCCGCCGCGATGCACGTGGCGAAGCGACCTTCGTGCGCCTGTACACAGGCGAGGCACTGGCCGGCGGCGAGCAACTGCTGCGCTTGCAGAACGTGCCGGCCCGCTGGGGCGGCACGCAGGCGCAGGTGTCCACCGATGCGTACTTCTTCCAGGAAGGGCGGGGGGCGCGGTTCGAGAAGGCGCGATATGGGGAGTTTCGCGTGGGGCCGGATGGGCAGGCGCTGCTGGTGGGGCTGCGGGGGGAGGATTTGGGGGCGCTGTGAGAGGGGGGGCGGTTGCCGTCGGCATGCCGCTGTGCGCCAGCCATGATTGGATTGGCTGGAACATCAGCGCCGATTCACATTGCTGTGTTGTGTGATGGCCATGCTTGATGGCGCATCGCAGATGCCGGAGGCCCGACGCAATGCGCGCGCTGGTTGCAAGCCCGCGCCTTTTGTAGCTTCCAGAGATCGGGCGTTGGTGCCAGGGCGTCGTGAGACGCCGCTTTGCGCCTGTCCTAGAGCTTGACTTGCTCGAACTGGCCTTTGCCAGAGAAGTTGAATGGAACCTTGAAGGCGGCTCCGCCTTTGATACCTTCAGATTGCTCGATGATCCGTGGCCACCACCGCACCAGATTGTGCGCAATATCCCAGAACCTATGGTTTGACCAGCTTTTGTCGAGAAAGAAGACAATTAGCCCGGCACGGCGCAGTGCTTCTCGCTCGAGGCCTTTGTTCAGCTTGTCGTGCGTGATGACAGCCCATCCGCCTTCTTGCGAGAGAGCGTCGATCCAGGCCGCATCCCTTGTGTCTTGTGGGAAGCGGTCTCGCAAGGGGGCAACGGAGTGCCCGTATGGTTCGGAAAGCGAGTGGAGCGCCCGTGCCAGCGCTGGAGAGAGATTGTTGTCAGCGAAGAACTTCACGCTACCAGGCGTTCTTCAAAGGCGACTGCGGCCTCCACCGAGGCAACAGGCACTTCATACAACCTGGCAACAAGCTGTTTGTCGCCTTCGGCCTGGAATGCCTCGGCGAGGATTGAAGTTCTGATGGCGCCATCAGTGACAATGGGCTTACCGAAGGCGATTCCAGGATCTAAGACCACGGCCTTGCTGCGCAGCGTCGGGTACCAGCGCGCGGCGGCATCGTCAGCACCAAATTCGATGCCACGATACAAAGAGGGCTCGATGATCTTCTGAAACGCGTACTGGCTTTTCACCAAGTCCAGCAGTTCGGTCTCACCGGACTCTTGTATGGTGGACGCGAAGATTGTGCGGCCGTCCGTCTGAAAACGGGGGGAGGTAAAGGGATGTGGCAGGGCAAAAAGCTCGCGTGCCTTGCGGCTGGCGAGGCGTATCGTCTGCAGGCTGACGCCGTGCTGGCGAAACGCTCGGACGAATCGGACTTCCAGCAGATCATGAAAACTGATCCCATCCACGTCCGCTTCCGCCAGTTCGGTCTCCCAAAGTGGAGCAACCGGGACCGCATGCCGGGTTGTCTTGTCCCGATATGCATAGCCGTCCAGCCAGCGCCGCAGGTCGCGCACGGGGATGCCGGTGAGCCTCGCAGCTTCATGGAAGGTGTATAGGCCAATGCCAGTCAGCTTCATCATTGCCCCCTCCTTCCACGTAGTGTCCTGCCAGCTAAATGCCGGCGGTGAATCTGGATATTTTAGCGGTTTCGCGGGCGTGCAGTTGTCATGTTTCTGTTAACACGCACCGGTGCCTGACCGGCGTAAATCTATTAGGGAGCAACTCCAATCTGTGGTTGTGCTTCTTCGTGGAGTCAGCAGCCGATGCCTCGGGAATGTGCAAGATCATTGCTGCCAGCGCTATACTAGATGAGTCGCTGCAACCACAGCGACCGGGATTGGCGTCTCGAAAACGTGGGAAGACAACCGCCGCAAAGCGGTTCCTTTGAACTCGTCAAGAGGAGGCGCACATGCCCCAGTCCTTGTTTGTCCGAATTGCCTGTACCTGGCATTCCGCTTACCCCAAAGTCCCCGTGCTTCCAAAGCGCATGCGCTCCCAACTCGGGAGGGCATCCGATGTGTAAGCACCCCCACTACAACATCAGCGCCGAGCAGACCGGCCGCGATATCTTCGTGACGGCGCACGCTGCATCCGAAAGCCCGCTTAGCCTCGCCGCCGAAAAGGCTGCCCAACTCAATGCGCTGCTGTCGGTCGCTATCGAGAACGCTGCCGGTGGCACCCTTGCGAACTTGACTGACGAGACACAAGGTCACCTGCTCTCGCTGGCGGCGACACTCGCTAACGAAGCGCTGGTGTTGAGCGAACTCGCGGTCTTGCGGGACTCGGAGGGCGCACGTGATGGATGAACTTGTGGCGGGCTTGTACGAGCGGGCTGCGTCAGCAGTCTCGTGAAATAAGAAGCCCCGCAGGCGTTTTGTCGCGCGGGGCTTCTGTTTGTTTGCATCCGAGTGGACTTTCACCCCGCTGCCGAGTCGTTTCGCCTATTTGCCGCGCTTCGCACGGAAGTAGCGGTCCCATCCTGCGGCACCTGGCAAAGCCAGGTCCCGATCTGCATCGCGCAAGCGGCGCAACAGGGCGCCGCGCTTGGCGTGGGAAGCCAGGAGCTGCTGCAGCGCACGCTCGAATGCTTCGCGGCTCGATGTGAGCGCATAACCGTCCGCCAGCTCCGCCAGCGCCTTCGTTGCCTCATCATAGGCCGACGCCGTGCCCCTCTGTACCTGCACATCAATGGCTGCCCAGCGCTTGTCCGCATCGTTCATCACCAGCCTCAGTTGCGCTTCGCGCTTTCGGCGGAGTGCGGCCTCCTGCCTGGTGTGTKCCTTTGCTTCGCGCTTCAGGCGCGCAACGGAGGCCGCTTCGGCGAGTTCCCGCAGATGACCGAGGATGCGCCGCGCGGTGGAAGGCGGTGTTGAAACGTGCTGCGCTTTCAGCCAGGCGGCATGTCGCAACCGGACCTGGCGTTCCGCTTGATGTACCAGCCCTTGGGCTAGCAGTTTCAGCACCGCTGCCATTTCCTCGCGTGGCAATTCGCGCAGCCAAGCATCGATGCGATCATCCTGCGCGGCATCGCCCGGCGAAACGTCGGGGCTCGCCGCCGCAGCGGCGGCCAGCAGGTCGGGATCGATCTCCAGGAATTCGACTAGCGCTTCCTGCGGCGGCGACAGTGTCGCCAGGCCGGGGGGCACCTCCGGCTCCAGTGCGTCGTCCGAAAGGTCATGGGATCCCGCCAGCCAGCCAAGGTAAAGCGGGCGCAGGTCGCCACGCATCAGCTCGGCGCGCAGGGGGGCCAAGCGCCGCATCCAGCCGCTGCCGTCTTGCATGCCAAAGCGGTCATAGTCTTCGCCTTCGTTGAGTGACCACTCAATGATCCAGTGTTCTCCGTGTGTCTCGATGGTCGAGGCATGCCGGATGGCGAAAGGCTTCAGTTCCGCTTTGCCAAACGTGGATAGCGGCACGCGTAGCGCCAGCCTGCTGCTGCACCAGTTGGCGGTGTAGACGAAGACGTCGAAATATCGCCGCATCCAGTCAGCCGGATCTGCCTTCAGATCGCCCCACTCATAGTGATTGACGAAGCCCGCGGGGCTGATCTGGGCGCGCGTGGAGACGGCGCGCAGCTGCGCCATCTCGGCGCGGGTGAGCGGCCGGTCGATGGCCGCGAATTCGTAGTATTGGTATTCGTTCACGCTGGTTGGATGGATACAGGCGCCTGCATCGCTGATTTCGCGCTGCGACTCGATCAGCAATGGTACCGGCAGGCAACGATGCCAATCTGGTTCTCTGTTGTGCCATTGATGAAGCGCGTTGTCATCGATGTCCGTGACCAGAAACCTGTCCTATTGTCCGTCAAGGGGCGCTGATTTCCCGATGCGCCACACGTTGCCCTTGATAGATGTATCCATTCGGATACGATGCGGGTTATGACCACACTTAACCGCACCGCTGAATTCAGCGCCTGGATCTCGACCCTCAGGGATCTGACGGCAAGGGCCAAGATCCTGGTGCGCCTCAAGCGAGCCGAACAAGGCAACTTTGGCGATTCGGAGCCAATTGGGGATGGCCTGTCGAGATGAGGATCGACTTCGGCCCTGGCTACCGCATCTATTACGGCCGCGAAGGTGCTGTGGCCTACTTGCTTATTTCAGGCGGCGATAAGTCGACTCAGAAAGCCGACATCAAGCGCGCTAAGGAAATGTGGAAAACGATCAAGAAGGAGTCATCATGAACAAGATCGAAGTGGCACGCTTCGATGCCTCGGACTATCTCAACAGCGAAGAAATGATCTCTGAGTACCTCAATGCAGCTTTGGAAGAGGACGACACTGCAGTGCTGCTTGCCGCTATTGCGGACATTGCCAAGGCACGTGGTATGACCAGAATGGCTGCCGACTCTGGACTTGGCCGTGAGAGCCTTTACAAAGCACTCGCTCCGGGCGCAAAGCCTCGCTTCGACACCATCATGAAACTCCTGCACGCGCTCGGCGTGAAGCTCACAACAGTGCCCGACGCTCACGCATAACTAACCGACGCCACGGCCAAAAATAAAAACCCCCCGCCACCTCAAGGGGTGGCGGGGGGGTTTGTTGTCGGACGAAGTTCGCCGACGTTCGATACTCGGCTTAGACGTTGAACAAGAAGTTCATCACGTCGCCATCCTTCACCACATACTCCTTGCCTTCCGCGCGCATCTTGCCGGCTTCCTTCGCGCCTTGTTCACCCTTGTAGGTAATGAAGTCCTCATAGGCGATGGTCTGGGCGCGGATGAAGCCGCGTTCGAAGTCGGTGTGGATCACGCCAGCCGCTTGCGGCGCGGTGTCGCCCACATGGATGGTCCAGGCGCGGACTTCCTTCACGCCGGCGGTGAAGTAGGTCTGCAGGCCGAGCAGGGTGAAGCCGGCGCGGATCACGCGATCCAGGCCGGGTTCTTCCATGCCGAGGTCGGCCAGGAACACGGCCTTGTCTTCGTCGTCGAGGTCGGCGATTTCAGCTTCGATGGCGGCGCAGACGGCCACGACCGGCGACTTGGTCTTGGCGGCGTGGGCGCGCACGGCGTCCAGGTGCGGGTTGTTCTCGAAGCCGTCTTCACGCACGTTGGCCACGTACATGGTGGGCTTGGCGGTGATCAGGCACAGTGGCTTGATGGCGGCCCATTCTTCATCGGACAGGTCGAGCGTGCGCACGGCCTTGGCCTCGTTGAGCACGGCCTGGGCTTTTTCCAGCACGGCCACCAGGCGCAGCGCTTCCTTGTCGCCGGCGCGGGCTGGCTTGATGTAGCGGGCGTGGGCTTTTTCGACGGTGGAGAGGTCGGCCAGCGCCAGTTCGGTGTTGATCACCTCGATGTCGGACAGCGGATCGACCCGGCCGGCGACGTGGATCACGTTGTCGTCTTCGAAGCAGCGCACCACGTGGGTGATGGCGTCGGTTTCGCGGATGTTGGCCAGGAACTGGTTGCCCAGGCCTTCACCCTTGGACGCGCCTGCCACCAGGCCGGCAATGTCGACGAATTCCACCACGGCCGGCAGGATGCGCTCGGGCTTGACGATCTCGGCCAGCTTGGCGAGCCTCGTATCCGGCACTTCCACCACGCCCACATTGGGCTCGATGGTGCAGAACGGATAGTTYTCGGCGGCGATGCCGGCCTTGGTCAGGGCRTTGAACAGCGTGGACTTGCCGACRTTGGGCAGGCCGACGATGCCGCATTTGAGGCTCATGGTAAACCTTTAAAAATCAATGGGTGGGTTGCGGTTCACCCTGGGTGCG
>NZ_JBFTOQ010000059.1:0-33178 GCF_056398045.1 Cupriavidus sp. 05L411 | reverse complement strand
TGTAAAGGCCAAATCAGAATGTCCGCTTCCAGCCACATCAGAATGTCCTCTGGATAGACCTATACTGGTAGCGCCTGGGTTGGACGGGAGCGCGCCGTGAAGGATCGAGGGTTGATCACCATGAGTCTGCGTGAAGTTGACCGCTTCAAGGTCATTCAGGCAACGGCCGAGGGCCTGCTGGCGCAATGGCGCGCCGCAGAGCGCCTGGATTTGACCGCGCGGCAAGTCCGGCGGCTGGTCCAGCGCTGGCGAGCCGATGGCCCGATGGGCTTGCTGTCGCGCCAGCGTGGGCAGCCAGGCCATCGCCAGCTGCCACGGATGCTCGAAGCGCAGGCACGCGCGCTAATCCAGCAGCACTACGCCGATTACGGCCCCACGCTGGCCTGCGAGAAGCTGCGCGAGCGCCATGGCATCGCGCTGGCCAAGGAGACGGTGCGGCGGATCATGATCGACGCCGGCTTCTGGGTCCCCAGGAAGCTGCGTCCGCCCAAGCTGCACCAGCCGCGCAAGCGCCGCGCTTGCCTGGGTGAACTGGTGCAGATCGATGGCAGCGAGCACGCGTGGTTCGAGGAGCGTGCGCCCATGTGCACGCTGCTGGTCTATGTCGACGATGCCACCAGCCGCCTGATGCAGTTGCTGTTCGTGCCGACCGAATCGACTTCGCCAAGACGCCAAGAAGCGACTTCAACGCGCACCGTCCCGTGCGGCCCGACGAGGACCTCGAGCGCATCTTTACCTGGCGCGAATGGCGCAAAGTCTCCAACCGGCTAACGCTGCAGTACGACCGCAAGCTGTATCTCATCACGGACCGGCCCGAGCACCGCCCCCTGATCCACCGCTACATCGAGGTGGCCGAGTATCCGGACGGCAGGATCGAGCTGTGGGCCGATGGCGCTGCCCTGCCCTACACCACCTATGACCGGCTGGCCGAGATCGATCAGGGCGCGATCGTGGAGCACAAGCGGCTGGGGCACGTGCTGGCCATCGCGGCAAAGGTCCAGGCGTTGCGCGATAGCCGGCAAACCGCAGGCCCGTCGCGCACGCTCTCGGGCGATCCCCCGCGGCCACACCAGCCTGCGCTGAACACCAAGCGCCAGCGGCTGATCAATCGGCTGGATCTGGAGCGCGCCATCGCCGGTTCCACCGCCCCACCCTGCGCTGGCTTCTCCACTTCCGGCCAGCTTGACCGCGTTACGGGGAAACCACAAAAAGCACGACCGCACTGACATTTCTAATTAGCCAGCCCACCGACAACTAAAAATAGCCTAGACATTAGGTGTGTAAAGGCCAAATCAGAATATCCGCTTCCAGCCACATCAGAATGTCCTCTGGATAGACCTATACTGGTAGCGCCTGGGTTGGACGGGAGCGCGCCGTGAAGGATCGAGGGTTGATCACCATGAGTCTGCGTGAAGCCGGTGGCSTYCTACAGCGACAAGGCCAGCATCTTCCGGGTCAATGCCARAGGCGTCACCACRGGRCGRGACCATACGCAGTTYGGGCGCGYRCTGTAYGAGCTGAATATCGAGAACCCAAGTCCTGGTGGAACTCAAAGTGCGTTTCCACTCGGCCTCGACCCAGAAAGAGACCTTCCGTTTTCTCCATAACGGCCATTCGCTGGCCCTAGCCCTCTAAATTAGTCCACTCATGACGATTTGCGCGGACCGTTCTACGGCAGAATTGGTCGAACGAGTACGCCTTTGCTGGCTCTAAATAATGGGGATCGGCTGGATCTAGACAGCAGGATGATGCAAACCTATACTGCCGCACCGTTTATACACGAGGAATGACTGTTGAAAATGCCATCCCCCACTCCCCGCACCCGCATACGCCGGCTCCCGGAGCTTGCGCTCTATGAAAAGGCGGCGCTTTATTCGATAATCGATTCAGCTTATGTCTGCCATATTTCTTTTTACGATGGCGAAACCAGTCATGTCATTCCCACTGCGTGCTGGCGCGATGGCGATAGGCTATACGTCCATGGTTCCAATGGCGGGCGGCTTATTCGCCAACTAACCAGTGCCAAAGAGGCAGCGGTGGCTATTACCCACTTGGACGGACTCGTGTTGGCAAAGTCTGCATTTAATCACGCCATGAATTATCGCTCCGCGATTATTTATGGGCGATTTAATGCTGTAAATGACGATGCGGAAAAGCGCCGACTGATGGATGTTTTCATGAGACTGATTGCGCCAGGTCGCGAGGGGGATGCCCGGCCGGGGAGCGCGAAGGAGTTTGCTGCGACGACAATTCTAGGCATCGCGCTCGATGAAGCCGCCGCGAAAGTTCGAACTGGCGGGCCGATTGATGACGAATCAGACCTGGATTTGCCAATTTGGGCCGGTGTCCTGCCGATGGTGACGCTGCCACAGACGCCGATTGCTGCATCGACCAGTATCGGAGCAGAACCAGTGTACGTGAGGCAATGGAAGGCGCCTTAGTCAGCGTGATTGAATGTCTAGTAGATCGGTGGATTCATTGGAGGAGACAAGGGGAATGGACCCTTATCCCTTGTTCCTGTAGGACACCGCTTCGGCAGTCCGCTGGGGTGCTGCGGAACGCCGGCTTATGACATGCCGGTGGCGAACGAACAGGAACAATGGGAGCGCCACCGACACACCGACGAGCAGCCCCAGCAGGCACTGCGGACCACTTCTGATTGCCAGGCGAGGCGAGAACTCTGAAAGAGTAAAGACGATTGTGACGATCCCGGAAACCAGTACATCCATCGCGAAGAACCGGCCAATGGCACTGGCAATATTGCGCGCACGGCTATCGGAGGCTGCTCGTGCAGTTTGGCATGCAGGTCTCGATGTCGCGCAAGGGCAATTGCTATGACAACGCGCCAATGGAGAGTTTCTGGGGAAGTTTGAAGAGTGAGTTGATGTACCAGCACCACAGGTACGCGACGCGCACCGAGGCCATCGCATCCATTCGAGAGTACATCGAGATCTTCTACAACCGGCAGCGGCGGCACTCGAAACTCGAATACCGAACCCCAGGGGAAGTCGCGGCTAAATACCGTAGCCAGCAGGCCGCAGCATAAATCGGCTGTGTCCGCTGTAGACAGGACACCTCATAGCGACAAAATGGCCTGCATGCACGCAGGCATCACCGACTCGCTGGATCCCTCCTACTCGGTGGCCGCCGGCGAGGCGCGCAGCCGCGGGGTGGAACTCGACGCGTCCGGGCAGCTCGGCACGCATTGGCGCGTGACCGGCAACTTTGCCTATACCGACGCCGAAATCACCCAGGACAGCAGGCTCGCCGCCGGCACGCCGCTGGCCAACATCCCGCGCAACAACGGCAGCGTGATGGCGGTGCACGAGGATGTGGCCCCCATCGGCCAGCGCTACGGCGTGGGCGGCGGCATCCGCTATGTCGGCAAGCGCTCCGGCGACTCGCAGAACAGCTTCTCGCTGCCCGCCTATACGCTGGCCGACGTGCTGGGCTATTGGCAATACAGCGAGACGGTACGCGTGACACTCAATGTCGACAACCTGTTCGACAAGACCTACTACGCCAGCTCCTATAGCAGCGTGTGGGTCATGCCCGGCGCCGGCCGTACTGTGCGCCTGGGCCTGCGGCTGAGCTACTGAGCCCTGTTCGAGCGCATGCAGGCACTGAAGCGCTGGTGGACTATGACCTTGCCGGCGCACCTGGCGCCGTCCTGATTGGATCTCCCTGAGCGTCAACCATGATGAACCCGAACAAAATAAGAAGGTTACCTTTGTAGTTTTCCTTCGCATCGACTACATTGGGGGGATGCATTCCAACCACAAACACGATGATCCGCAGGCTGCCGGCGCATCCGCGCTGGCAACCGATCTTCGTATCGTGATCGGCCAGCTGAGGCGCCGCCTGCGTGAAGAGGTGCATCCGGGCGATCTCACCTGGTCGCAGATGTCGGTTCTTGGCCGCCTGGAGCGCGATGGTCCGGCCACTGTGACAACCCTGGCGCGGGCCGAGGGTGTGCGGTCGCAGTCCATGGGCGCCACGGTTGCCGTCCTGGAAGCAGCCCGGCTGGTGAGCGGTGCGCCGGATCCGGTCGACGGGCGGCAGACCATCTTGTCGCTCACGGCTGACGCCAAGGAGATGATCCTGGCAACCCGGGCAGCGCGCGAAGACTGGCTGCTCCGTGCCATCCGGACAAAGCTGGCGGCGACGGAGCAAGAGGAGCTTGCGGCCGGCATCGCCCTGCTCAAACGGCTGGCCGACTCGTGACGGGGCCCTTTCAAAGCCCCGGCCAGCGCCCCGCTCCGGACTTGCCGTAGTCCCGACCTTAGTCCCTATCGACCGAGAGAAAACACCATGCCAGTCACCATTCTTGATCCGAAAGCCGCTCTCGTTGTCATCGATCTGCAGCAGGGAATCGTCTCGCTTCCCGTCGTGCACCCGGTCGATGAGGTCGTGAAGCAGTCTGTGGCCCTTGCCACCGCGTTCCGTGGCCACGGCCTGCCAGTTGTGCTGGTCAATGTTGCCGGCGGCGCCCCCGGCCGTACCGAACAGGGGCGCAGGCTTGGCGATCTTCCTGCCGGATGGGCCGATCTGGTGCCCGAGTTGAACCGGCAGCCGGCTGACCACACGGTGACAAAGCGGACCTGGGGAGCATTCACCAATACCGATCTTGAGGCGCAACTGAGAGAGCTGGGAGTTACGCAAGTGGTGCTTGCCGGCGTTGCGACCAGCATCGGCGTGGAGTCGACCGCGCGCCAGGCGTATGAGCTTGGGTTCAACGTTGCCCTGGCCGTCGATGCCATGACCGACATGAGCATGGATGCGCACGCGAACAGCATTGCGCGGATTTTCCCGAGGCTGGGGGAGACCGGCACAACCCGCGAGATCATCGATCTGCTCGAAAAGGGCCGTGGCCGGTGAGAGGCACCTTCCGTTCGCTCAACAACTTCAACTACCGGCTCTGGGCCGGTGGGGCCATCGTATCCAATGTGGGAACCTGGATGCAGCGCACCGCGCAGGACTGGCTGGTGCTCACGCATCTGACGCACAAGAACGCAACGTCCGTGGGCGTGGTCATGGCGCTGCAGTTCGGGCCCCAGATGCTCTTGTTACCCTTGACGGGCTTTGCGGCGGATCATTTCGACCGGCGCAAGCTCCTGCTTGCCACGCAGGCCGCCATGGGCACGCTGGCGCTCGGGCTGGGGCTCCTGACCTTGTCCGGGCACGTCCAGTTGTGGCACGTGTACCTGTTTGCGYTCCTGCTCGGCTGCGTCACGGCATTCGACTCTCCCGCGCGCCAGACCTTTGTCGCCGAGCTGGTCGGGGACTCGGACCTGTCCAACGCCGTGGCGCTGAATTCCACCTCGTTCAACGCAGCGCGGATGATTGGCCCGGCCGTGGCCGGCGTGCTGATCAGCGTGGTGGGCACCGGATGGGTATTCCTGATCAATGCGGCGTCTTTTGTCGCGGTGCTGGGGGCGTTGAGCCGCCTGCGCCTTGGTGAACTGCATCGGAAGCCCCGGGCGGTGCGCGCGCGAGGCAGCTTTGCCGAGGGCTTTCGCTATGTCTGGCGGCGCCCCGACCTGAAGGCTGCCTTGCTCATGCTGTTCCTGATCGGCACGTTTGGGCTGAACTTCCCGATTTTCATCTCGACGATGTCGGTGACCGTCTTTCATGCCGGTGCGGATCAGTTCGGTTTCCTGACGTCGATCATGGCGATCGGGTCGGTTACCGGCGCCTTGCTGGCGGCAAGGCGAGCCAAGCCGCGTTTCTCGCTTTTGCTCGCTGGCGCAACGGTTTTCGGGGTAGGCTGCGCGCTAGCCGCGATCATGCCCAGCTACGCCCTGTTTGGTCTTGCACTGATCATGGTTGGCGTGGCGGCACAGACCATGACCACGTCGACAAACAGCCTGGTGCAGCTATCGACCGAACCCGCCATGCGCGGTCGGGTGGTGGCCATCCTCCTCGCCTTGGCTTTGGGCGGCACCCCGCTTGGCGCGCCGATCGTCGGCTGGGTCGCCGATACCTTCGGGCCACGCTGGGCGCTTGGCATCGGCGCTGGCGCGGGCTTTGCCGCTGCGATCGTCGGCGTGCGTTACCTCGCGAAATATCATCGCCTGCGCTTGCGCATCGACGCCGGGCGCCTGCGCCTGAGCTTGGACGAACACATGCTCAAGCCGAAGGCGTGAGCCGCCTGTTACACGGCCTCGTCGCCCATCGCGCTGCGGATCTGCGCGGCAAGTTTCATCAGGTGTGGCTTGAGAATGCGTGCGGCGCTGGCCGGCGTTGCCTGCGTGGCGGTGCTGACGTTCAGCACGTGGATGGCGTAGCGCTTGAACACCAGCGGCGTGGAGAGCGCGACCACTTCCGGCTGCCAGCTCGCCATGCACCAGCCTTGCTTGCGCACCTGCCCGATGGCTTGCTCGATGTCTTGTGCAAGTGCGGGCCAGTTAGCGCGCAGGCGCTTGCCGAAGCCTTCCAGCAAGGCCTTGGTTTCCTGCTCGGGGGCCGCGGCCAGGTAGGCACGTCCCAGGGAGGTCAGCTCCATGGGCACACGCTGCCCGGTCACCACGCTGCGCAGCGAAACCTTGCGGCTATAGCGGATGGATTCCAGGTAGACCATCTCGTCGCGGTCGGCCATGGCCAGCCCGACGTTGATGTGCTGGCTTTGCGCGAGCTCGCGCATCAAGGGGGCTGCGGCCTGCAGCACGGCAGAGCCGGTGCGCATGGCGTGCGCCAGGCTCAGGACCGGCGGGCCAAGCCGGTAAGCGCGCAGCGTGGCGTCGTACAGGAGGAAGCCCGCCTCGACCAGGCTTTGCGTGAGCCGGCTGACGGTCGAGCGCGGCAGGCCGGTGCGTTCGGCCAGGTCGCCGTTGCCCAGCACTTCCGAGCCCGCACGAAACGCACGGAGTATCTCCATGCCGCGCTCGAGCGAGCGATTGGCCGACGTGCTGCTCGCCCTGCCACGCGCCCGCGACAGCGCTAGTTCGGGATCCAAGGTCATGCTCCTGGGTGGGGCTGATTTCCGACTGCCGGAATGAAATCATCGGAGGGTAGTCTGGCATCATTTGGCATGACTATGCCAGACTCCCCTGCCCGGCTCCCTGCCATCAGCCCGCCATCACAACCACGCCATCTGCCGCCCGCACGCCTTGCAATGCCGGCAGCACGAAGACCGGGTTGATCTCTGCCTCCACCAACTGCTCGCCCAGCGCGGCCGTCATGCTGGAAAATGCCACAATGGCATCGGCCAGCGCCGCAACGTCGGCCTTGGGCCGCCCGCGGAAGCCGTCCAGCAGCGGCCAGGTTTTCAGTTCCTGGATCATGCCAAGTGCTTCGGTGTGCGACAGCCCGCCGGCTGGCGGCAGCATGCGCATGGTGGTGTCCTTGAACAGCTCCGCGGTCACGCCGCCCATGCCAAGCAGGATCGCGGTGCCGAGCGCGTCGCGGTGCATGCCAAGGATCATCTCCACGCCGCCGGTGACCATCTCCTGGACGAGGAAGCGCTGGGGCACCACGCCGGTATGCGTTCGCACGTCGTCGGCCATCGCCGACAACCGCGCCGATATGTCTTGCGGCGTCAGGTTGACGGCGACGCCGCCCACATCGCTCTTGTGCGTGATCTCGGCGCTGAGGATCTTAAGGACCACGCGGGCACCGAGGGCATCGGCGGCGTCGCTGGCTTCTTGCCCATTGCGTACGATGCGCTCGCGCACCGACGGGATGCCAAAGCGCGCGAAGAGCTGCTTTGCCGCCGCCTCATCCAGCGCGCCGTGCGGCAGCTCCCCGGCGATGCGGGCTGCCGCCGGGGCCGGGACGTCRGGCGCCTCGCGCCATTGCCCGGCACGCAGCATGGCGCTTAGCGCGGCCGTACAGCTCTCGGGCGCGCTGAATGCGGGCACGCCGCGCGCGGTCAGCAGGCTGGCCACCTGCGGCGCATGCGGGCTGACGAAGGCCACCACCGGCTTGTCGCTGGTGGGCAGGCAATCCTGGATCGCGCCTGCCATCAGGTCTGGCATGGCCAGGCCGGACGACCCGACGATGATGGCAACGGCGTCATAGCTCGGGCTATCCAGCAGCGCCCGGATTGCGCCGCGCAGCAGGTCCGGCTGCAGGCCTGCCAGGGTGACATCGATGGGGTTGCGATCCAGTGCCGCGTGATCGCCCTGCTGCAGCGCCCGCAGCCGTTGCGCGGTGGCTTCATCCGGCGCGGGCGTCTCGAAGCCGGACAACCCGAGGCTGTCCGAAACCAGCGTGCCGGCGCCGCCGGTCGAGGTCAGGATGGCAACCCGGTTGCCGCGCAGCGCCCTGCCGGTGGCGAGCGCGGCGGGCATGTCGAGCAGGTCAGCGAAGGTCTGCGCGCGGATCACGCCGGCTTGCCGGAACAGCGCGTCGTACATCCGGTCCGCGCCGGCCAGCGCGCCCGTGTGCGATACCGCGGCGCGTGCCCCCGCCTCGGAGCGGCCGATCTTGAACGCGACCACCGGCTTGCCTGCCCTGGCCGCTTTCAGCGCGGCGGCACGGAATCGGTCGGGATGGCGCACGCTTTCCACATACAGCGCAATCACGCGGGTGGCCTCATCATCCGCCAGGTAGTCGACGAAATCCGCCAGGTCGAGGTCCACTTCATTGCTGGTGGAAACCAGCTTGGAAAGCCCGATGCCGCGCGCGGCGGCGCGCGAGAGCAACGCGCCAAGAATGCCGCCGCTCTGCGAGACCACGCCGATGTTGCCGACGGGGAAATGATCCATCTCCAGCGCCCCGCTGGCGGAGAGCGGGATATTGTCGGTGAGGTTGACCAGGCCGATGGTGTTGGGGCCGAGCAGGCGCATGGCGCCGGCTGCCTCGATCAGCTCCGCCTGGCGGCGCGCGCCTTCGGCGCCCGTCTCCGAGTAGCCGCTGGCCAGCACGATGGCGGCGCCGGTGCCGAGCGCGGCCAGTTCGCGCACGGCCAGGTGGGCGCGCTGCGCGCCTAGCAGGACGATGCCCACATCCGGCACTTCCGGCAACGCGTCGATATCCGCATAGCAGCGGATGCCGTCAATCTCGCCCACCTTCGGGTTGACCGGGTAGATGGCGCCGGCGAAGCCGTGTTTTTTCAGGTAGGCGACCGGGCGCCCGGCGGTCTTGGCCGCATCGGCGGAAGCGCCGATGATGGCGACGCTGCGCGGCTTGACCAGGCGGGCGATGGCGGAGAGTGCGTTATCTGCGTCCATGGTGTCAGGCCTGTTCCTTTCCAGCCATCTTGGCCAGGAATGCCCGCACGGATTCCCGATGCTCGGTGCTGGTGTAGCAGATGCCCTGTGCCTGGCTGCCCTGTGCGAATACCTGCTCGGCCGGCAACTCGAAGGCCTGGTTCAGGATGGACTTGCCCAGCGCCAGGGCAGTTGCGGAGCCCTGGCTCAGCTCCGCCGCCCAGGCCCTGGCACTGGGCAACAGCGCTTCCGGCTCGCTCACGCGATCCGCGATGCCCAGCTGGAGGGCCTCTGCGGCATCGACCTTGCGCCCGCTGAAGATCAGTTCCTTGGCCTTGGACAGCCCGGTGCGGCGCGGCAGGAAGTACATGCCGCCGCCGTCCGGGATCAGGCCACGATGGATGTACGACCAGGCGAAACTGGCGTTTTCCGAGGCCACCACAAAATCGCAGCTCATGGCCATATCGGCACCCAGCCCGGCGGCGGCGCCATTGACCGCGGCAATGGTGGGCTTGGGCATGTTGTGCAGCAGCGCCACGGTATGGTGCACCCGTTGCTGGCGCGACCAGCCGTTGAACGCAACCTCGCCCGCCGGCGCATCCATGCGCCGCTGCATGCCGGCCACATCGCCGCCTGCGCAGAAGCCTTTACCGTTGCCGGTGAGCACCAGCGCCCGAATGGTCTTGTCCTGCGTGACATGCTCCAGGGCGGCAATCAGCTCGGTGCGCATGTCGTCGGTCATGGCGTTGCGCTTTTCAGGGCGGTTCAGCGTCAGGGTGGCGATCCCGGCGTCGATGTCGAGCGTGATCAGTGAAGTGGTGTTCATGGTGGGTCTCTCTACCTTGTGTTTTGTGCTTGGTGTTCTCTGTATTGCGTGCCGATGCGCAATCAAGGGCTGCCGGACTACTCCGCGGTGATGTTGGCTTGCTTGACCACCCGGCTCCAGCGAACCTCCTCGGCGCGCACATAGCGGCCAAATTCCTCGGGCGTTCCCGCGCTGACTTCCAGGCCCTCGGTTTCGGCGCGCTTGCGGAACGCCTCGGTTTGCACGGCCTTCCTGGCGGCGGCGTTCAGGCGGGCAATCACCGCGGCGGGCGTGCCTGCCGGCACGAAGAGCCCGTACCAGCTTTCGGCCACGTAACCGGGCACGCCGCTTTCCGCGATGGTGGGCACCTTCGCCAGGACTGGGCTTGTCGAGCGCTTGGCCGTGGTCACCGCGATCGCGCGCAGCTTGCCGTTCTCAAGCAACGACGCTACTGCGGAGGCCGTGGCGAACATCACATCCACCTGGCCGCCCAGCAAGTCGGTGATGGCTGGGCCGGCACCTCGGTAGGGAATGTGATTGAGGTCGACTTTGGCCAGTGACTTGAACAGTTCACCCGCGAGGTGCGCGGAGGTGCCAGGGCCCTGCGATGCAAACGAGATTTTCCCTGGCTTGGCCTTGGCGGCAGCGATCAGGTCCTGCACCGTCTTGTAGGGGCTGTCCGGGCGTACCACCAGCACATTGGGCGACTGGCCTACCAGCATCACCGGCGCAAATGCCTTGTCGGTGGCATAGGGCAGCTTGGCGTGGATGCTCGGGTTGACCGCGTGCGCAAACGTGGCCATTACCATGGTGTAGCCATCCGGCGCGCTCTTGGCCACCGTGTCGGAGCCGATGATGGTACCGCCGCCCGGCTTGTTGTCGATGATCACCGGCTGGCCGAGATCCTGCGACATCGTCGCGCCCATGGTCCTGGCGATCAGGTCGGTGCCACCGCCCGGGGCGAAGGGCACGACGAGGCGAATGGGCTTTTCCGGGAAGGCTGCGGCGTTGGCGGCAGGCGCCAGCGCGCCCGTGGCGGCAAGCGCAATGGCCAACGTGGCCAGCGCCCTGTTGAAGAGGGGGAATGAATTAGGCACTTGCGTCTCCGTCTGGGTTTCTTGACGGGACAGGCGCCATTTCTTGCCCTGCCCGTCGTTTATCGATGAACCCAGATTAAGCGCAAATACGGTCGAATACAGCCCTGCATTTCCACACAGTGGAATTGAGATCCGGCCTCGGCGGGCTTGCTTGGGGCCGGCATGGCCGCCCGCCCGGCCGCTACCGGTATCCCGCGACTACCGTCACGACAAGCGGCCGCGGCAACATGCCGGATGCGTCAAGATGCCGTCCCACGTAGTCACGCAGCTCAGCCTCAATGGCTGCGTGGCGCGATGTCGGCACCTCTTCCCACAAGCGCATCGACCGCGCGTGTGCAACCGCATGGTCGATGGAGAGCGACTCCATCGTTTGGATCCGGTCTTCCCGGACCGCGTGAAAGCCGCCGGCGGCTAGCGTCCCGGCAGGCTGGTATTCGGCTTTGGGCCGCGCCTGGCTCAGGGCCACGTGGCGGCCGACGATGTCAACGATGGCCTCGCGAAAATCGCCCGCGTCGTTCTTGTTGACGACGACGAAGGCCGCGCCTGGCATCAATACGCGGCGGATGTTGCGCACTGACACATCGTCCGAGAACCAGTGGAACGCGCCGAAGGCGGCAGCCCCGCTGAATGCCGCGTCGGCAAAATCCAGGCGATCGGCGCCCATTACGTGGTACGCGCCCGCCTGCCCCAGCCGGCGCGCCTCGTCGATCATGTCCGGGTCAACGTCGATCCCGACCGGGCGAAAACCGCACGCGGTCAGTTGCCGGGTGGCGATGCCCGTGCCGCATCCGATGTCGAGGATGGCTTGCGTCTGTGCTGCCGCCAAAATATCTGCGACCTTGTCCATCACTGCCGTGCTGTAGGACTGGCGTGCCTGGTTGTAGATGGCTGCGGATTCGCCGAATGACATGAGTAGGGTACTCCTGAGAGGATGGCCGGTCAGGCCAATCCATGAAAGACGTTCAGCCCGGGTACACAGGCGACGCCACCGGGTCGTGCATCATGAAGCGGTCGCGGCCGTTGCGCTTGGCCTCGTACATGGCAGCGTCGGCCTTTTCGAGCAGGAACTCCAGCGACGGCGACGCCGGGATTTCGCAAACCGCGCCAACGCTGATGGTGACGCACGGGTGCTCCGGCCAGCCGCCATGCGGCAGCGCCAGCGAGCGCACGGCATTGAGCAGGCGCAAGCCGATTTCCCTCGTCCCGGCGGGCGCGATCGCTGGCAGCACGATGACGAACTCTTCGCCGCCAACGCGGGCGCAGAAGTCGCCGGGGCCGTTGCGCATGGCTTCGCCGATGGCGGCGGCAACGCGGCGCAGGCATTCGTCGCCGTGCACGTGGCCGTGGAGATCGTTGTACTGCTTGAAGTAATCGACGTCGATGATCAGCAGGCCGACGGGAATGCCGCGCTCAAACGCGTCGGCTATCGCGACGGCGGCCTCGCGCTGGAAGTAGCGCCGGTTGAGCGCGCCGGTGAGCGCATCGCGATACAGGTCCGCCTCGATGCGCGAGAGCTTTTCCTCGGTTTCGCCGAGCCGCACCGCCAGGCTGGAGTTTTCCGCCGTCAACGCGTGCTCGCGCGAGCGAAAGCGCGTGACGTCGCGCAGGAACACAATGATCCCGACCGGCTGCCGGTTCAGGTTACGCACCGAATCCACGGTGAGTTCGTAATCGACGCGCGCCTGCGAAATCAGGTGCGAGCCGCCGCTGCCGGGTGCGCCGCTGCGGCTGGCGGCAATCGCGTCCCGCCAGGCAGGCGGAAAGGCGCTGCCCCGCTCCACCTCCACCAGCAGGCGCCGCGCGGCAGGGTTGAAGTCGACGATGATGTCGTTGGCATTCACGATCACGCAGCCCTCTTGCAAGGCATCGAAGACCCTGAGCCTGGCGTAGTGGCCAACGTCATCCAGGTGCCTGCGCAGCGCGCATACCCACACCAGCACCGCCGTCACCGCGAAAGTGGCGGGGGTCAGGTCGCCGCCCAGCGGCCCCGTCCATCCGCGCAAATACGCGATATTGGCCACCAGCGGCAACGCCAGGCCGCCCGCAAGCACTGCCCTTCCCCCGCGGGTCAGGTTGCTGCTTGGCACCCGCGCCGTCAGCAGGAAGTAAACGCTGATCAGCAACAGCAGGTAGGTGTAGGCGGCCGCCGCGGCGTATCCCGGGCCATGGCCGAAGACGGCGCCCGGCGGCGCGCCCCCCGGCACCAGCTGGATCGATGTCCAGATCAGGTGATGCCGTTCGTTGGTAAAGACCAGGGCCAGCGTCACGATATTGATGACAATGGGCAGCGAGAGCAGCGACCAAGGGATGACGAATCTTGGCCGGCTGAGCTGGACGATGGCGCAGAGCCAGCCGATGGGCACGGCGACAATGCCGACATATTGCACCTTGGCCCACAGGATGCGGGTTTCCAGGTCGACGGAGTTCAACTCGAGCAGGCGGCCACCGCTCCATAGCGCGCTCCCCAGGGCCAGCGCCAGGAAGGCCTTGACGATGGGATCGTCCCGCCGCGTCCAGGTTGCGACGGCAACCGTCAGACTTCCGACGACCGCAAAGGTGAGGCAGAGGACAAGGGGGTACGAAGGCATTCGGCCGGTTCCAGGACGCGCCCGCCGGCAGCGCCAGCGGTGGATTCTCCGGTCGGATTATAAGGCGGCGCGGCGCGGCTGATCCGTGTCGCGGGAAGGCTGAGGCGCTTCCCGCGACGAATGCCCTCTTGTGCAGGCGGCTATGCTGCCGGACTTCGAACTGGCCGTCTAAGCCGATCGGACATCTCCTTGAGTGGCATGGCCAGGATGGCATTGAGCAGCCGGGCCTCGCCGCCATCCGGCGTGGCCTCAGCTTCGACTTGCGCTCGGACCTCATTCGTGGCCTGCGCTACGGCAGCCATCACTGCGTCGAGCTCATAGGCCGCCGCCGTTGGACTCAAGCCAAGTTCCTGCCCCGCTTGAATCAGGTCGGTGCGCTGGAGGTCGCCGTAATGCCTGGCGGCCCCGATCGGCATGGACAATTCGGAGTCCGGCCAGTACGGCGCGGTGTCGCGAAAGTTCTTGGTGTCGTACACCACGGTGCTGACGATATCGTAGAACGGAGCAAGGCTGTAGCCGTCGGGGTCCGCGAAGAACGACAGGTTTTTCATATGCGCGTCGCCGTTGCCAACCAGCACGTTGAACACAACCCAGCGGTAAATCGCCAGGCGCGAGGCCGCGCGGGTACGTGTCAGCTCGATCAGCGCTCTCAGAGTCTGCGTCGAGGCTTGCGTGTATTTTAGTGTCCGGCTCTTGCCGCGCAGCTGCATGCCGTCAATGACATGCCGGCGCCGCACCTGGCCCTGCAGCGATTCACGATCGAAACGGGAAATAGCGAAGACCGGCGCCGGCACACGCAGGAACGCCGTGGCTGGCACGGGCAGCCCCACGCGCGCAGCCAGCCGCATGCAGAAGAACTCATTGATGGCGGTATGTGGCCATGCGGTAGAGGGCGCTTCCGGCTTCAGGATATGGGTGGAAGGCTCTGCGCCGATTGGCTCCAGCAACAGCCGCTCTCCATGCCTGCCCTCCATGCCTGCCCTCCAGGATTGCCGCCAGCTTGTGCTGCGCGCCACCGACCGACATATGCTTGGGCGCCTTCGCGTCAAGCGGGCGCCGCGGCAGATCCCCGATACGGCGGTGCAGTTCTTCGAACGATAGAGGCACCCGGCCTGCGCCGGGTTCCTGCTGGCCCGGCGCCAGGAGCGTGATGGCCCCGGCCGATTCCGCGCCGTAGTACGCCAGCATGCCCCATGCGTCTTCGATATCGAGCTTTGCCGTGCTGGCCAGCACAGCGCGTTGGCCCTCTTCCGGCAAGAGGTTGTCGAAGAAGTACTGCACGGGACGATCGGAACTGGTATCGACCTGAAGTGCCGGCCCTAGCGGAAGACTCGGGCTCAGGGCGAAGCGCCCGGGGTGATTCAGCCAGCCCGCGTCGTAGGCAAACGTCCAAACCCCGTTGTTGTCCGCCACTTCACCGATTTTTACGCCGTTGGCAAAGGCGATGAGCGTGCGCTCTTCTTCGCTCATTTACGCACTCGCCGGTTGACGAGCCCGTCTTTGTCCGCCATCAGTTGCTGGACGCCGGAAGCCTCGCCGAACAACGCCACGCCAAGCTCCTGGAGCAGGAGCAGCACCTTGCCGATTTGCGCGGTCTCCTTGCCACGTTCAACCGCTGAGATAAAGGCTGGCGAGAGGCCCGTGGCGCGCGCCAGTTCGTCGCGCGTGAGTTTCTGGGTCATGCGCGCAGCGCGGGCGAGCTGGCCAAGGCTTGCGGTTGCGGTAATAAGGTGCTGCATAGCTCATTCCGTCGTGACAATAACGTATCAGTACGACGACAGTATAGAGGGCTATCTGGCAGTACTCCAGATATGAGATGCGTTCGAATACGTTAGTTTGGTGACGGTGGGTTTTGCTTTCTAAGAGGCATGACTGAATACGTTAATCGATATTCTAGCTCCCACCCCACTCTCCGCCTCAAACCCCCAACTGCCGCGCGGCCAGGTCTTTCATGATTTCCTCCGACCCGCCGCCGATCATCATGACCTTGACCTCGCGGTACACCCGCTCGCTCAGGGTGCCGCGCATGAAACCCATGCCGCCCAGGATCTGCACGGCCTGGTCGGCGCAGAACTGCATGGCCTGGGTGGCCTGGATCTTGGCCATGCAGGTGCGCGCCACCAGTTGCGCCGGGTCGCCGGCCTGATGCTGCACGCGGTAGGCCAGGTCGTAGACGAGGTTGCGGGCGGCTTCGATGCGCAGGGCCATGTCGACCAGCTTGTGGCGGATCACCTGGCGCTCCACTAGCGGGTGGCCGAAGGTGCTGCGCTGGCGCGCCCAGTCGAGTGCTTCCTGCAGGCAGGCTTCGGCGTAGCCATAGGCGCTGGCGCTCATCCCCAGCCGCTCGGCGTTGAAGTTGCGCATGATGACCTGGAAGCCGCGGTTCTCTTCGCCGATCAGGTTGGCGGCCGGGATCCGGCAGTTGTCGAAGTGCAGGTGGGCGGTGTCGGAGGCGAGCCAGCCCATTTTCTTGAGTTCGGTGCGGGTCAGGCCGGGCGGGTTGCCTTCGATCAGCAGCAGGGAAATGCCGCCCGCACCCTTGTTGGCGGGATCGGTGCGCACCGCGGTGGTGATGAAGTCGGCGCGCATGCCGGAGGTGATGAAGGTCTTCTCGCCGTTGACGATGTAGTGGTCGCCGTCGCGCACGGCGGTGGTCTTCAGGCTGGCCACGTCGGAGCCGCCGCCGGGCTCGGTAATGGCTAGCGCGGCGATCTTGTCGCCAGCGATGACCGCGGGCAGCACGCGTTCCTGCAGCGCCTGGCTGCCGGCCGCGACGATGGGCGGCACGCCGATGGAATGGGAGTGCAGCGACGCGTTGACGCCGC
Organism: Cupriavidus sp. 05L411; assembly: GCF_056398045.1. NCBI lineage: Bacteria > Pseudomonadati > Pseudomonadota > Betaproteobacteria > Burkholderiales > Burkholderiaceae > Cupriavidus > Cupriavidus sp. 05L411. Next base: position 16,711 of record NZ_JBFTOQ010000059.1, on the reverse strand, counting down.
CGGAGCCGCAGCGGGCAAACTCTTCGGCCTGGATCAGGTGATAGAAGATGTCGCCGGGCGTGCCGCCGAAGTGTTCCGGGTAACCCAGCCCGAGCAGACCGACTTCCGCGGCGCGGCGGTATAGCGAGCGGGGAAAGGTCCCGGCTTCGTCCCAGTCGTTCACGTAGGGCGTGATCTCGCGGGCGACGAAGTCGCGCAGCGTGCTGCGGAACTGCTCGTGCTCGGCGGTGAAATAGTGCGCAAGGGGCGGCAGGGTCAGGAGGCTCATCGTGGGTCCTGTCAGTGGGGCTGTCAGTGGATTTTCGGGTCGGGGGGCGTGCGGCATGCAAGCCGGCATCCCTCGACCATAGGCCGCGCCGTGCGCTTCGTCTTGCGCAAAGTGGTTGGCCCCGCCAAACCCCAACCAGCCACTTAGCCAGGCGGCATGCGATCGAGCTGCCGGGCGGATGCCTCCAGCCCTTGCAGGATGCTGTCCGCCACCTTTTGCGGGAAGCCCCCCGGCAAGGCGGCGCTGACCGTGGCAATGACCGCCGGCGTCTGCGCAATGAGCCGCTGAACGATGCCTTCCGCATCCGGGCCGTGGAAGCACTTGGGCGCCATGGCGTTGAAATGCCGGCGCTGCACGTCCTTGAACAGGTAGTGCCGGTTCTTGCCGGCCACCGCCATGGCCAGCTTGGCCTTGTGCCATGACCACTGGTTTGCCCCAAAGCCAACCACCGGCCAGATCGACATCACGTCATAGAGCGGCGTCATCCGGTAGCGCCCGCCAGGCAGCAGGCGGATGCTGAAATTCTTGGCATGCCCGTCAGGCGCCGCCAGCATCCAGAACAGGATCTGCGTGGTGAGGAAGATCTCCAGGTCTTCGTCGGCATGGGTGGATTGCCGCAGGATCTGGGCGATGTCGCGCATGCCCGGGCCGCCATCCGCCTCGTACTTCAGGTGCGGGGCGACGCCAAGCGCCTGGCAGAAATCCTCCTGCGGCAGGCGCAGGATCCAGCCACCCGAGGAATGCATCTGCCGGTCGAAGCGCTGCACGCTCAGGACCTTCTGGCTGGCGAAGGTCTTGATTTCGCTATGCGCCACCGGCAGGCCGTAGGCGGCGAGGATGGTCAGGCAGAGCCACTCGTTCTCGACCGAGGTACTGAGGTCGGCCCGCTTGTTGCCCACCAGCCCAAGCGGCAGCTTGAGGATGTGCGTGGTGGGCGTGGCGCCGTGGGGCTTCATCCACTGGTTGCCGTGCCACAGCAGCGCGGTCTTTTCCTGCGCGCCGGCCAGGGAGATGCGGAAGTCATCGTCATCGTCCTGCGCGCCCATGCCGGTGGGGCTGACCGTCTGCCGCAGCAGCTTTTCAATATCGGAGTCGGACTGCGGCGTACCGTCGATGCGGTCATGGCCCACCGGCTGTTCGTTCTCGCCGAGCAATTGCACGGCGCCGACGCAATCGCGGCCGATGGCTTCCAGCAGGTCGAAGGCTTCCGTGGTTGCCGCCTTGAAACGCGTGGCCAGGCGCTTGCGGATGGCGTCGCTGTCGGGCAGCAGGTTGTCGAAGTAGTTGCGCACCTGGTCGCCCTTGAGCGGGGAGGTATCGACGCCGAAGGGAAGCGACAGGGAAAGCGGGCGTCCGGCGGGCGAGGCCAGCCAGCCTGGGTCGTACTGCAACTCCATGTCGCCCCGCGTGGGGATGCGCCACGTCCCTACCCGCTCGCCATTGGCCCATACCGACAACGCCCGCGCATGCGATCTGCGGCCCATGGCTACCACTCCACCGGCGAGGCTTCGGCGCCTGCCGCGTGCCTATCCTGCACGACGAGTTCCAGGCCGAGGACGCTGATCAGCGCCAGCAACTGGTCGGCGCTGATGCTGCCCGGGTTGAGCTCCATGTGGGAGATGCGGCTCTGGCTGACATCCAGCCGCGCGGCCAGGTCCGTCTGCGACAGCTTGGCGGCACGCCGTGCGGATTGCAGCACTTGCCCGAGCTGGCTGGGGGTGGTGAGCAGCTGTTTCATTGTGGTGATCCGGAGTTACCCATCAAATGCGTAATTTCACTTTACAAATAATATAGGTAAATTGCAAATACCAATTTTATGGGTATTCTTCAATTACCCATGTCACGCGTAATCCATGCGTAGTTCATGCGTCACCTACGTCCACCGAGACGACGCTGCCGCCGCCCTACGCAGCGACCCAGCCACTTTCCGCAAGCCTTGCCCCACGCGACTTGGCTACGCTTGCCGCTCTGACCTGCCCCGGGTCTTTGCCGCATCCAATTTGCCATCCAACGCCAGGAGAGTCCGCATGACTGCCACCCCGCCGCCCGCCACCATTGGTGCCGCCCTTCGCCAAGCCAGCCAGCGGTGGGGCCAGCGCACTGCCTACTTCTGCGGGCAGCAGGCCCACACCTTTGCCGGGATGGAGGCCAGCTCCGCGCGGCTTGCCTGTGGGCTGCTTGGCCTGGGCATCGCCCGTGGCGAACGCATCGGCGTGATTGGCCTGAACCAGATCGAGTGGCTGCAGCTGTTCTTTGCCGCAAGCCGCATCGGCGTGGCGGTGGTGGGCCTGAGCGTGCGCTACCGCGACAACGAGATCGAGCATATGGTCAACGACAGCGCGGTCAAGGCGGTCTTCACGGTGCCGGAGTGCGAGGGCTTCGATTTTCCAGGCATGCTGGCACGGCTGGCTCCGCGCATGCCGGGCTTGTCGCATGTGGTGCTGATCGACCCAATCGCCCCAATCGACACGGCGCCATCGGCCGACACCAGCTCACTGCGGCTTTCCACGCTGCTGGCCACCGCGCCGGACCCGGCCGTGCTGGAGGCCGCCGAGGCGCAGGTCGTGCCGCAGGACCTGGCCATGGTGATCTACACCTCGGGCACCACCGGGCGGCCCAAGGGCGCGGGACTGTCCCATCGCAGCATGCTGGCGGCGGCCCTGGCGCAAGCGCGCCATGTGCGCACGACCGAGGCCGACCAGCTCCAGCTGGCCCTGCCCTTGAACCATGTGGGCGGCATCACCTGCGGGGTGCTGAACTTCCTGCTGGGCGGCGGTACTTGCGACCTCGTGCCAGCCTTCAAGGCAGACCTGGTGCTTGCCAGGATGCGCCAGCACCCGCCCACCATCTTCTCGGGCGTGCCGACCATGGCCACGCTGTTGCTGATGCATCCCGACTCGGCCAAGGTGGATTTCTCCTCCGTGCGGCTCGTGATCGTGGGCGGTGCCACCGTGGATGCGGCCCTGCTGGAGCAACTGCAGGCCCGCATGCCGCAGGCGACGGTGATGAACCTGTACGGCCTCTCGGAATCCTCTGGCGCGATCGTCATGACGCCCTGGGACGCGCAGCGGCAGGACCTGATGCAATCGATTGGCCGAGTGTTCGACACCGCCGAGGTGCGGGTGGTCTCGTTTGGCGGCGAAAGCCTGGCCACTGGCGAAATCGGCGAGCTCTGTTACCGTGGCGCGGGCGTTTGCCCTGGCTACGTCGGCGGCGCGGCCCGGGAGGATGGATTCGATGCCCAGGGCTGGCTGCACTCGGGCGACCTGGGCTACGTGGACGAACGCGGCTATATCCACTTGAAGGGGCGCAAGAAGGATATGTATATCCAGGGCGGCTTCAACGTCTATCCGGCCGAGATCGAAGGCGTGATCGCGCGCCACCCGGCGGTGATGATGGTCGCCGGCATTGGCGTGCCCGACCCCGTGCTGGGCGAGATCGGCCGCTATTACATCGTGCCCAAGCCTGGCTGCGAGGTCTCCGAGCAGGAAATCCGCGCGTACTGCGGGACGCGCCTGGCCGACTACAAGGTGCCGCGCCAGGTGGTGCTGCGTGAAGCGCTGCCGCTCACGCCGTCCGGCAAGATCCACAAGGCGGCCTTGCGCACGGAGGACGCGCCGGATACCTCTGCCCGGCCCGCCTAGCCGGGCATGCCGCTGCCCACCTCCGCACGCTCGCCAATCAGGGCGAGCTTGCGCGAGCCGGCAAAGATGTCGCTGGGTTTGAGCCCGAAAACCTGGCGGATGGAATGGCTGAAGTGGGTGGAGTCCGGATAGCCGGCATCCAGCGCCACATGGGCCAGGTTGGAGTCCTGGGTGACATAGTGCAGCAGGCTGCGGGCGCGTTTCCAGGTCCGGAAGCTGCGGAACGGCGTGCCGACATCTTCCTTGAACAGATGCAGGAAGCGCGAGAAGGACAGATGGGCCGATGCGGCGCATGACTCGGCCGTGGCCGTGGCCGACGGCGCGTTGCGGATGCGCTGCACCGCGGCCTCGATACGGGGGTCCAGCTTGCGCGGCGCCAGCGCGTGCCCGAAGAAGATCTGGTCGAAGCTGTCCGCCTGCAGTTCCAGCTCCCGGCCGCGCTCGCACAGGTAGGCATGCGCCTGGCGCACATGGCGCACAAAGGCCGGATCGTCCACCGGCCCTGCCCGCTCGCGTATCACCGGCGGCAGGCGCGCCAGGTCGATGCTCTCCGCTTCCAGTGCGAGGTCGCAGATCATGCGGTCGTCGCAAGCGACCGAGTGCGGCATGTACGCCGGCACCACCGCCAAGTCCGTGGATGCCCAGGGCCCGTCGTCAAAGCGGATGCGGATGGGTGCACGCAAAGCCACATAAATCAACAGCCCACCCATGGTGCGGACCGAAGGCGAGCCAAGCAGGCCGGCGTAGAACAGCCTGTCGGGGGTGAGCCACATCACCCGGCCGGCTCCGTCCCGGGCGCCAGGCGCCACGGTCGTCGCTGGCGGGCACGCAATGCCTGGTGCTTGCATCTGCATGTCCTCGTCTCCTGCTGGCACCGTCCGCGCCCCGATGGGGGCGTCGTCAGGCCTGCTAGTTATTTGCTCTCGGTGCGCCGCCATGATGCGATGCAAAAATGCGACGCAAAAAGCAGCGTAGCCGGGGCTACCGGCTACGTCTTGCGTCAGGTGGCTATGTCAGGTGGCTATGGCAGCCACAGGCGGGCCCGGTGCTCAGCCCTCGCCAGGGTGCGCGTGGTGCGCTTCGGGGTGCTCATCGTAATGCTCGTGATACCGCTGGCGCAACGCGAACTTCTGGATCTTCCCGGTGGAGGTGGCCGGCAATGCCGCCAGCAGCAGCACCGCCTTGGGCACCTCGAAGCCGCCTAGGTGGGCCTTGCAGTGCGCGCCCAGCTCGTCGTCCTCCACCCGCGCGCCGGGCTTCAGGGTCACGAAGGCCGTCACCGCTTCGCCCCAGCGCGCATGCGGCAGCCCGACCACCGCCGCATTGGCCACGGCGGCATGGCGCAGCAGCACTTCCTCGACCTTGATCGAGGGCACGTTTTCGCCGCCGCTCTTGATCATGTCCTTGATGCGGTCGAGGAACAGCAACTGGCCATCCTCGTCCAGCACGCCAAGATCGCCGGAGTGATGCCAGCCAAAGCGCTGCACGCGGGCGGTAGCCTCGGGGTCCTTGTAATAGCCCAGCATCACGTTCGGCCCGCGAAACACGATCTCGCCGGGCTCGCCCGGGCCGAGCAGCCGGCCGTCGTCGCTCATCACCGCCACCTCGTTGACCACCGTGCCCACGCCCCAGAAGGCGCCAAAGCGCTTGCGCTGCTCCTGCGCCTCGAAAATGGTGGCCGCCGGGTACATCTCGGTCTGGCCCGAGCACAGGACGAAGTTGGGGCAAAACGCATCCAGCAGGCGCAGCAGCAGGTTCTTGGGCAATGGCGCCATGCCGTAGATGCACAGCCGCACGCTGGAGAGGTCGGTCGCGGCGAACTGCGGGTGCTCCAGCATGGCCCGGTACATCATCGGCAGCGCCACCACCACGGTGACGCGGTGGCGGGCCAGGTCCGCCAGCACCCGGGCCGGATCGAAGCCGCGCCCGATCACCACGGCGTGGCCGCCCAGCAGCGCGCTCATGGTATTGCCGTGCTGCGCGCAGTGGAACATCGGCAGCAGGCAGGTAAAGACTTCACTCGCCGTCCCGCAGCCGGTATCGACCAGGTTGGCCGCCAGCACCGAATGCACCGAGGCGTGGGAATGCATGACACCCTTTTGCGGGCCGGTGGTGCCGCTGGTGTACATGATCTGTGCCAGTTGGCCGCTGGCGATGTCCACATCTGGCAGCGTGGCCGGCTGGCCGGCCAGCGCGTCGGCATGCCGGGTAACGGCCAGCCCGGCCAGCCCGGCCAGCCCGGCTAACCCGGCTAACCCGGCTAACCCGGCCATCTCGCCTGCCACCTCGCCCGCCGGCTCCAGCAACACGACGGGAATGCGCGACGCCGCGACCAGCTCGCCGATGCCGGGCCGCGCCAGCACGGACGCGTCCGCCACCAGGCGCGTCACCTCCGCGTGTTCCAGAATGTACTGGATCGCATCCGGCGCCAGCGCCGTGTTGATCGGCACCCACACCATGCCTGCTTTCTGGATGCCTAGCAGCGCCACGATCATGTCGATCGAGTTGTTGCACAGCATGCCGACACGCTCTGCGCTGCGCATGCCCTGGGCCAGCAGGTAGTGGGCAAACTGGTTGGTGGCGGCGTTCAGCGCCGTATAGCTGAGGCTGTGGTCGCCCTCGATCAATGCCGTCCGGGCGCCGAAGCGCCGGGCGCTACGGTGGATCACATCGCCCAGGGCGATACGCCCGATGCGCTCGCGCGCCTGTTCCGTTGCCGTGCTCATGGTTGTCTCCGGTTGTTCATGGGATGCCGCGCCCGCTTAGTTCATCTTGGGCGGCGGCAGCAGGTCGCTGGCCGGGATCCACTTGTCGCCAGCCACCTTCATGATGCGGATGCGGTCGTTGCTCAGGCGGTTGCTGGCGGAGACATTGAAGCCCGGGTTGCCCAGCGCGTCCTGCGGTAGCTTGGTCGACTCCATGGCGGCATTGAAGGACTCTGCGCTCAGGTTGCGCCCGGCCTTGTCGGCGATGGTGGCGAAGGTGGTGTAGGCGTAGTAGCTGAACATCGAGTACACGCCCGGGTCTTCATTGAAGCGTTTCTTGTAGGCGGCCGCCCATTGCCGTACCGCCGGGTTTGCATCGTCCGCATAGGGCAGCATGATGAAGGCCGCCGCATGCAGGCCTTCCATGGCCTTGCCGCCCAGCAATGGCACCTGGTGCGCGTAGTTGGCCGAGGTGCCGGCAAAGACCGGGTTGAAGCCGATCTTGCGTGCTTCCTGGACGGAGGCGATGTACTCGCGCATCGTCGAGGCGTTGAACACCAGGTCGCAGTTGGCCGCCTTGAGCCGCGCCATCTGCGAGGAAAAATCGGTGGCGCCGCGCTTGTACGACACCTTTTCCACCAGGGTCATGTTCCTGGTCTTGAGGTAGGCCTGCACACCCTCCACGGACTCCCGCCCATAGTCGTCGTCCTGGTACAGCGCGCCCACCCGCTGGTAGGGCTTCTGTTTGAAGAAGTAATCCATGATGGTGGTGGACATCAGGAAGTTGGACGGTCCCAGCGCGATCTTGTATGGGCTGGCCGGCTCATACATGTCGCGCGCGGCGCTCTGCGGCATGAAGTTGAAGACCTTGCTTTGCACCAGGAACGGCAGCGTGGCCATATTGGGCGCGGTGCCAAGGTGGCCGATGATGGCGAACACGCCGTCCTGCGTGACCAGCTTCTGCGCGGCCAGCACGGCACGCTTGGGCTCGTAGCCATTGTCTTCCACCACCACCCGCAGCTTGCGGCCCTGCACGCCGCCGCGGGCGTTGATCTCTTCCACGGCCATGGTCATGCCGTTGCGCGACTCCTTGCCGTAGTTGACGATCGGCCCGGACATATCGGTGATCAGGCCGAGCACGATTTCCTTGTCGGTGACGCCGCGCGTCTGCGCGCTCGCGCCGGCGCTGAGCGCGAGCGCAATGGCGGCGATGGTGGTCTTCAAGATCATGGTTGTCTCCTTGTCTTATCGGTTTGTGCTTTATATCGATTTGTGCTTTATGAGTGGATTGCCTTGGCTTCAATGCACGCTCTGCGGCGGCTTGGGTCCCGACTGGATCCCGCTTTGCACGGACCGCGAGTCCGGCGGTAATGAGATCGGCGCATGGCCATGTGCCTGGCCGCCCGGTGCTACGGCATCGGCTGCGGGCGGCGGTGCGGACCAGTCGGACAAGCGCTGCCCGCTTTGTGCCAGCGCCGCCAGCAAGGGGGAGATGTCCCAGTAGTCGTAAGGATTGCCGCGCAGGCGGGCGTAGCGCTCCAGCCCGGCTTTGACGCGGGGCAGGCCAATGCTGTCTGCCTGCCACACAGGGCCCCCGAGATAGTCGGGAAAGCCATAGCCGGCGGTCCACACCATGTCGATGTCTCCGGGCCGGCAGGCCATGCCCTCCTCCAGCAGCTTGGCGGCCTCGTTGATCAGCGGAAAAATCAGGCGCTCGACGATCTCGGCATCGGTAATGTCGGTGCGCTGGGCGATGCCGTGCGCGCGGCCCAGCGCGGCGCAGATGCGCTCGGCCTCCGGGTCCGCCACCGGCTCGCCGTCCGGATAGCGGTAGTAGCCCGCGCCGCTCTTGCAGCCGAGCCGCCCCAGCATGAACAACGTGCGCACCACCGCGCGATAGGCGGGATCCGGCGGCAGCCCCCCGGCCTTGCCGTACTCCAGCACGATCTTGGCGCCCGTGTCGATCCCGGCCAGGTCCAGCATGCGGCACGGCCCCATCGCCATGCCGTAAGCCTGCATCACGGCATCCAGCCGCGCCGGGCTCACGCCTTCCATGAGCAGGAACTCGCTCTCGCGCAGGTAGGCCTCGGCCATGCGGTTGCCGATAAAGCCGAAGCACACGCCCGTCACCACCGCTACCTTGCCGAGCCGCCGGGCCAGGTGCATGGCAGTCATCAGCACATCCGGCGCGGTGGCGCTGCCGCGCACCACTTCGATCAACCGCCCGCCATTGGCCGGGTTGCGGAAATGCAGCCCGGCGAAATCGTCCGGCCGGCCGCAGGCCTCGGCCAGCACCTCCACGTCCAGCGTGGAGGTATTGGTGGCAATGATTGCCCCGGGCTTGCAGATCTGGCCAAGACGGGCGCACACCTGCTGCTTGAGCGCCATGTCCTCCACCACCGCTTCGATCACCAGTTCGCAGCCAGCCAGTGCGGCGTAGTCCAGCGTGCCGGCAATCAGGCCCATGCGCCTGGCCACCTGATCAGGCTGCAGCCGCCCGGCCGCCGCGCTGGCCTCGTACTGGGCGCGCACGGACGCCAGGCCCTTGGCCAGCGCCGCGTCGCTGGCCTCGACCAGCGTGACCGGCAAGCCGGCGTCCGCCAGGCTCATGGCGATGCGCCTGCCCATGGTGCCGGCGCCCACCACGCCGGCCGTATGCAGCGCGCGCGGCGCGATGCCCGAGGGCACCCCGGGCACGCGGGCCGCCTGGCGCTCGGCAAAGAACAGGTGGCGCAGCGCCCGCGATTCCGGCGACGCCACGCAGGCGGCAAGCAAGGCGGCCTCCACCGCCTCGCCCCCGGCGAACGGCAGCGTCGCCGCAGCCTCCACCGCTTGCACAATTGCCGCTGCCGCGGGATAGCGCGCACGCTCCTGCGTGGCGCGCTTCAAGGCCTGCGCGAAGAAGTCCGGCGGGAGCCCGGCAACAGGCACGGACAGCGTCGACAGCCGGCGCGGCGGCGCCCGCTTCGCCAGCAGGTCTTCCAGAACATGAAGGCCAGCGGCCAACGGCTCGCCCGGCACCAGCGCATCGACGATGCCGGCGGCCAGCGCTGCCTCGGCGTCGAGCATGCGCCCGCTCACCATCAGGTCCAGCGCCAGGTCCGCTCCGCAGGCGCGCGGCAGCCGCTGGGAGCCCAGCGAGCCGGGCAGCAGTCCCAGCTTGATCTCGGGCAGCCCGACCCGCGTGCCGGGCACGGCCACGCGGTAATGGCAGGCCAGCGCCAGTTCCAGCCCGCCGCCCAGCGCGGTGCCGTGCAGCACGGTCGCGACCAGCCGTTCACTGGCTTCGATCCTGGCCAGGATACGGTTGTAAGGTGCAGCCGTGAAATCCGGGGCATCGAACTGCGCGATGTCGCCGCCCGCCACGAAGGTCCGGCCTGCGCACCAGATCAGCAAGCCATCGAGGGAGGAATCGGCCTCGAAGGCGGCCACCTTGGCATCCAGCCCCGCCACCGTCGCCACCGAGAGCGCGTTCACCGGTGGATGGTCGATGCACAGCAGGCCGATGCGGCCGTGCCGAACCAGGCTGACGGGAACCGCTTTGTCTGCATCGCTCATGGCGCCTCCTGTCGGGGCCGCTTGCGTTCAGGCCACCTTGGCCAGGTACATCGACTCGATCAGCGCGCTGTATTTGTCGTTGACCAGCTTGCGCTTGAGCTTCATGGTGGGCGTCAGTTCCTCGTCCTCGGCCCCAAGGCGGGTCTCGATCAGCCGGAATGCCTTGATCTGCTCGACCCGCGCGAACTGCTTGTTGACACGGTCGATCTCCTGGCCTACCAGCGCGATCACCTCCTTGCTGCGGCACAGCGAGCCGTAGTCGGAGAAATGCACGTCATGTTCCTGCGCCCACTGCTCCACGTTGTCCTGGTCGATCATCACCAGGCAGCTCAGGTAGGGCCGGCGGTCTCCGATCACCACGGCGTCGGTCACATAGGGGCTGAACTTGAGCTGGTTCTCCCACTCGGACGGCGTGACGTTCTTGCCGCCAGCGGTGATGATCAGGTCCTTCATGCGGTCGGTGATATAGAAGTAGCCCTGCTCGTCCACCCGGCCCACGTCGCCCGTGCGCAGCCAGCCGTCGGCCATGGTCTCGGCGGTCTTGGCGGGCAGGTTCAGGTAGCCCATGAAGACCTGCGGGCCCCGCACCAGCAGCTCGCCTTCCTGCGAGACCTTCACCTCGGTATGCGGCAAGGCAATGCCGATGCTGCCCGGGCGTGTCCGGCCCGGCGGGTTGCAGGTAGCCGCGCCGGTGATCTCGGTCATGCCCCAAAGCTCGTGCAGCACGATGCCCAGCGCCATATACCAGCGGATCAGGTCGGGCGAGATCGGCGCCGCGCCGGTCACCGCCAGCTGCACGCGGTTCAGGCCCATCATGCGGCGCACGTTGCCCAGCACCAGCGTATCGGCCAGCCAGAGCTTCAGGCGCGCGGCCAGAGGCAGCACCGTTGCCTGCCCGTCCTCGTGCACGCGGGCCTGCCCGGCGGCCAGCGCCCAGTCATAGGCCCAGCGCTGCAGGCGGGTCGCTTCCCGGACCGCGATGGTCACGCTGGAATACAGCTTCTCCCACACGCGCGGCACCGCCAGGAAGGCGTCGGGCTGGATCTCGCGAATGTTGTCGAAGATGGTGTCGGGGTTCTCGACAAAATTGACGACAGCACCGGACAGGATCGCGTAGTACTCGCCAAAGATCCGCTCCGAGACATGGCACAGCGGCAGGAAGGCCATGCGCTCGCCGATGGTGGTGGCGGGGAGGAACTCGCGCAGCGTCAGGCAGCTGCGCAGCACATTGCGGTGCGACAGCATCGCGCCCTTGGGCCGTCCCGTGGTGCCGGATGTATAGACCAGCACCGCCAGCGCATCGGCGCCGCCGGCGGCCAGCCGCGCCGCCACCAGCCCTGGTTGCCGCGCCCGCGCTTGCCTGCCGAGTGCCAGCAGCGCGTCAAAGCTGAGCACGCCGGGGTCATCGAAGCCGGCCAGCCCTTCCATGTCGTACACGATCGCCTTGCGAAGCCGTGGCAGGCGCTCGCGCACCTCCAGGTACTTGTCCAGCTGCTCCTCGTTCTCGGCGAAGAGCATGACGCTGCCCGAGTCGTGGCAAAGATACTCCACCTGCGAAGGCGAGTCGGTGGGATAGATGCCGCTGACCACCGCACCGGCGGTGAGCGCGCCAAGGTCGCTCCACACCCATTCGCGGTTGGTGCTGGACAGCACCGACACCACCTCGCCTGCCTGCAGGCCCAGCTCGGCAAGGCCGGCGGCGACATCGGCCACGATCTCGCCCACTTCGCGCCAGCGATAGCTGCGCCAGACGCCGAGGTCCTTCTGCCGCATCATCACAGCGTCGGCGCGCTGGTCCACGGCGTGCCAGAACATCTGCGGCAGGGTCTCGAATGCCGCTTCGGAAAGGGGCTGCATGGTGTGCGCCGTCGCCATTGCCGTTGCCATTGCCATTGATTGCTCTCAACTTGGTGATCGTTTAGCGCGCTACCGCCAGGTCTTGCGCTTTTTCCAGCGGCGCTCGCCGCGCACGCCGTTGTCCTTCATGCCGAGGTAGAACTCCTTGATGTCGTCCTTCTCGCGCAGCACGGCGCAGGTGTCCTCGGCCACGATGCGGCCGTTCTCCAGCACATAGCCATAGTCCGCCGCGTTGAGCGCCATATTGGCGTTCTGCTCCACCAGCAAGATGGTGGTGCCGCGCTCGCGGTTGATGCGCACCACGATCTCGAAGATGTCCTTGGTGAGCTTTGGCGACAAGCCCAGGCTGGGCTCGTCGAGCAGGATCAGCTCCGGCGCGGCCATCAGCGCGCGCGAGATCGCCAGCATCTGCTGCTGGCCGCCCGAGAGCAGGCCGGCATCCTGCGCGGCACGCTCGCGCAGCACCGGGAAGTAGCCGTAGACCATTTCCATGTCGCGCGCCACGCCGTCGCGGTCGCGCCGCGTATAGGCACCCATCAGCAGGTTGTCACGCACAGACAGCAGCGGGAACACCTCCCTGCCCTCGGGCACGTGGCTCAGGCCGCGCCGCACGATCTGGGCCGGATCCATTGCAGCAATGCTCTCGCCCTTGAAGGCGATGCTGCCACGCGTCGGGTCCAGCACGCCGGAAATGGTCTTGAGGATGGTGGTCTTGCCGGCGCCGTTGGCGCCCAGCACGGTGGCGATGCTGCCGCGCTGCACGGCAAGGCTCACGCCCCGGATCGCCTTGACCGGGCCGTAGGCGCTTTCCACGTTGGCCAGCGCCAGCACGGGCGCGTCCTGGATTTCGCGCATCTTGTCAGCGCCTTCCATCAGGTTCATGCCGCCCTCCGCAGTGAGGCTACGTCGTCCACGGTGCCCAGGTAGGCTTCGATCACCCCGGGGTGCGCCTGGACCTCGGCTGGCGTGCCCTGCGCCAGCACCTGGCCCTGGTTCATCGCCAGCACCCGGTCCGACACGCGCGACACCAGGCTCATGTCGTGCTCCACCATCAGCACGGTGATGCCCAGCTCGCTCTGGATATCGCGGATCCACCAGGCCATGTCCTCGGTCTCTTCCACATTCAGCCCGGAAGACGGCTCGTCCAGCAGCAACAGCCGCGGGCTGCTGCACAAGGCCCGCGCCAGCTCCACTACCTTGCGCACGCCATAGGGCAGGCCCGCCACCAGCGCGTCGCGGTGCGCCTGCAGGTCCAGCAGCTCGATCATCTCCTCGGCCTTGTGGCGCGCGGCCAGCTCCGAGCGGCGCGCGGCGGGGGTAAACAGCAGGTCTGCCCAGAAGCCGCTGGCGCGATGCGTGTGGTGGCCGATCAGCAGGTTCTGCAGCACCGTGGCGTGCTCGAACAGCTCGATATTCTGGAAGGTGCGCGCGATGCCCTGCGCGGCGATCGCGTGGGGCGGCAACTGCGTCAGGCTGCTGCCCTGCCACAGGATCTCGCCGCTGGTGGGCGGATAGATGCGGCTGATCAGGTTGAACACCGTGGTCTTGCCAGCCCCGTTGGGCCCGATCAGCGTAAAGACCTCGCCGCGCCGCACATCGAAGCTCACGCCGCCAAGCGCCAGCACGCCGCCAAAGCGCACCGACAGGTCGCGCACGCTGAGAAGAGTGTCTGTCATGTGCGGGCCTCCTTATTTCAGGCGCTCGGAGCGCTGGAAGGCCTTCTGGCGCCGGAACATGCCCTGGCGATAGAAGGGAAACAGCTCCAGGTACGTGCGGATCTTGCACCAGCGCCCGTACAGCCCCATCGGCTCGAACAGCACGAAAGCCATCAGCACCAGCCCGTACACCAGTGCCTGCAGGCCGCTGGCTTGCCCGATGGCAGGCGGCAGGAGATCCTTCGCCAGCACGATCATCTGCGGCATGACGATCAGGAAGATCGCGCCAAGAAACGCGCCATGCACAGAGCCCAGCCCGCCCACCACAACCAGCAGCAGCAAGTCGATCGACTGGGCAATGCCGAACTGCTCGGGCGAGATATAGCGCAGCTTGTGGGCATACAACGCCCCCGCGATGCCAACCAGCGCGGCGGACAGCGCAAACGACAAGGTCTTGTAGCGCGCCAGGTGGATCCCCATGCTCTGCGCCGAGATCTCCGAGTCCCGGATGGCGATGAAGGCCCGCCCCGTGGCGCTGCGCAGCAGGTTGAGCACGGCCAGCGTGGCCAGCAGGCAAACCGCGAGCGACAGGTAGTAGAACGCCACCGGCCCGTCAAGCACATAGCCCCACAGCTGCGGCGCGGCCACCGGCAGGCCGGCATTGCCGCCGGTCACGCTCTCCCAGCGCGCCAGGACCTCCTCGACGATCAGGCCGAAGGCCAGCGTGGCGATCGCCAGGTAGATGCCCTTGACGCGCAACGCCGGCAGTCCCACCACCACGCCCGTCAGTGCCGACAGCGCAGCCGCGGCCAGCAAGGCCGGCACGAAGGGCACGCCGTGGCTGGTCAGCCAGGCCTGTGAATAGGCGCCCACGCCAAGGAAGGCCGCATGGCCGATCGACAGCAGCCCCGTGTAGCCCGACAGCACCATCAGGCCCAGGCCCGCAATGGCGTAGATCAGCACAAAGCCAAGCTGCGCGATCCAGTAGCTGCTGGCCCAGCCCGGCGCGATCAGCAGGCAAGCCATCAGCAAGCCGTACCAGAACACATGGCCCGGGTGCCTGGCCAGGCGCAGGTCCTGGCGATAGTCGGTCTTGAAGAGGAATCGCATCGCGTCTCTACACCTTTTTGCGCAGGTTCTCGCCGAACAGGCCGTTCGGCTTGACCACCAGCATGATCAGCACCACGACATAGGCCGCGACGTCCTTGAAGCCCTCGGGCAGGTAAAAGCCCGCCAGCGACTCCACCACGCCGATCACCAGCCCGCCCACGATCGCGCCCGGCAGGCTGCCGAAGCCGCCCACCACCGCCGCGGGGAAGGCCTTGAGGCCGAGCATGCCCATGCTGGCGTGGACAAAGGTGATGGGGGCCAGCAGCAGGCCGGCGATCGCGGCCACCGACGCCGACAAGCCCCACACCAGCCCGTTGAGCCGCCGCACCGGAATGCCCATGTAGTAAGCGGCAAGCTGGTTCTGCGAGCTGGCCTGCATCGCCACGCCGATGCGGCTGTAGCGGAACACCAGGTAAAGCACCACGCAAAGCGCCGCGGTGACGCCGATCACCGCCACCTGCTCCACGCTCAGCACCAGCGCGCCGGTACGCCACACCATGCCCTGGTAAGGCACCGGCAAGGTATGCGTGCCGGCGCCGATGCCCGGCACCATGGTGATCAGCCCGCGCATCACGTAGCCCATGCCGATGGTCAGCATCACCACGGTGAACTGCGGCTGGCCCAGGATGGGGCGAATCGCCAGGCGCTCGACCAGCATGCCGAAGCCAGCCATGCCCGCCACCGTCAACGGCACGGCAAGGACCAGCGGCAACCCGAGCATGGTCAGCACCACGCCAGCGAAGGCGCCCAGCATCATGAACTCGCCTTGCGCGAAGTTCACCGTCTCGGTCGCCTTGTAGATCAGCACAAAACCCAGGGCGATCAGCGCATAGATGCAGCCCAGCGCGATCCCCGAGATCGTCAATTGCAGGATCTCCAATCTTGTCTCCTGTGCCGGCCGCCCCTTGCCGCGCGCGGTGTGCGGGCGGCCGGGGCCGATCTCGGAATTGGGTGGGTCAAGCGCGCCCGATGGCACCGGGTGCGACTGGTGCCACCGTAACAAAACTACCGGTGTGGCTCTTGTGTGGACTGGCTGTATATGGATTGGGGATTACCCATGGATAACGCGGCTGGCGCTGTGCGCCGCCAGGGGATCAGCGGCGTACCAGCACCACCGCAAACTCGAATGCGCCGCTGGGATGCGTGACAGCGCTAAACGGCGGCTTGGGCCATTCCCAGTGCTGGGCGGGGAACAGCGCGCGCATGGCGTTGATGTCGCAGTGATACGGCGGCCCTTCCACCACGCCCTGGCCAGCGCTGTCGCGGCGCATCTGCATGAACAGCGCTAGCAGGCGTCCGCCGGGACGCAGCCAGGCATGAAGCTGGGCGGCATAACGCGTCCAGTGGTCGGGATGCAGCGCGCACAGGCAGGTCTGCTCATAGATGGCATCCACCGGCGTGGCCGGCTGCCAATGCAACACGTCCGCCTCTTCCAGGTCCGCCTGCAGTCCGCTCGGCGCCAGCCGGGCAAGCGTGCGGGCCAGTGCCCCGGGCGCGTAGTCGATACCGCTGACCCGCGCGCCATGCGCGGCCAGCGCGGCGACTTCCCAGCCACCGCCACAGCCGGGCACGACCACACGCTCCCCGGCCTGGACGGCGCCTTGCGCCAGCCAGGCTTGGAGTTGCGGGCTGGCGGATTCGCGTTCCCAAGGGGTTTGCCCGGATTCGAAGCGGGATTGCCAGAAATTGATGGTTGGTCCTGCCATTGGAGGCTCCTCTTGTTTTTCGGAATTTCCGGTCTGTTGTTTCTTTTGGCGGCGTTGGTTTTTGTACCCAAGGGCCATACGACATCCCCCTGCGGGGGCTGCCGGTCACTCTTCTTTGCGTCGGCAAAGAAGACTAACGAGAAGAAAGCCGACCCTGCCGGGTGCAGAGCAATCGGGCTTATGTGGGGCAGTGGTTGCGTCGTACGGC
>NZ_JBFTOQ010000058.1:0-32993 GCF_056398045.1 Cupriavidus sp. 05L411 | reverse complement strand
CCGGCCAACGCGTTGCCGCCACCCAGGCCCGCAACAAGCGCGCCGCCTGCGGCGTGCAGCACTGCGCGGTAGTCGCCGCCTTCCTCCCAGTTTTTCGCGTCGGCAAGGTACTTGTTTTCCAGTTCGGTATCCCCGGCGTCGTGGGCGGCCTTGGCATTCGCACGGGCTTGCTTCTCCTTGGTGCCGGCGATGTCGCCCACTGTCTTGGCTGCCGCCTCGCCGGCGGCCTGGGCGGCGGCCATCGTGTCGGACTGTTTGTTCAGTAGCTGTTCCAGGTCGGGGTTCTTGCCGACCGTGCTGTTGGTGCCGGCGGTGTCCCGCTTCAGGCTGGCGAGGTCCTGCTTCTGGTTGGCCTGGTCGTTGATGGTGATAGTGCCTTCGGCGATTGCGCTGCGTGCAACGCCGTCCTGGCTGCCGCTCTTGTGCTGGGGAATCATCGGGTTGATGCCGCCGGTGTTCTTGCCTGAGGTCTGGCCGCTGTTGCTCTGGCCATTGGGTGCGCCAAATGCGCCGCCCGCGGAGAGGCCGGCGGAAGTCGCGCTGTAGTCGGAGTGGTTGGCGATGTCGCTCCAGGTGAGCGTGCCGGTGGTCAGGTTGTTCTTGTCCTTGCCTGCGTCGCTGGTGAGGATTGCGCCCTTCAGGTCGGTATTGCCCTTGACGGTGATATCGAAGCCGTCCTTGCCGGCATGGATGCCGGACTGCTCGCTGACGTTGGCATAGCTGCCATTGGCCTTGCCCTTGGACGCTGAGAAGCTGGCCGACCCGCCGCCCTGGCTGATGCTGAAGCCGCCGCTCATGCTTTCCTGCCTGGCGTGCATCTCTTCGGTGTCCTGGCGGCTGGCGATGTTCAGGTTGCCGCCCACGTCTGCGATCACCTTGCTGCCACTGACCGTGGCGCCGAGGATGTTGGTGTCGTTACCGGAGGCAAGGGTGACGGACTCCCGGCCGCTCACGTGGCTGTTGGCTTGCGCGACGCCCTGGCTGTCCGAGTTGCCCTTCGCCTTGGAGGCGGAGGCCGATACGCCGAAGCCGGCGTTGTCCGGGCCAAGGCCATACGACACGCCGACGCTGGCGCTGCTGGACTTGTTGGTGCTGTGGCTCTCGTTGGTGTCGGTGGCCGAGACGATATTGATATCGTGCCTGGCTCCCAGCGCCACCTTGTTGGCGTCGATGTTCGAGCCGGCGATGTTGAGGTTGCCTGCCGTCTGGTTGCCGTTGGCATCCACGCCCGTCGCGACGAAGGCCGCGGTGCCGCCTGCCGATACGTTGGCGCCGTTGTGGCTGGTGGCGTCCTGCGTCATGGTCTGCTTGCTCTGGCTGGTGCCCCAGGAGAGCGTTACGGCGGCGCCTGCCAGCGGGTTGCCGCCGGCCTGCGCCAATGCGCTGCCGGTGTCGGCAATGTCGCGCGCGGCGGCGATTCCCCACAGTGCGGACGCGCGGCCGTCCTGGCTTTGACTGGCCGAGTTGAGCTTGTTCCCGGCGGCGATGGCCGCGCCGATGGCGCCACCTGACACGCCCAGCGTGAAGCCGCTTTGCTTGACCTCGTGGGTTTCGTCGTGGTGCTGGCGGTTCTGCGCGGCTTGGATGTTGACATCCGCGCCCACGCCCGTGATGTCCTGCCTGGCGATCAGGTTGCTTCCGGTGACGGTAGGGGTGCTGCCCGCGTTCATGCGGACGCTGCCGTCCGTGCTGCCGACCAGGCTGCCCACCTGCTGCGTGCCGTTGTCGTTGGTGGTGTCCTTCTGGGCGCGGTTGCCGTACGAGAGGCCGGAGCCGGTGGCGCCGAACCCCGATTTCTTCTCTTCCTTGTAGGTGTAGGCGGACGAGGTGGTCTCGGTGGTGCCGATGGTCAGGTTGCGCCCCGCGCCGAGGTTCACGTCGTGCGTGGCCGCCACGGTGCTGCCCGCGACGGCCAGGTCACGTCCTGCCGCCATGGCCACCGTGTCGCCGGAGAAGGTGCTGCCGAGCGCCTCGGTCTGGCTGTTGGCATCGATGGTATGGGTGGACTTCTTCGACAGGAAGCCGCTTTCCTGGTAGGCGTGCTCGTCGCGTACGGACCTTGATGCCTGACCGGCCTTGACGTTGATGTCACGTCCGGCGCCCACGGCCAGCGCGCCGTCCGCGCTGACATACGCGGCGGTGGCGTTCACGTCGCGCCCGGCGCTCAGGGTTGTGTTCTTGCCTGCCGTGACCTGCGTGCCGATTTCCGCGCTGCGCGATACCGCTGCATTGTTTCTTGCGTCTTTGTAGAGGTGTTCCGATTCGCTGACCTCGACCGTGCCAAGGTGGATATCGCGGCCCGCCGCCATGCCCAGGCTGCCGGTGGCCTGGATGTTCGCGGCCTTGGTGTTGATGTCGCGCCCGGCCACGAAGGTGGCGCTGTCTGCCGCCACGCTGGAGATGCCCGCGATCACGGTGCGGCTGCCCGCGAGGTTGCCGCTGCCGCCGGCGCCGGAGGCGGTGGTGGTGGTGATGGTGGTCAGGTTGATGTCGCGGCCAGCCGTGGCTGCCAGTTGGCCCGTCGTGATATGTCCGGCGAGATTGTTGATGTCCTGCCTGGCGCTCAGCCCCATGACGCGCGCCGACAGCGCGCCGCTGTTGTGGATATTGGCCGCGTCGATCAGCGTCACGCCGCGGCTGGCGATGGTGCCCGTGTTCTTCACGTCGCCATCGCTCCGGATCACGGTATCGCGCGCGGCCATCAGGGTGCCGTCACCCTTCAGGTCGCCCGCGCGCACCTTCAGGTAGGCCTGGGGCACCAGCGCGCGCTGGGTGGTGCCGTCCTTCAGGGTGACCGTCTTCTCGACCAGCCACACGATGTCGGTGGTGAGCGCGCGCATCTGGTCCGCCGTCAGCCCGGTGCCCACGTTCAGGTGGAACTGCTTGCCGAACTCGACGCCTGATTGCATCAGCGCCTTGTATTGCGCTTCGTTGTCGGTGTAGTCGCCCACGAAGCGCTGGCCGGTTCCCAGCATCACGGCATCGGCCACGAGGCGGGCTTCATAGTAGCCGTCGCCCAGGCGCTTGAGCACGTGGGTGGGGTCCTGGCCCAGTTGCGTGAGCATGACATCGCTGGATAGCCACTGGCGCTGGTTGGTGAAGCGCGGGTCGGTCTCGATCAGGTAAGGCGTGCCCGGCTCGCCGCGAATCTTGAAGAGCGCATTGTCGGGCATCGCCAGCGACGGCGAGACGGCCCGGATGACGTCGCCGCCCAGGCGGCCACCGGCCTCCGTGCCGAGCGAGATCTGCGTAAGCGTCGGCGCGGTGGCGATAGGGCCGGTGCCGGTCTTGTCCGCCACGATCGTGCCCGTGCCGTTCACAACCTGGTAATCCAGCGCTTCACCCTTGGCGAGCTGGGTCGGAATTTCCAGATGTACCGCTGGCACGTCCATGTTGTCGTAGCAGCGGCCGCGCTTGCATGGGCGGGTGTATTGGCTGGTGCCGGTTGTATCCTCGATGCGCGTCGCATCGTACGCAAGGTTGTTGACCGCGCCGCTGCCGCCACCGGCAGCAAGCGTGCCGCCAACGAGAATCTGGCTCTTGTCGTTGGTGACCGCGCCAGTGAAGCTGGCGTTGCCGCCCACCAGGATGCGGGCGGGATCGGTGTGGGCGACAACCTCGTCCTGCACGCGGGTGTCACGCCGTTCGATGGTCCAGGACTTCACCAGCCGGCCCTGATAGTCGCTGTTGAACGCCTGGATCTTGCCATTCAGGGCTTCGTAAAGCGGTTTGATGGCAGCCTTTGCGGCCTGGTAGGTAACCAGATCGGCCCGGTATTGCGTATGGCAGGCCACTGGTGATCCATCCACACAGGGTGAGGGTAGGGGAGGCAGCGCGCCGGGCCGGGCCATCCCGAATTTGTCCCAGATGGGGTCGTCAGCCTTGTAGACAAAATGATCGGCTTCCAGGCTGCCATTCGCGTCCGGCGCGAACGGCAGCATTGCCAGGCCCACGGGCCAGTTTGGACCAGACGAGCGGCTGTCGCTCTGTCCCGGCGTGCCATCGGACTGGCGCGCCCAGTCGAACGGGGGGCCAAACACGCTGAAGGGGTACTGCGCCGAAGGCAGGAGCAGGCGCTTGTAGTCGTCATCGCCGAGGTAGGCCAGGTCATCGCCGTGGCTGGCGATGTGGCCAAATATGGCACCCGATGCCGTCGGCAGCACGAGCATCGCAGTGCTCGGGTCGATGTTCTCGGCGCTGCCATTGAGCCGATAGTAGAACGCATGCACTGTCCCGGTATCGGTGCGCTCGGTGCGGAAGTGGTCGTTGCGGTTGGCAAGGTCGGCAACGTTGAAGTTGGCGCTGCGCGCCACGTCGATGGTGGCCGAGGCGTTGGTGAGCGCATCGGCCTGGCCGGTTGCCTTGCCGCTGGGATCCAGCGCGCGGCCCACGTTCAGGTCTTGCGACGAGTAGACCAGCGCGTGCTCGCGGTTGACGATCTCCGGGGCGCCCAGCTCGATGCCGCCACTGCGCGAGGCGATGACGGCCCCCTGGCCGGTGGCGGGGTGGATGTCGTTCAGGATATGCCGGCTGGCGCCGATGGCCACCGAGTCGCCATAGATGCGGTCGATGTTGGTGACGCTGGTGCCGGCCAGGATGCGCACGGCGCCGCCGTCGATGAGGCTCTTGTTGAGCACCGCCTGATCGGCGCGAACGGTGTTGGAGGCCCGCCCGGACAGCTCGCCCGCGTTGGTGACGTTGCGCCCGTGGAGGTCGGCGTTGCGGCCTGCCACCAGCTTGCCATCATTGGTGAGATCGCCGGCGGCATTGCCCTGGGCATCCTTGATCAGGATGTTGAGATCGTGCGCCGCGGTCACCGTGCTGGTGTTATGGAAATCGGTTTGCAGGATCGCGGTGACGTCACCCGCATGGGATTGCAGCGCGCCATCCCCGGTGAGGCTGTCGCCCTTGATGCCCAGCGCCTGGTTGGCCGCCAGCAGGCCATCGGTGTTGGTGATGGCCTGCACATTGAGCTGCGCCGTGCCTCCGGCGGTGACTTCGCCATGGGTGTTGCCAAGCGTCGCGGCATTGGCGGCAAGCGAGGCATCGGCGCGCAGCGCGCCCTGGGCATTGTCGATGGCATGGGCGGCCAGCCTGACGTTGGCGCCCTCCATGCCCTTCGGGGCTGCGTCGGTGCCGGAGAGCGTGTCGCGGTTGAGGATGGTGCCCGCCTGCGCGTCCAGGGTGCCACCGGCATGGATGAAGCCCGCAGTGTTGTCGAGGGTAGCCGCGATGCGCACCGTTGCATCGCTGTTCGACGCGACCTCGCCGTCAGTGTTGGTGAGGCTGTCGCCGGTGATGGCCAGCGGGCCGCCTGCCACGATCTTGCCGCTGGTGTTGTCCAGCGCCCCGGTCACCCGTAGCTTGTCTTGTACCGACCCGATGACGCCGCCGCGATTGACGGTGCTGACGGCCGCGACAGTGGTGGCGCCGGTCCCGGCGATGGTGCCGCCGGTGTTGTCCACGGCCTGCGCCGCGCCCACGCCGAGTGCGCTGCCACTGGTGATGGCGCCATCCTGGTTCAGGATGTCTGCGCCCTGGACGGCTCCGCCATGGACGCCCCCGACGATGGCGCCGCCGCGATTGTCCACCGTGCCGCCGGCGTTGACCTGTACGGCATTGGCCTCCAGCCGTGCGTTCTGGTGGCCGATGTTGCCCGCCGCCGACAGATAGGCGGTGCCGTGCGCAACGACTTTGCCGTTCGACAGCTCCAGCGTGGGGGCCGACAGCTTGGTGTCGGCGCCGGACACGATGGTGCCATGGGATTGGATGGCCGTGCGCGCGGCAAGATGGGCCGTGCCCGCCCCGGTCACGTTGGCATTGGCATCGACGCCCGCGCCAATGGTGCCGCTGTTGGCGATGCGGTCGGCCTGGGCCAGCAGATCCGTGCCGGCGGCCAGGGTGCCGTTGTTGCTCAGTTGTCCCGGCGTGGCCGCGGCAATGCCGCCGCGCGTGGTGATGGTGCCCGCGTTGCTGATGTTGGCGCCGGCGACGGAGGCGCTGCCCTCGGCTTGCAGGCGGCCACCTGGCACGATATGCACGTCGCCGTTGTTGTCCACCACGATGTCGCCCGAGCCGGCGGTGACGCCGCCGCCGAGGTGAAAGCCGACACCGCGTTCCGTGCCGATCAATTTGACCGCCCCGCTATACATGGAGCTCAGCGCCGAGGCGTCGAGCGCGAATTGCGGGGCAGGGCCGTTGCCCGCTTGCGCGGTGGCGTTCAGGGTTTCATAGCCGACCTGGTTGGCACCCGCGACCACATTCAGGTGCCTGGCCCACAGTTGCGCATTGACGTGGATCGAGCGCGCCAGCAGATCGACCTGCGCCTGCGGGCTGGACAGGCCTTGTCCGCCGATGCCGATGCTGCCGCCCCGCACGTCGAAGCCGGCCAGGCTGCCATCGGCGCTGAGCACCGGACGTCCGGTGGAAAGCGTGAAGCGGTCCGCGTTGATCGCCCCGCAGCCCGAGCAATGCAACCCCGCCGGATTGGCCAGGATCAGATTGGCGCGATTGCCGGCAATTTCTTGTGCGCCAAGCAATTGGGAGGGGTTCGGCTGGGTGACCTGGACCACGATGTTGCGGGCGTGCCCGTTGCCGAGCATCATGTTTCCCTGGACCCAGCCCGCAATCAGCGTCTGGCTGTTTGCCCCGCTGTTATTCAGTACCACGCCGGACGGGCCGACGTTGTACTGAACGAAATGACTCACGCTGGTGCCGCCGTTACGATTGGGCGGGGGGATGTTCACGACTGGGACGCCGTTGGCCGCCACGCCCACCACCGGACGCTGCCCTGGCGCATTCTTGTCCACCTGAATCGGCAAGGATTGCGCGTGCGCCGAGTGGTCAAGCAACACCGGCAAGCCCATCATCGAGGCTGTCAACGCGGTGAGCCATAGCACCGGCACGAAGGCCGAGCCTTGGCCACTGCGTTCGGCGTTGCCTTGACGGCCCTTGCCGCACCCCGCGGCATGTTCCGGTACTGCGACCAGCATGCCGCGCACAGCGTTGAAAACCAAGCGATGGATATTCTTGTTCATCCTGCGTGTCGAGAGAAGTCGGGTATGCAAGCGCGTTGACGCTTGAGCGAGGCTGGACTAAGCCCAGGCCAGACGCACGATACCGAGCGGAGATTCAGATTGAAATCGGACAGGTACGAAAATGACGCGGGAAATTTCCGAATCGCTGATTCAATCCATTCTGAGGGGAATGGCATGACGCGCTGAATGGCCCGAGGCCGCCAGGCGCCGCTTCTGGCAGGCGGGCACGGAATTCGCGCGCGCCACCGTCAAGCTCCGCTACACTGCAACGGTACGCGACCCAGCGGGTCTTCCCGGCGCACCTGCGTTCCGGGGGCCGCCCATCCCGATGCAAGACACGCCTCTTTCCACCACCGCCGCCGCTGCCACCGACGACCGCACCCGCAGGATCATGCTGTGGGTGGTCGCCATCGGTTTCTTCATGCAGACGCTGGATTCCACGATCGTCAACACGGCATTGCCTTCGATGGCCAGGAGCCTGGGGGAGAGCCCGCTGCGGATGCAGTCGGTGATCATTGCCTACTCGCTGACCATGGCGGTGATCATTCCGGCGTCGGGCTGGCTGGCGGACCGTTTTGGTACCCGCACCATCTTCCAGACGGCCATCGTGCTGTTTGTCGTTGGCTCGCTGGCTTGCGCCTATTCCAATAGCCTGACCTGGCTGGTGGTCTCGCGGGTGGTGCAGGGCGTGGGTGGCGCGATGTTGCTGCCGGTGGGGCGGCTGGCGGTGCTGCGCACGTTCCCGCGGGACCAGTACCTGCAGGCGCTCAGCTTTGTGGCGATTCCGGGCATGGTGGGACCGCTGATCGGGCCGACGCTGGGGGGCTGGCTGACCCAGACCTTTTCCTGGCACTGGATCTTCCTGATCAATGTGCCGGTGGGGCTGCTGGGGGGGCTGGCCACCATGCGCTACATGCCCAACGCGCGCCTGCACGGGGTGGCGCCGTTCGACCTGAGCGGCTACCTGTTGCTCGCGATCTCGATGCTGACGATTTCGTTTTCGCTGGATGGCCTGGCGGAGCTTGGCTTCGAGCATGCCACCGTGCTGATGCTGCTGATTGCCAGCATGGCTTCACTCACGGCTTATGTCCTGCATGCCTCGCGGCGGCGGCGCCCGCTGTTTGCATTGCGGCTGTTTCGCATCCATACCTTCAGCGTGGGGCTGCTGGGCAACCTGTTTGCGCGCATCGGCAACGGCGCCATGCCCTTCCTGATCCCGCTGACGCTGCAGGTCAGCCTGGGTTACTCGCCGTTCCAGGCGGGCATGATGATGCTGCCGATCACGGCGGCGGGCATGGCCTCCAAGCGGCTTGCCACGAGCCTGATCGAGCGTCATGGCTATCGCAAGGTGCTGGTCACCAATACCTTCCTCGTGGGGCTGGCGATGGCCTCGTTCGCGCTGATCTCGCCCACCCAGCCGCTGGCGCTGGTACTGGTGCAGCTGGCGCTGTTCGGGATGGTCAATTCGATCCAGTTCACCGCCATGAACACGGTCACGCTGAAGGACCTCGGCACGGCCGGGGCCAGCGGCGGCAACAGCCTGCTGTCGATGGTGCAGATGCTGTCGATGAGCCTGGCGGTGACGTCGGCCGGCGCGTTGCTGGCGACCTTCCAGGGCACCTTCGGGCGGCACGGCGCCACCAGCGCGCTGCCGGCGTTCCATGCCACGTTTATCTGCGTGGGGCTGATTACCTCGGCCTCTGCATGGATCTTCCTGCAACTGTCCCCGGACGTGGCCCGTCCGGCCGGCAAGGGCGTCGAGGACGCCACGGAGATGTAGCCGCCGGCTATGCTCTGGTTTTGCCAGCCAGCCCGTGCGAGCGTGCCGCGGCGCGCTCGCGCAGGTCCTGCACAAAGGCCTCGGCGGCGGCGCCGAGCTCGCGGCCGCCCTGGCGCAACAGCCCGACCGGTTCCTCACTGCCTTGGCCGGAGATGGGCAGCAGCACCAGCTCGCCGCTTTCCAGCGCCTGGCGCATGGCGCAGCGCGGCGCCAGCCAGATGGCGTCGGATTTCAGGGCGACCAGCTGGCCCAGGTAAGCGTCCGAGGTTTCCAGCACACCCGGCGGCAGCATGAAGCCGTGCCGGGCCAGCAGGCTCTCGGCGCTGTGCCGTGGCGCGGAGCCTTGCGCGGGGACCACCAACTGGCAAGCCATGATCTCCGCCAGGGAAGGGGGCGCTTTCGCCAGCGCGTGGCCCTTGCGCACGGCGAGCAGCAGTGGCTCCGCGTCCAGCATTTCAAACCAGAGTCCCTCCATCACCGTCGGATTGTCCATGCGGCCGATGGCGATATCGAGCACGTCGGCCTTCAGCCAGTCGATCAGCGTGCGGTTCATGCCCGTCTGCACCGCCAGGCCCACGTCCGGATGCGTGCGGCGAAAGGCCAGCACGGCTTCCTGCAGCAGGTCGGGCACGACGCTGGGCAGGGCGCCGACGCGGATGTGCGCAAGGCCGTCGGCGTCCGCGCCGGTCACGCTGACCGCGGCTTCGTCCAGGTCCTCCAGCACGCGCAGGGCGTGGCGCAGGAATCGCTGCCCCAGCTCGGTCAGCTCGGTGCCCGCCCGGCCTCGGGCCAGCAAACGTGCGCCAAGCAGCGCTTCCAGCTCGGTCAGGGTCTTGGATACGGCGGGTTGGCTGAGGCCCAGCTGCTCCCCGGCCTGGCCCAGGTGCTGGGTTTGCGCCACGGCCACGAAGCAATGCAGGTGGCGCAGGCGGACACGGTTGCGGAAGGTTGGCTGCATATCTAAAAGTTATGCAAATAGTCAAAAAACTCAATATACATGCACCGTGACTGCAAATAAAGTAATGAAAATTCCACCCCCACGGAGACACGTATCATGGCCGACTCGCCCATCAAGCTGCCGCCAGGGCTGGCGCAATATCGCCGCCACTACTGGGACACCCAGCCGGAATACCGCTTTGACCCTTACGGTTCCACGGCGCTGCGCTCGCCCAACGAGCCGCTGGTGGCGCTGAACCAGACCCTGTCCGAGGTCACCGGCCCGCTGTTCGGCGCCGAGTTCGTGCGCAACGGCGACAGCGACCTCACCGCCGGCCACGCCGGGGAACCCATCGGTGAGCGCATCCTGGTCAGCGGCCGCGTGCTCGATGAAAACGGCCGTCCCGTGCCGAACGCGCTGATCGAGGTCTGGCAGGCCAATGCCGCCGGCCGCTACGTGCACAAGCGGGACCAGCACGACGCGCCGCTCGACCCCAATTTCACCGGCGAAGGCCGCGCGGTGACCGACGCGCAGGGCCGTTACCAGTTCAAGACCATCAAGCCTGGCGCCTATCCCTGGCGCAACCACCACAAYGCCTGGCGGCCGCAGCATATCCATTTCTCGCTGTTCGGCAACGCCTATGCCACGCGGCTGGTGACGCAGATGTATTTCCCGGGCGACCCGCTGCTCGCCTTCGATCCCATCTTCAATTGCGTGCCCGACGCCAAGGCGCGTGATCGCCTGGTGTCCACCTTCGACTGGGAAACCACGGTCCCCGAGTACGCGCTCGGCTACCGTTTCGATATCGTGCTGCGTGGCCGCGATGCCACGCCGATGGAGTAAGCCATGTTGTACGCCACCGCATCCCAGACCGTTGGACCCTACCTGCATATCGGCCTGTCCGGCCTTGACCGCGCCGACCTGACCGCCGAGGCGAGTGAGCTGACGGGCGAGCGCATCGTGATCGAAGGCCGCGTGATCGACGGCAAGGGCGATCCCGTGCCCGACGGCATGGTCGAAATCTGGCAAGCCAACCCGGCCGGCCGCTACCGCCACCCCGACGACGCGCGCGACGGCGCCGAGACGGCGCTGGTGCCTGGCTTCACCGGTTTTGGCCGGCTGCCGACCGGGCCCGACGGCAGCTTCCGCTTCGTCACCGTCAAGCCAGGCCCCGTGCCCGGTCCCGACGGCCAGCCGCAGGCGCCGCATATCGTCGTCTCGCTGTTCATGCGCGGCCTGCTCAAGCACTTGTCCACGCGCCTATACTTCCCGGACGAAGCGCAGGCCAACGCACGCGACTGGGCGTTGTCGCAGGTGCCCGCCGCGCGCCGCCACACGCTGGTGGCGCAGCAGGCTGGCGCAGGCAGGCTGCAATGGCAGGTAGTGCTGCAAGGCCAGGACGAGACGGTCTTCTTCGACATCTGATCCCGCGCGCAGCCATTGCCAGCGCGCCCGCGCTGAACCAAGCCCCGGCGCCGGACCCATCGTGGCCCGGCGCTGGGGTTTTTCCATGCCGATGCGAACCTCTTTCGATGCCGACTTCATCCCGACTGACCGACCCGATGTTCGGCAGCGCCGCCACGCTGGCTGCTTTCTCCGATACGGCAACCGTGCGGCGCATGCTCGATTTTGAAGCCGCGCTGGCGCGCGCCGAAGCCAGCTGCGGGGTCATCCCCGCCCACGCCGCCGAGGCGATCGCCGCCACCTGCCGCGCCGGCGAGATCGACTTCGACGCGCTGGCCGCCGCCGCCGTGGCAGGCGGCAACCTTGCCATTCCTCTGGTCAAGCAGCTCACCGCCCGCGTGGCCGCGCGCGACGCGCAAGCCGCGCGCTACGTGCACTGGGGCGCCACCAGCCAGGACGCGATCGACACCGGCATGGTGCTGCAATTGCGTGAAGCCTTGCAGGCGGTCGACGCCGATCTCAAGGCCCTTGGCCATGCCTGCGCGGCGCTCGCCACGCAGCACCGCGACACCCCGATGGTGGCGCGCACCTGGCTGCAGCACGCGCTGCCCACCACCTTTGGCCTCAAGGCCGCCGGCTGGCTCGATGCCCTGCGCCGCGACCTGCGCCGCCTCGACGCCGCGCGCACGCAGGCTGCCACGCTGCAATTCGGCGGCGCCGCCGGCACGCTGGCTAGCCTGGGCGCCGCGGCGCCGGCAGTGGCAACGGCACTTGGCCGCGCGCTCTCGCTGGCGGTGGCGTCCACGCCCTGGCATGCCTACCGGGACCGCATGGTCGAGGTAGCTACCACGCTCGGCATGCTCACCGGCACGCTGGGCAAGATCGCCCGCGACGTGTCGCTGATGATGCAAACGGAAGTCGCCGAGGTCGCGGAGCCCACCGGCCCCGGGCGCGGCGGCTCCAGCACCATGCCGCACAAGCGCAACCCGGTCGGCTGCGCCGCCGTGCTCACCGCCGCCGTGCGCGTGCCGCCGCTGGTGGCGACCATGCTGGCCGGCATGGTGCAGGAACACGAGCGCGCGCTGGGCGGCTGGCAGGCGGAATGGGATACCTTGCCGCAAATCGTCACGCTGGCAGCAGGGGCATTGCGGCAGATGCTGGAAGTGGTGGGAGGATTGCAGGTGGATGCCGCGCGCATGCGCGCCAACCTGGGTGTGACGCACGGGCTGATCCTGGCGGAAGCCGCCATGCTGGAACTCGGCGGCAAGATTGGCCGGCTGCCCGCGCATCACCTGGTGGAAGGCGCCTGCCGGCGGGCTGTGGCCGAAGGCACGACATTGCGCGAAGCCCTGGGCGCGACCCTGGCCGAGGACGCAGCGCATGCGGGGTTGATGGATGCGGCGGCGCTGGACCGGGTTTGCGATCCGGCTAATTACGCCGGGCAGGCGGCGGGATTCGTCGATGCGGTCCTGGCGGCCTGGCGGCAGGAAGCTGGCCAGCATTGAGCGCCCCGGGAACCCAGCCACAGGCGCTTGAAGGACACGCCAAGAACGCACCAAGAACACACCAAGTACACACGAAGAACACGTAACTGAACCGCAAACTGAATTCTCTGGAGACCACCTTGCCCTTTATCACCCACGCCGGCAACCGCCTCTTCTACACACTGGAAGGCCCGGCATCCGCGCCCGTCCTCATCTTCTCCAACTCGCTGGGCACTGACCACACCATGTGGGCGCCGCAGGCCGAAGCGCTGGGCCAGCAATTCCGCATCCTGCGCTACGACACCCGCGGCCACGGCCAGTCCGCATTGCCTCCGGGCCCGAGCAGCGTGGCGGAACTGGGCAGCGACGTCATCGCCCTGATGGATGCCTTGCAGATCCAGAAGGCCGCCTTCTGCGGCTTGTCGATGGGCGGCCTCACCGGCATGTGGCTGGGCGTGAACGCGCCGCAGCGCTTCACCCGCATCGTGCTGGCCAACACCGCGCCCAAGATCGGCACGCCCGATGCGTGGAACACGCGTATCGAAGGCGTGCTGCGCGACGGCATGGCGCCGCTGGTGGAAGGCTCGTTGCAGCGCTGGTTCACGCCAGCCTTCGTCAGCGCCGCCGGCAACCAGCTGGACGACCTGCGCAAGGTGCTGACCGGCCTGGACGCGCGCGGCTATGCCGCCAACTGCGCGGCGGTGCGCGACGCCGACCTGCGCGAGGCGGTCAAGACGATTCCCGTGCCGGTGCTGGTGATTGCCGGCAGCGCGGACCCGTCCACCACGGCGGCAGAAGGGCGCGCCCTGGCCGACGCCATTCCGGGCGCGCGTTATCTCGAACTGGAAGCGGCCCACTTGTCCAACCGCGAACAGCCCGCGCGCTTCACAGAGGCATTGCTGGACTTCCTGGGCGGCGATGCGCAACGACCCGCCAGCCGCCCCGCCAACGATGGCGAGCGCTACCAGGCCGGCCTGGCCGTGCGCCGCGCGGTGCTGGGCAGCGCCCACGTGGATCGCTCGCTGGCCAAGCTCAACCCGCTGACCGAAGAGTTCCAGAACCTGATCACGCGCTATGCATGGGGCGAGATCTGGACGCGCGAAGGCTTGCCGCGCCATTCGCGCAGCCTGATCACCATCGCCATGATGGTGGCGCTCAACCGCTCCGATGAGCTCAAGTTGCACCTGCGCGCCGCGGCCAACAACAACGTGAGCCGCGACGAGGTAAAGGAAGTGCTGCTGCAGACCGCGATCTATTGCGGCGTGCCGGCAGCCAACTCGGCCTTCCATATGGCGGAGGAAGTGTTTGCCGCGGTGGATGCGGAAGTTGCGGCCAAGGGCTAGTTCTCCAGCTTGATGCCCTGCTTCGCCACCAGGGCCTTGATCCTGCCGCGTTCGGCCTGGATGTCCGCGGCGAAGCGCTCGGGCGTGTTGCCGGCGGGCTCCGCGCCTGCCGCGCGCAAGCGCTCCTGCAGTGCGGGCTCGGCCAGTACCTTGGCCACTTCGRCCTGGATGCGCTGCACGATGGCATCCGGGGTGCCGGCCGGCGCCACCAGGCCGTACCACGCGCCGTCATTCACGGCCTTCAGCCCAAGTTCCGCGAAAGTGGGAACGTCCGGCAGCGCGGGCAGGCGCTTGGGCCACGCAATCGCCAGCGCGCGCAACTTGCCGCTCTTGATGTACGGCATGGAGGAGGGCAGGTTGTCGAACATCATGTTGACCTGGCCGCCCATCAGGTCGTTGAGTGCCGGGCCGGCGCCTTTGTAAGGCACGTGGACGAGACTGGTGCCGGTAGCCACCTGGAACTGCTCGGCCATGATGTGCGTGCCGCTGCAAGTGCCGGTGCTGGCGAACGACAATTTGCCCGGGCTGCGCTGGATCATGTCGAGCAGCGCCCGTGCATCGCTTGCCGCGAAATCCCGCCTGACCGTCAGCACGTTCGCCGTATTCGCCAGGTTGGTGATCGGCCGCAAGCTCTTGTCCGCATCGTAGGGAAGGTGCGCGTTGCAGGCGGGATTGACCACGTGCGTGCTGACCGTGGCCATGCCCAGCGTGTACCCGTCGGCAGCGCTGCGCGCCACGAACCCCATGCCGATGCTGCCGCCGGCGCCTGGCTTGTTATCGATGACGATGGCCTTGCCCAGCCGCTGCCCGAGCCGGTCAGCGACCACCCTGGCCACGTAGTCGGTCGTGCCGCCAGCGGGAAAGGGCACCACCAGCGTGATTGGCCTGGCGGGGAACGCCTCGGCTTGGGCCGCGAGGCTCGTCGCGGCCAGCAAGACGGTGAGCAAGGCCCGGCGCATTGGATGGTAAAGCGGTGAACAGGATTTCATTGCAGTCCTCCAAGGACGACGGGTTGCAGGTCGATGCGCATGGCGGCCAGCATCGAACGGAATGCCGATGCGGTATGCGTGGGGTTTTCCGTGACAGCACAAACGACCCGGCCTGTGCCGGTTGTCGTCAGGCACTCGAGCGCTTCGATCGAGGCGCGCACCGGATCGACGAAGGCCTTGCCGGGAAACAGCCGCTGGAAGTAGGCATCGAGCCAGGGCAGGTGCGTGGACGACAACGTGAAGACATCAATCTCAGGTTGCGTGGCGAGAATTGCACGCACGAAGACGTCGACTTGCGCGGTGGTGCGCGCGGGATCGGTCAGGAATGCACCTGACTCCACCAGGTCGACCAGGGCGGAGGCGTTGAACGAAAATGCTTGCCCGCGCCCCCGGCTGGCCGCGGCGATATACGCGCCAAGCTCGGGGCTCTGCACCATCGAGCGCACGCCCAACACGCCGATCTGTCCGGACTTCGACAGCGCCAGGGCCTCGGCAACCGGCGGCACCACGCCAAATAGCGGCACGCTGGCGGTGCGGCGCAAATCCTCCAGCACGGTGACCGAAGGCGCATTGGACGCCATCAGGATGGCGCTCGCGCCCAGGCCCTGCAGGCGTTGCACGGCTTGCGCCGTGACCTCCAGCAAGGCCTGCCTGGTTTTGCCGCCGTAGGGAAAGCTGGCGCGGTCGGCGAGATAGATCAGGTCCTGGTTGGGGAAGCGCTCCTGCAGGAGCCGTACGGCGGCATAGCTGCCGATGCCGGCGTCGAAGACACCAATGGGTTGATGCAGCGTGGCGAAGGGATCCATGACATTTCGGTGAGTGGGTTCGCCTGGACTATCGCGCCAGATTGGTACAATTAAAAGTGCCGAAAACTGATTTTTTAATTGGGCCATTTATGCCAAAGATGCGCGATGCCGAAGTGCTGGACCTGGCGGTGCTGCCAAGGAACGCGGGAGAGGCCAAGCAGGCCTGGGTGTATCGCAACATCCGCCAGGCCATTCTCGGTGGCAGCCTGCAGCGCGGCGCCAGGCTCGCGTCCACCCGTTCGCTCGCGGCGCGTTGGGCGGTGTCGCGGGGGATCGTGGAACTGGCATTCGATCAGTTGCGGCTGGAGGGGTATATATCGAGCCGGGTCGGCTCGGGCTCGCGCGTGAGCGCCAGGCTGCCTGAAGAGTTCTCGCTGCAGGAAATCAGCCACCCCGGGGCGCAGTCCATTGCTCCCCCGACAGCCGTGGCGGCGTCGACGCGCGTCGTGGCGGGCCTGCCGTTCGTGGCCCGCCTGGCCGATCCCGCCTTGTTTCCACTCGACGAATGGCGAAGCCATGTGAGCCGCGTACTGCGGTCGTTGTCCGCCCAACAACTAGGCGACGACGATCCCTGCGGCGACCTCGCCCTGCGCGGGGAAATCGCCGCCTACCTGCGGGCGACCCGCGGCATCCGGTGCGACGCCGGGCAACTGATGATCGTGACCGGCATCCGGCAAGCCATCGACCTGGCTGCCCGCGTGGTGTTGCGCGAGCAGGGCCGCGTGCTGCTGGAGGATCCGGCCTATCTGTCGGCGGTACCGCTCTTCAGCTTGTCCTCGCCGTGCATCTCGCCGGTGGCGGTCGATGAGGAGGGCATCTCGATGGATGGCATTCGCCGGCATAAGGATGCGGCGCTGGTGTATGTCACGCCCGCCCACCAGGCGCCGCTGGGCCTGACGATGTCCGTGAGCCGGCGGCTGGCCTTGCTCGACTGGGCAAAGGCGCACGACGCCTGGGTCCTGGAGGACGACTACGACAGCGAGTTCAACTACAGCCGCGCGCCGCTGCCGGCGCTCAAGGCGCTGGATCATGCTGATCGCGTGATCCACTGCGGCAGTTTCAACAAGAGCCTCTATGCGTCGCTGCGCATTGGCTACGTGGTGATGCCCGACGCCTTGCGGCCCGCGCTGTGCCAGTTGCGCGCTACCACCGGGCGCTCCAACAGCCTGGTTGAGCAGCTAGCGCTGGTGTCCTTTATCCGCTCCGGTGCGCTGTCTCGCCACCTGCGCGTCTCCCGGAGCGTGTACCTGCGCCGCCGCGACATCGTGCTGGCGGAACTGCGCGCGGTGTTGGGCGAGCACCTGCGTGTCAGCGGGGAGCACGCCGGGTTTCATTTCGTGTTGTGGTTGCCGGACGGCATCAGCGAGCACGATGTGGTGCAAGCCTGCGCCGGCGCGAAGCTGACGCTGCAGGGCTTGGGCGAGTTCTGCCGGGCGCGGGCAATGCCGCCAGCGCTGGTGATCGGTTACGCCGCCGCGCAGGACAATGTGCTGCGCGACGCGGCGAGACGGCTGGCGCGGGAGATAGCCGCACTGGCTCAGGCCGGCGGCACGAACTCGGTGACCTCCAGCTCGAATCCCGCGATATTGCGATAGGGCACCGGCTGGCTCAGCAGCCGCAGCTTGCGCGCACCCTGGTCTCGCAGGATCTGCGCCCCCACGCCCAGCGCGCGCTGCGCGAACGACGGCGGCGCGGGCTGTCCCTTGTCTTGACCCAGGCGCGAGACTTGTTCGAGTAGCTGGTGAGGCGGCTCGCGTTCGGCCAGCAAGACCAGGATGCCGCAGCCCTCCGTGCCGATGCGCGCCAGCGAACGTGCCAGGTTCCAGCCCGTCGCGAACTCTGCCTGGTTTTGCGCTGGCTCGAACGCGAGCACATCGCGCAAGGTCTCCACCGTCTGCACGCGCGTCAGCACCGGCTTGCCCGGCTCCGGCCGGCCCAGCACCAGTGCAAGGTGCACCGCGTCGAGGGGCGCGTCGTAGTACGCATGCACCGCGAACTCACCAAAAGGCGTGGCCAGCCGGCTGCTCTGGCTGCGGCGCAGCGCGCCTTCCACCAGCAGGCGATGATGGATCAGGTCGCTGATCGCGCAGACCGTCAGGCCGTGCTCGCGGGCGAAGGCCAGCAGCGCGGCGCCGCGCAGCAACTCGCCGGCATCGTCCAGCAACATCGTGTAGGCGCCCGCGGCCTCGCGCCCGGCCAGCCTTGGCAGATCCGAGCAGGCTTCGGCAAAGCCGGCGCGGCGCAGCACGCCGTCGGGTTGCGCCACGATGGGAAAGACGTGGCCCGGCTGGACCAGGTGACCGGCGCTCGCATGCGCGGCGCTGGCCACGCGCATTGTCAGCGCGCGGTCGGCCGCGGAGATACCGGTGGAGACGCCATCCACCGCTTCGATCGACACGGTGAACGGCTCGCGCTGTTTGCCTGCGCCCGCCATCATCGGTAAGCTCAGCCGCCGCCGCCTGGATTCGGTGATGGCCAGGCAGACCAGGCCGCGCGCATGCGCTGCCATGAAATTGACGTCGGCCTCGCTGACCTTGTCCGCCGCAACCAGCACGCAGCCGCTGGCTTGTGCGGTGTCGTCCTCGATGACCAAGACCCGCTGGCCGGTGGCGATGGCGCGCAGCACGTCGCCGATCGGTGCGGCGCTCATGCCGCCTCCCGCTCGTC
Source organism: Cupriavidus sp. 05L411 (assembly GCF_056398045.1). Classification (NCBI taxonomy): domain Bacteria; kingdom Pseudomonadati; phylum Pseudomonadota; class Betaproteobacteria; order Burkholderiales; family Burkholderiaceae; genus Cupriavidus; species Cupriavidus sp. 05L411. The sequence continues at coordinate 14,546 of NZ_JBFTOQ010000058.1, read as the reverse complement.
GGCAAAGGCGGCGTGCAAGGCGGCCGCCGCCAGGTCGAGCGCCGCGTCGGCTGCCTCCAGCAAGCCCTGCATGCTCATGAAGCCGTGAATCTGCCCTGGCCAGCAGTGCAGGGCGCTGTCCACGCCGGCGCGCTGCATGGCGGCGGCGTAGGCCTCTCCCTGGTCGCGCAGGGGGTCGAATTCGGCGGTGATGATGGTGGCCGGTGCCACGCCCGCCAGTTCGCGCTCGCGCAGCGGGCTGGCGCGCACATCGACGGCATGGCGCGGGTCGGGTGGCTCGGGGAAATAGTGGCGGGCATACCAGCGCAACATGTCCTCGGTCAGGAAGCAGCCTTGTGCGAAGGTGCGCCAGCTGCCGGATTCATCCGCGCAATCCAGGTAGGGATAAAGCAGCAACTGGTGGCGCAGCGCCACGCTGCCACGCAATTGCTGGCACGCAACCGCGGCCAGATTGCCGCCCGCGCTGTCGCCGGCGACAGCCAGCCTGTCCGGCAGCGCGCCCAGTTCGGCGGCGTGCGCCGCGCTCCAGCGCAGTGCCGCGCAGGCATCGTCGGCAGCTGCCGGAAAGCGTGCCTCCGGCGCCAGCCGGTAGCCGACCGACAGCACCAGGGTGCCCGCGCGGTTCGCTAGCGAGCGGCAGATATTGTGGTGTGTATCGATTCCGCAGGTGACGAAGCCACCGCCGTGGAAGAACACCGTGAGCGGCCAGGGGCCGTCGCCATGCGGCCGGTAGAGGCGGGCGGGCAAGGGGCCGGCGGCGCCGGCCACGCTCAGCTCGCGTTCTTCCGCGACCGCATCGCCCGGCGCGAACGCGGGGTGCGCGGCCAGCACGGCGCGGTAGGCCTGCGGTGTGATGGTGGTGAAGTCGAGTGGCGGGAACTGCGCCATGGCGTTGAGCAGGGCGCGGACTTGCGGGTCGAATTGCATTGGTTTTTCCTGATGCGGACGGGAGGAAGTGCAGGGGTGCGGGCCAGGCAGGCGCTTCAGAAGGCGAAGGCCGGTGCCCTGCCGCTCGCGATGCCGTTGGCGCGCGCTTGCGCGGCGGCGGCGGCTTCGGCGTGCGGCAGGATCCAGAAATCGCCAGCGGCCACGCCGTCGAGGATGTGCCGGGCCGCTGGCATGCCCTGCGCGATGCTCGCCTGTAGCGCCTGGTTCATGCCGCCGACGCCGCTTTGCGCGCCGGCCGGCAGGTCGAGCGCAATGCCGGTGGCCACCGGGCCTGGGCATGCCACCGATACCTTGAGCGGCAGGCCCGCCGCCTGCAGCTCCATCGCCAGCCCTTCGCTCAACGCCACCACGCCCTGCTTGGACACGGTATAGGGCGCAAGCCAGGGGCCCACGGCAAGACCCGCCATCGAGGCGATGTTGACGATATGCCCGCTGCCTTGTGCCGCCATGCGAGGCACGAAGACGCGCAAGCTGTGGATGACGCTCCACAGGTTGACGTTCAGCACGCGCTCGAACACGGCGGCATCCAGCTCCCAGCAGGCACCGGTCGCCAGCACGCCGGCATTGTTGAAGAGCAGGTCGACCCGGCCGAGCAGCTCGAAGCTGCGCGCACAAAGCTGCTCGACCTGGGCAGCCTGCGCCACATCGGTTTGCAATGTCCCTATCGTTTGCGGGTGGTGTGTCAGTTCGCCGTGCACGCGCCGCAGCGCTTCGGCATCCTTGTCGGCCAGCACCAGCGCCACACCCTGCGCGGCGAGCGCGTGGGCCAGGGCCTCGCCTATGCCGCCGCCGGCGCCTGTGATCACTGCGGTCTTTCCGGTCTCGTTTGCCGCCATGGCAGGTCTCCTCGCGAAGTGGTTGGAATGGATGGCGCGCTGGATTGCGTTTGCCCATTTCTACCGGCGCGGCCGGGCCTTCGCATCGTCTGTTTGAATGAGGAGCCAGGCGCCGGCAAGGCTCAGGGATTGTCCTGAGAGGGGTGTTGCCTAGTCCGTTTGCGGTATGTGAGCGTGCGCCAGGAGGGTAAGGTCTGACCTGTCCGCAAGCGGCGGCATCACATGGCGCGCGAATAGGTGCAAACCATGACGCACAATGCCGCCACCGGCGCAGTGGCGATCCATATAATCGGGAACCGCCGGGGCGCGCAGCGCCCCTGTCATGGCGAACGCCGGCCGCAGAGCCTGGCGTGGATAACGGGAGACAAGAGGTATGTTGATGGAGGCAAGCCACAGCCAGGAAGCGGCGCTTTGCTACGCGCCGGTGGCGCTCTCGCTGGCGGATCTCAGCACGCTGCTTGGCAAGATCTACCAGGGGGCCATGGAGCAGGTGCCATGGAGCAAGGCGCTGGAACTCATCCGCACCCACCTGCGTGCGAACTTCGTCACGCTGATCCTGCGCTCGCCGGCAAGCGACCGCGCGGGCCTGATGGTGCATGCCAGCGAGGAGGGCGGCAACACCTTGCCCGGCGAGACCATGTACAACAACTACTACTACGCGATGGATCCCTTCGTCGACCTGCCCGCGGACCGGGTGGTGACGATCGACGAGCAGATTGGCACCAGCGCGTGGTGCAACAGCGACCTGTACCAGCAGTTCCTCAAGCCGCTAGGCGTGCGCTATATGATGGGCGCGGACATCCGCACCGACGATGGCGTGGAATGCCGACTCCGTGTCTGCCGCAACGTCGACGCGCCGGACTTCTCGGAAGCGGACAAAGCCATTTGCATGGTGCTGCTGCCGCACCTGCGGCGCGCGGTCGATCTGCACTCGCGCATGGATGTGGTGGAGTCGGAGCGCACCCTGTACGCCAGCGCCATCGACCGCATGCTGGTCGGCATGGCGATACTCGATGAGACCGGTGCCATCATGCGGACCAATTCGGCCGCGGACGAAATCCTTGCCGACAAGGACGGCATCCGTATTGCCAGGGGCTCGCTGGATGTCGAGTACGCGCAGGAGAACCGCCAGTTCCAGCGCCTGCTGCGCCAGGCCATCATGGGCCATATCGGCACCGCGCCGGCGGTGATGGAGGCGATGTCGATCACGCGGCCTTCGGGCAACGCGAAGCTGGGCGTGCTGATCCGCACGATTCCGCTGAGCGAGTGGTCGGAAGACAACAAGCGCCGGCCTTCGTGCGTGATCTTCATTCGCGACCCGGAGCGCAAGTCGCAGGCCTCGCACGAGGTGGTGCGCAAGCTGTTCGATTTCACGCCGGCGGAAACCCAGCTCGCACTGCAGTTGGCCAACGGCCTCGCGCTGGAAGAGGCGGCCGAGGAGCTCGGCATCAGCAAGAATACGGCGCGCGCGCACCTGCGCGCCATCTTCTCCAAGACCGGCGTGACCCGGCAGGCCACGCTGGTGCGCATGCTGCTCAGCAGCGTGGTGGCGCTCGGCTAAAGCGTGCTAGCCCGCCGGCCTGGCGGGCTTGGCGCTAACCACCAGCGGGAATCCCTGCGGCGTGGTCAGTACCGCGCGCAGCTCGTGCGGGCCGCTGGCGAGCGGCTGCGCGATGCGCGCGCCGCCCTCCAGCAGGCGCTCGATCGCCGCGGCGATATCCTCGCCGGCTTCCAGCCGGAATGCCAGCGCGGGCTGAGAGACCAGCCGCTCCTCGCCGGCCACCAGCGCTACCGTGATGGGGCCGGCGTCCAGCGCGCAATAGCGCCCGCCATCGCGAAATTTCACCGCCAGGCCCAGGCCCTGCTCGAAGAATGGCAGGGCGGCATCGATATCGTCCACCGGGTAAAGAAAGAGGTTCGATTGCATGCTGGCGCTCCTTGTCAGCGGGCTGCCGCCGCCTGGCGGCAGACGGCACGGATATTGAGCGCTTGATCACCGTCGTCGTCGGGCAGCAGGATGTCGAGCGCGCGGGCGGGTGCGGCGGTGCCTGTCGGCAGGGCGGCCAGCAGCGTCTGGCGAAGCGGAGGAGTCGGCGGAGGAATCTTCATGATGGCGTATCCATGTGCAGGTGGTGAGTGGTCCCGGACATGATAGGGACACGGTGCCGCTGCGCATAATCCAATCAGACGATGCAGCACTTTCCCCAGCCGCACACACTGCAGTCACGCAGGCCAGCAATGACGGTGCCGGCGATGGCGCCGCCCGCCACGACAACGCGGCGGCGCTTCCGGCCGATGGCCTGAAAACCAAATGCAAAGGAAGGGGATTGCAATGCGATTTTCGCTGATCTACGAAGCGCAGACTGTCGACGCGTCGCGCGCCGGCGACCACAAGGTGTTCGACGAAATCATGGAGCAGGTGGAGCTCGCCGAGGACATGGGTTTCGATGTCGTCTGGGCGGTGGAGCACACGGCGCTGACCAACTACGCGCACATGAGCGCGCCGGAGACCTTCCTGGCCTTCGTGGCCGGGCGCACGCGCCGCATCGGCATCGGTCACGGCGTGGTCTGCCTGCCGCCGGCGATGAACCATCCGGTCAAGGTGGCCGAGCGCGTGGCCACGCTCGACATTCTCTCCGGCGGGCGCGTGCACTTCGGCGTGGGTAAGGGCGGTACGCAGCAGGAGGCAGGCACCTTTGGCTACGACCTCGAAACCTTGCACCCGATGATCGACGAGGCGATGTACCTGATCCCGAAGATCCTTACCCAGGACGAGATCGAGCACGATGGTGAGTTCATCAAGATCCCGCGCCGCCCCATCCATCCCAAGCCACGCCAGGATCCCCACCCGCTGATGTACCTGGCCTGCACCAACGCCGAAACGCTCAAGCGCGCCGGCGCGCGCGGCATGGGCGCGCTGGTGCTCGGCTTTGGCGGCCCGGAAGACGTGGCGAAGAAGAATGCAATCTATCGCGAAGCCTACGAGACGCGCCAGGCGAAGGAACAGGTTGGTTTCCGTCCTCACCAGCATCTTGCCGCCCTGTGCCCGACCATCGTGCTGGAAGACGGTGTGGCGGCGCGCAAGATCGGCATCAAGGGGCAGCGCTACTTCATGGAGTCGCTGGCGTACTGGTATGCCGGCGGCGAGCGTCCCAATCCCGATGGCTGGGATGTGGACAACATCACCGACCAGGACGCGCAGGGCAAGGCCGTGATCAAGACCAGCTTCGCCTCGGAGAAGGTCACGGTGGATTTCAGCGATCCGTCGATGATGATGCTCAATCCCAACCATGCCTACGGCACGGTGGAGGACTGCATCGGCTATGTGCAGCGCCTGATCGACGCCGGGGCCGACGAGATCCTGTTCATCTGCCAGATGGGCACGGTGCCGCAATGGGCCCAGCTCGAAACCATCCGCAATATCGGCGAGCACGTGATCCCGCACTTCCGCGCCCAGGGCCGCAAACTGCGCGCGCTCGCCTGAGCGGGCCATCGGACCATCGCCGCTGCGTGACTAGTCTCCTCGGACGATGGCGCGGGGCAGCGGCGATGGCAGCATGAAGGCACGACAAGACCGGCCCGGTGGCCGGCAAGAGGAGATCGCGGTGCATCGAGACAACTACCCCGAAGGACTGGCGGCCGAACTGATCGGCCGCGCGCACGAAATGATCCCGGCGCTGGCGCAGCGCGCCGGCCAGGCCGAGGCGCAATCGCGCATCCCGGCCGAAACCGTGGCCGACATGCAGGCCGCGGGCTTCTTCAAGGTCTTGCAGCCGCGCCGCTACGGTGGCTATGAACTGGACCCGCAGACCTTCTTCGACATCCAAATGGCCCTGGCCAAGGGCTGCATGTCCACCGCCTGGGTCTATGGCGTGGTGGGCGTGCACAACTGGCAGTTCGCCTTGTTCGACGGCAAGGCCCAGCAGGACGTCTGGGGCGCGGACAACGCCACCCTGATCGCCTCGACCTATATGCCGGTGGGCAAGGTGGTGCCGGTGGACGGCGGCTTCCGCTTCTCCGGGCACTGGAAGTTCTCCAGCGGCAGCGAACTGTGCGACTGGATCTTCCTCGGCGGCCTGGTGCCGCCGCAGCAGGCCGGCGCCGCGCCCGAGTACCGCACCTTCCTGCTGCCGCGCAGCGACTACACCATCGTGCGCAACTGGGATGTGCTGGGCCTGCGCGCCACCGGCAGCCACGATATCGTGGTGGATGACGTGTTCGTGCCGGCCTACCGCACCCACAGCGCCATCGACGGCGCCAAGGGCACCAGCCCGGGCTTGTCCCTCAACCAGGCACCGCTGTACCAGCTGCCGTTCGCCCAGATCTTCGTGCGTGCCGTCTGCACGGCCTGCATCGGCGCGCTGGAAGGCGGGCTGGACGATTTCATCGCTTATGCCGATGGCCGGGTCAGCGCCAACAGCGGCGGCAGGACGGCCGAGGACGGCGGCGCCCAGCTGGCCTGCGCCAATGCGGCGGCCGGCATCGATGAGATGCGCACCATCCTGCGCCGCAATTTCGACGAGCTGATGGCAACGGCGCAGCGGGGCGAGCAGCTCGATACCGCACGCCGCCTGCATTTCCGCTACCAGTCGTCGCAGGTGGCCCAGCGTTGCGCGCAACTCGCCGACAGCCTGTTGCGCTATGCCGGCGGCAATGGCATCTACGTCAGCAATCCACTGGTACGGCGCTTCCTCGACCTGCACGCGGCGCGCGCCCACTACGCCAACAACGTGGATCGCTTCGGCCAGAACCTGGGCGGCGTGATGATGGGCCGCGCCAACACCGATTTCTTTATCTGAGGCAGGCGTGGAGAGGAACATGAACCAGGGCGCAGGGCAGGCAGGCAGCACCGGGGTATTTGATGTGGTGGTGGTCGGCTCCGGCGCGGGCGGCATGCTGGCAGCCTGCCGCGCGGCGGATCGCGGCCTGTCCGTGGTGGTGCTGGAAAAGAGCGGCCAGTACGGCGGCACCTCGGCGGTGTCCGGTGGCGGGATCTGGATCCCGCTCAACCACCATATCGAAGAAGCAGGCGGCAGCGACAGCTACGACGCCGCGCTGACCTATCTCGAAGCGTGCACCGAAGGGCGCTCCACCCCCGCCAAGCTGCACGCCTACCTGGAGCACGGCCCGCGCATGCTTGCCTACCTGGAGCAGCGCACCGGGGTGCGTTACTACTCGCTGCCGCGCTACGCCGACTACTTCCAGCGCTTGCCGGGCGCGCTGCCCGGATATCGCGCGCTGGATCCGATGCCGTTCGATGGCGCGCTGCTGGGCGAGGAGTTCGCGCGGCTGCGGCCGCCTTCGCCGGGGACGCTGGTGGCGGGCCGGGTGGCGGTGACCTCCGCCGAGGCCCACGCCATGCTGAGCAAGAGCCGGGGCTGGCTGGGCGTGGCGGCCCGGCAGTTCGGGCGCTATTGGCTGGATCTCGGCTGGCGCCGCCGCACCGCGCGCGACCGCCGGCTCACGCTCGGCAACAGCCTCGTGGGCGGCTTGCGCCACGCCATGATGGCGCGCGGCATTCCGCTGTGGCTCGATACCGCGCTGGAAGACCTGCTGATGGAGGAGCCAGGCGGCGCGGCGCGCGTCACCGGCGTGCTGGCGCGGCGCAATGGCGCACAGGTACGCATCGAAGCCCGGCGCGGCGTGATCCTGGCCGCGGGCGGCTTCGAGCGGAACCAGGCCATGCGCGAGCAATACCTGCCGCATCCCAGCCGGGCCGAGTGGAGCGCCACGCCGCCGCACAACACCGGCGACGGCATCCAGGCCGCGCAGCGCGCGGGCGCGGCACTGGAGCTGATGTCGCATGTATGGGGCGCGCCAACGGTGAAGGTCAGCGGCGAGGAAAAGCAGCGCGCGATCTTTGTCGAGCGTGCCTTGCCCGGCTGCATCGTCGTCAACGGGCAGGGCAGGCGCTTCGTCAACGAGGCCGCGCCGTACTCCGAGTTCGTGCCCGCGATGTACCGCGACCACGCGCAGACTGGCTGCAGCGTGCCGGCGTGGCTGGTGTTCGATGCGACCTTCCGCCGCAAGTATCCCTGCGGGCCGATCCTGCCCGGCTCGGTCATGCCGGACCGCCGTATCCCGGCCGCCTTTGCGGACGTCCTGCTGCGCGCCGATTCGCTCGACGCGCTGGCGCGGCTCGCCGGCATCGCCCCCGGCGGCCTGGCGCACACCGTCGAGCGCATGAACGGATTCGCAGCGCGCGGGGTGGACGAAGACTTCGGCAAGGGCGACAACGTCTTCGATACCTACTACGGCGACAGCCAGGTCCGTCCCAACCCGTGCCTGGCGCCGATCGGCCGCGCGCCGTTCTACGCGGTGCGCATCGACGCTGGCGATATCGGCACCAAGGGCGGGCTGGCGACCGACGCCAGCGCCCGCGTGCTGCGCGAGGACGGCTCGCCCATCGACGGACTGTTCGCCATCGGCAATACCAGCGCCTCGATGATGGGCGCCAGCTATCCGGGCGCGGGCTCCACGATCGGGCCGGCCATGACCTTCGGCCTGATCGCCGCCGATGTGCTGGCGGGCGCAGCGGCCGGGCAGAGCGGACTAACACCATGACGCGGCGCGATGCGGCTGCCGCGCCGTGCATCACACAAGCAGGAGGCATGATGAACCAGAATATTCCCCCGTCGCTGCGCGACGATATGCTGATGGCAATGCGCCGCATGGCGCGCTCGGTTGCGGTGGTCAGTTGCCGCGAGGGCGAGCGCCGCTATTCGATGTCGGTCACCGCGGTCGATTCGCTGTCCGCGGACCCGCCTTCGCTGCTGATCTGCATCCATCGCAATGCCTCGATCTACCCGGCCCTCAATGCCGGGGTGGATTTCTGCGTCAACCTGTTGGCGGCCGATCATCGCGACATTGCTGTCGATTGCAGTGGCCGGCTCAAGGGCGAGGACCGCTTTACCACGGGCCAGTGGGAGGCCGACCCGCTGGGCGTGCCCTACCTGCGGGATGCCCAGGCAAACCTGATCTGCGAACAGGATGGCCGTTTCGACTACGGCACCCATGCCGTCTTCATCGGCCGCCTGCGCGAAGTCCGGCTGGCAGGCGAAGTGGCGCCGCTGGTCTATGTGGATGGCGCCTACTCCACCTCGGCGCCGCTGGCCAGCCTGCGGGCGGCGTGAGGTGAGCCAAGTGCCGGAGCCTGCGCCATGACCGCCAACGCCGTCGTTCCCGATCCCGCCTCCGGCGGGGTCAACGCGGTATTGCCGCCGCTGGTCGTTGCCGACCCGGGTGCCTGCCGGTGGGATGCCCGCTGCGACGTGGCTGTGATCGGCTTCGGCGCCGCCGGCGCCTGCGCGGCGCTCGAAGCCGCTCGGGGCAGGCTCGGCGTGATCGTGGCCGAGCGCTTCGAAGGTGGCGGCGCCAGCGCCAGGAGCGGCGGTGTGGTGTATGCCGGCGGCGGCACGCCATACCAGCAGGCCGCCGGTTACCGTGACACGCCCGAGGCCATGGCGGCTTACCTTCGGCAGGAAGTTGGCGACGCCGTCGGCGATGGCACGCTGCAGGCATTCTGCGAGCGCAGCACCGGCATGATCGCCTGGCTGGAGCAGTTGGGCGCGGGCTTTGCCGCCACCGTGCCGCCGCGCAAGACCTCATATCCCGCGCAGGACTATTACCTCTACTACTCGGGCAACGAGACCGTGGCGGACTACGCGCGGCATGCCGAACCGGCGCCGCGCGGCCATCGCTGCAAGGGCAGTGGCATGTCCGGTCACGCGCTGTACGGCGTGCTGCGGCGCGCGGTGCTGGCGCAGGCCGGGGTGGACGTGATGCGCCATGCCGCGGCGCGCCGCCTGATTGTCGATGGCCAGGGCGCGGTCATTGGCGTGGAACTCCGGCGCCTGCCACCCGGCCGCCTGCAACGCCGGCATGCCCGCCTGGCGCGCTGGGCCGAGCGCCTGCACAATCTTTCCCCGGCGCTGGCCGATGCCTTGCGCCGGCGCGTGACGCAACTGGAAGCGCATTTCGCGCAGCCCTATGCAGTGCGCGCCGGCGCCGTGGTGCTGGCCACCGGCGGCTTTATCTTCAACCCGGCCATGGTGGCCGCGCACGCCCCCAAGTACAGCCGCAACTGGCGCCTGGGCACCACCGGCTGCGATGGCAGCGGGATTCGCCTTGGTCTGTCTGTCGGGGCGGCGGCGCGCCACCTGGAGCGCGTTTCCGCATGGCGCTTCATCAATCCGCCGTTCGACTGGGCGCGCGGCTGCGTGGTCGACGCGCAAGGCGCGCGCATCGGCAACGAGGAAGTCTACGGCGCGCGGCTGGGCCACGCCATGTGCGAGGAGCACGGCGGCCGTGCCTGGCTGATCCTGAACGCCGGGCTGGCGCGCGCGGCCCTGCGCGATTGCGTGACCGGACGCCTTTGGGCCTTTCAGCGCGTGCCCGCCATCATGCTGATGCTGTTTGGCGCCACGCGTGCGCCGAGTGTCGCATTGCTGGCCGACAAGCTGGGCATGCCGCGTGCGGCATTGCTGGCGACGCTGGCTGCATATAACGCGGCGGCGCGCGGCGAGCAGCCCGACCCCACTGGGAAATCCGCGGCGATGTGCGCATCGCTGGAACGCGGGCCCTACCTGGCCATCGATATTTCCGCGCATAGCCGCACCTTTCCCTGTCCCGCCATCACCCTCGGCGGCCTGCGCGTGGACGAGGCGTGCGGCCAGGTGCTGGCGGAAGGATCCGGCGCCCAGGCGGCGCCGATCCCGGGCCTGTACGCGGTCGGCCGCACGGCGGTCGGCATCGCTTCGAATCACTATGTGAGCGGCCTATCGCTCGCCGACTGTATCTGGTCGGGGCGCAATGCCGGGCGCCACCTCGTAGCCCTGGCGGCCCTGGCGGACCAGCCGGGCCGCAATGAAGACACCGACGAACACATCAAGGAGACAAGCCATGAGCAACCGAGTTGAAGGAAAGATCGCCATCGTCACCGGCGCCGCCAGCGGCGTCGGCAAGGAAGACGCCTTGCTGCTGGCGCGCGAGGGCGCGCGCGTGGTGCTGACCGACCTGAACGAGGAGGCCGGCCACGCCGTGGCGCGCGAGATCGGCGACGCCGCCATCTTCGTGCCTCACGATATCGCCAGTGAAGCTGGCTGGCAGCAGGTCATGAAGCGCACCCAGGACCGCTTTGGCACGCCGGGCGTGCTGGTCAACAACGCCGCGGTGCTGGCGCTGGGCTCGGTGGAGGACACCACGCTGGAGCAATGGCAGCGCATCATGCGCATCAATGCCGATGGCTATTTCCTGGGCTGCAAGTATGGCGTGGGCGCGATGAAGGAGAACGGCGGGGTCATCGTGAATATGTCTTCGGTGGCGGCCCTGGGCGGCATGAGCATGTTCTGCGCCTACAGCGCCAGCAAGGGTGCGGTCACCGCGCTCACCCGCAGCGTGGCGGCCTACTGCAAGCAGCGCGGCTACAAGATCCGCTGCAACTCCGTGCATCCGGACGGCATCCTGACGCCCATGACGGCTGCCCTGATGCAAGGCGCGGCCGACGCCTCGGCCACCCATGAGCAGGCGGGCGGCGATCCGATGCAACGCATGTGCCTGCCCGGCGACGTGGCAAACCTGGTGCTGTTCCTGGCCTCCGATGAGTCGCGCTACGTCAACGGCGCCGAGCTGCGCATCGACAATGCGCAGACCATCATGGGCATAGCCTGATCGCAGACATCATGGTGCAAGCGCAATTCCACCCGCTGCGCATCGCCCAGGTGGTGGCCGAGACCGACGAGGCAAGCTCGCTGGTGTTCGAGCTGCCCGAAGGACTGCGCGATACCTTCTCCTACCGGCCGGGCCAGTTCCTGACACTCAAGGTGCCGCTGGAGGGCGCCGCGCAGCAGCGCTGCTACTCGCTGTCCAGCAGCCCCCAGGTTGACAGCGCGCTGCGAGTGACGATCAAGCGCGTGCGCGGCGGTCGCGTATCCAACTGGATCTGTGACCGGCTCGGGGCCGGCGACACGGTTGACGTGATGCCGCCCGCGGGCGTGTTCACGCCGCGCAGCCTCGATGGCGACCTGCTGCTGTTCGCCGGCGGCAGCGGCATCACGCCGGTGCTGTCGATCGCCAAGGCCGCGCTGCGCCATGGCGGCGGCAACGTCACGCTGATTTATGCCAACCGCGACGAACGCAGCGTGATCTTCCGCGATGCGCTGCGCGAACTGGCCGCGCGCCACGCGCACAGGCTGCGCGTGATCCACTGGCTGGACAGCGTGCAGGGGCCGCCCTCGCAGGCCCAGCTCGAAGCGCTGGCCTCGCCGTGGGGCCACGCAGACTGTTTTATCTGCGGGCCGGGGCCGTTCATGGACGGTGCGCAGACCGCCTTGCAGGCCCTTGGCGTGGCACGCGAGCGGATTCACGTGGAGCGCTTCGGCGCGCCGCCGCTCGCCGCAGCGCTGGCCAAGGACGAGACGCCGCCAGCTTGCTCGCCCGCCGCACTGGAAGTGGAACTGGATGGCGTACGCCACCGGCTCGACGCCCGGGCCGGCGAAACCGTGCTCGACGCCATGCTGCGCGCCGGCATTAGCGCCCCGAATTCCTGCCGCTCCGGCCTGTGCGGCGCCTGCATGTGCCAGGTGACGCACGGCGAGGCGACGCTGGGCGAGAACCACGTGCTCGACACCGCCGACCGCGAGGCCGGCTGGACCCTGGCCTGCCAGGCCCGCGCGGCCGGCAGCGAACTGCACCTGAAATTTCCCGACTGACATGATGACAACCGACACCATCGACACCGCCCAGGGGTTGGCCGACGCCGCCAGCGCGGGGCAGGCCGTTCCCGCCACCATCCCGGAACTGGTACGCACAGCCGCCGCGCGCCATGGTGCGCGCATCGCCATCCAGGAGGACGGGCTGCGGCTCAGCTTCACGGTGCTGGACGCGCTGCGCGCGCAGGCGGGACGGGCGCTGCTCGCGCTCGGCGTGTTGCCTGGCGACCGGGTCGCCGTCTGGGCGCCCAACCTGTCGGAATGGATCGTCGCCGCCCTGGCCACGCACAGCATCGGGGCGGCGCTGGTGCCCATCAATACCCGCATGAAGGGCATGGAGACCGGCGCAATCCTGGCCGACAGCGGCGCGCGGGTGCTGTTCTGCATCGACGACTTCCTCGGCGAGAGCTATCCGGAAATGCTGGCGCCGCACCGGCCCGCCACGCTGGAGCGCGTGGTGGTGGTGCGCGGGTGCGCGGGGCGGCAGATGGCGCCGGATGAGCTTGTATGGGCAGACTTCCTGGCCCTGGCGCCGCAGACCAGCGAGGCGGATTTTCGTGCGTGCGAGCGTGCCGTAACCGGTGACACCCTGATGGACATCATGTTCACCTCGGGCACCACGGGCCGCCCGAAAGGCGTGATGACCGCGCATGCGCAGAATCTGCAGGCCATCCATGGCTGGGCCTCGATCACCGGCGTGGAGGCCGGTGACCGCTACCTGATCGTCAATCCCTTCTTCCACACCTTTGGCTACAAGGCCGGGTGGCTGGCGGCGCTGGTCAGCGGCGCTACTATCCTGCCGCACCTGGTGTTCGATGCCGAGGCGGTGATGACCCGCGTCGAGAACGAGCGCATCACGGTGCTGCCCGGCCCGCCGACGCTGTACCAGACACTGCTGAACAATCCGCGCCTGCGCGAGTTCGACCTGTCCTCGCTACGCGTCGCGGTGACCGGCGCGTCGGCGATCCCGCCCGTGCTGATCCAGCGCATGCGGCGCGAGCTGGGCTTTCGCGACATCTTCACTGGCTACGGCCTGACCGAGTCGTGCGGCTTTGCCACGCTGACCCGCGCCGGAGACGACGCCGATATCGTGGCGCTGACGTCGGGCCGCGCCATGCCCGGTGTCGAGCTGCGCTGCGTGGATAGCGCCGGCCAGCCAATGCCGGCAGGAGAGCCCGGGGAGGTGGCGGTGCGCGGCTACAACGTGATGCGCGGCTACTTCCAGCTACCGGAGGCCACCGCCGAAGCGATCGATGCGGGCGGCTGGCTGCGCACGGGAGATATCGGCACGCTCGACGCGCGTGGCAACCTGCGCATCACCGACCGCATCAAGGACATGTTTATCGTCGGTGGCTTTAATTGCTATCCGGCCGAGATCGAGAAGCTGCTGGTATCGCATCCGGCGATCGCGCAGGTGGCGGTGGTGGGCGTTGCGCACGAGCGCCTCGGCGAGGCAGGCAAGGCCTTTGTGGTGCTGCGGCACGGTAGCAAGGTTGGCGCTGATGAGCTGATCGACTGGGCGCGCCGGCATATGGCTAATTACAAGGTGCCGCGGGAGGTGGTGTTTGTGCAGACGTTGCCGATCAGCGCGGCGGGCAAGATTCTCAAGTATCGGTTGCGGGAGGGGTGATGGGGTATGGGGTATGGGGCTGGGTTGAGGCTTCTAGCTGCTGGCGCAGACGAGCGTGGGTGGGCGGGGTTTTATTGCTTCTAGCTGCTGTCGCGGCTGTACGGGGTTGGCCGTTTTGGAACGTGTGAGATGTCACTTCTCTTTACTCGTAAAGAGAAGTAACCAAGAGAAAGCGATCCTTGCAGGAGGCTGGCTTATTGGGGTTGCGCAGCCCAATGGTTTCGTCGTCAGGCCCCGGGTTCTAATGGCCTCATGCCGTTACCGGATTGAGTGGCCACGATCCTGCGGATGGCGCTGGTTTCGTGGTGAGGCTGCTCGGTAGCGGCATCCCTGCTCATTCATCCATCTGCCGGTACCGGTGCAAAGTGTCACGATATGTCACGCCGTGATGGTTTCGTGGTGGGGTGGGCGCGGTGGAAGAAT